>JBAQCH010000309.1:0-2775 GCA_049294015.1 Anaerolineae bacterium
TTATGCGCTAACGCATCAGGACAACTTTAATTGGAAGGAGGCGGCGCTGTGGACAGGTGGTGGCGCTGTGGTGGGCGCAACGTTCGGCGCTGGGGCTCAGTTCGTAGCCGGGGCGCTGGGGACGCAAACAACATTGACAACTGTAGTTACGACAGCTGGCGCATCAGCCAGTTCGCCGGGTGGAGCACGCATAATTCATTGGCTTGAACAAAACACAAATCGTGTGCAACACATTTTGGCATCAAAGCACGCGTGGGATCGGTTGGGTAACCTCAGCGGGAATTTGGTTCAAGACTATCGACTGATCCAACCCTTCATTCAGCAAACTATCAACTCCGGAGTGGGCAGACAAATCGACGTGACACCCAAAGGACCTCTGCTGGAGTTCATGGCAACCATCAATGGCCAACAAGTGGTGGTCCGAGTCATCCAACTTGCCAACAATGCCTTTGAGATTAGTAACGCATGGGTGAAGACGCCATGAAGAACCATACCCCAATTCCATCCGATTTAACATTCGAATTGCTTATCACAGCCAATCAGTTCAGATCTGATGGTGAAGAGCGAATCGCCTTAAGTCTTTACATCGAAGCTCTTGCGCAGTTAGGCGAGAGCCCCGAGTTACTGTCAGCAATTGCAGATTGCCACTTTTCTCTAGGAATCGGAGATCCAGACGAAACTGGCGAGAATTATGAGCAGGCCATTTATTGGATGGAACGTGCGATTGCGTTAGCTCCAAGCATATCTCGCTTACATAGTCATTTAGCTCAGTATTACGCGGTAGGAATCCTCGATTACGAACGAGCTGCGGAAGCATACCGTGCTGCAATTAGACTTAATCCGCATGATGCACGTACCCTCTTCAGCGCTGCTTCCATCTACGATGTGCCCGATCAAGTTGTGACTTTGGAAGAGGCGATTCAGTGGCTTGAGCGTGCCGCCCGATTGGAACCCGATGATCCCATGTTTCACGCCCGACTGGGAGAGTTTTACTACAAAGCCGGACGTTTCCTGGAGACAGCGCACGAGTGGCGTAGAGCCCTTCTGTGCCCCCAACCGCTCGACTCAAGCTATGTGCATCTGATCAAGGAGGTCACCGGTATGCTTTCAAGTGCATTCTGACATCTTGAGTCGCGTGGAAGGTCCATCAAGCCAATTGTGGATGCCCTAGAGCGTGAAGCGCTTTCTGGCAATCTTGCTCAACTATCGACTACTTTCCTGCCATCGCTCAATATGACGTGTTACCCGCTGGCTGACGATCTCGGCGGCACCAACGTCACCGCCAACGGGACCAATGGCGCAGAACTGGGCCGCGTGCTGTACCGTCCCTGGGGCGAAACGCGCGTCAGCACCGGCACGACACCCACCACGTGGCGCTTTACAGGACAGCGGGAAGATGCTACAATTGGGCTGTATTACTTCAACGCGAGATACCTTGACCCTCAGCTACGCCGTTTCATCCAGCCGGACACCATCGTGCCGGAGCCGGGCAACCCGCAGGCGTTGAACCGGTACAGCTATGTGCTCAACAATCCCACGGGGCCAGTGCATGGTTGACAACGAAACAGCGGGCAGGTCCAAGGACCTGCCCGCTGTTGCATCCTGTCGCAGACAAAGTGAATGGCTATTGCGGCGCGTACTGGCAGCGCGGCAGCCCCTGCTGTTCGTTGAAGTATAGGCACAGCTTGACGAAGGGGGCCCGCAGATAGAGCTGGTCGATGGGGCTGGGGTCCATGATCGACCACCACCACTGCTCATCGTCGGACGTCCACTCCAGGTCGGGCATGTAGATCAGGCTCATCAGCCCGATCCAGGGCTGCCAGTTGGCCTCGGCCCACTCGTAGGCGCGCACCAGGTAGTCGCCCTGCACGTTGGCGTCGATGCCCGCGCCCGCGCCGTGCCAGTAGTAGTCGGTGCCCTGCCGGTTGTCGGTGGTCCAGCCGAACTCCAGCACAGCCACGCGCTTGTTAGCGTCGCCGTTCTCCACCATGATCTGGCGGATGTCCTCGATGCGGCGGAAGGCGAAGAAGCGCTCGCCGCCGAAATCGTCCTCGTTGGCGGCCGTCTCGTCGGGGGAGACCTCGGGCGGGGCCGCAAAGCCGGCGCCATGCACGCCCAGCATGTCGAAGTAGCCGGTCGAGTTGCCGCCCATGGCCCGGTACATGTCGCGGTAGAACTGGTCGTCGGGCATGGCGATGTCACAGCAGGTGCCGGTGGGCGCCATACCAGCCGTGATGACGGTCATGTTGGGATCGATGGCTTTGATGGTCTGGTACGAGTCACGCAGCAGTTGCGCGTACTCCGCCGCGTTGGGCGCCTTGTTGCCCCACTCGCGCGCCAGGTTGGGTTCGTTCCAGATCTGGATCGCGTCGATGCGGCCCTTGTAGCGCGTGGCCATCTCGGCCAGGAACTCCTGGAAGGCAGCGCTGTTCTGGGGGGGCGGTCCCGCCCAGGCCGGCTCGCGGTCGACCCGCACCAGCAGGTTCAGGCCGTGCTCTTCAGCCTGGCTGACGATACGGTCGGGGATGCTCCAGTCGTACTGGCCGCGGCCCGCGCCCTCGATGTCGTCCCAGGCGAACCACTGTTTGACCCAACGAAAGCCCGCGTTCTTCATCAACGTCAGGTCGCGGTCAGCAATCTCGCCGCGCCACCAGAGAAAGGCCTGGGCGCCGTAGTCGGGCGACGTCATTTGGCCCGTGGCGGCCGGTCGCGGCGCCGGCGTGTTGGTGGGCGGCGCGGCCGGCGTATCGGTCGGCTGTTCGGCCGGCGCTGGGG
>JBAQCH010000310.1:0-23553 GCA_049294015.1 Anaerolineae bacterium
GCCTTGAGCTGCGCGTTGGGCAGGGAATACTGCGCGCCCACGTTCTCACAGCCGCCGCCCTTGAGCATCAAATCCACCTTGACCGCGTCCTCGTCCCACTCGTGGAAGTGGATGGTGGGAAACTCGACGCCGCTGTTGTCGCCGCTGTTGTCGCCGCTGATCGCGTCCACCGCGTTGGGCCGCAGGTAGGACTTCTCAGTAGCGATGGCCACGGCCTGCTTGATCTGCGCCGCGAGCTGACGAGTCGACCAGCCCACGGGGTAGTGTACCTCGAAGATCGGCGTGCCGGTGTCCTGACAGATCGGTCGCGACTTGGCGCGCGACATCTCGGTGTTGACCAGCATCGTATCCAGCGCGCCCTGCGCCGCCGACCCCGCCGCCTCGCGCTCCCGCGCCGCCCGCAGCGCCTGCTCCATGTCCGCGGGTAGGTCAGTCGAAGTCCGTCGAATCAGCTCGACGAAGGCATCAGTTAAATCTCGCATAGGTGGTTCTCCTGGTAGATTGGTCGAGTGGTAAAGTGGTAAGTTGGTCGGCTGGCGAGTCGGCAGCAAGCGTCGGGTCACTTGGGGACACCCACCGACCAATCTACCAATTTACCACTCTACCCTGCCCGTTAAATCGTCCGCTCGAACCCATCCAGCGTGTTCTTCAGCAGCATGGCGATGGTCATGGGGCCTACGCCGCCGGGGACGGGAGTGATGGCGCCGGCGACTTCTTTGACCTCGTCGAAGGCCACGTCGCCGACCAACTTGTAGCCGCTCTTCTTGCTGGCGTCATCCACGCGGTTGACGCCCACGTCGATCACCACCGCGCCCGGCTTGACCCAGTCGGCCTTGACCATCTCGGCCCGGCCCACGGCGGCCACCAGCACATCGGCCGCGCGGCAGATGCCGGGCAGGTCCTTGCTGCGCGAGTGGCAGGTGGTGACGGTGGCGTTGGCGTGCAGCAGCAGCGCAGCCACGGGCATGCCGACGATGTTGCTGCGGCCCAGCACCACCGCGTTGGCCCCTTCCAGCTTGACTCCCGTGCGCTGCAGCAGCTCGATGCAGCCTTTGGGCGTGCAGGGGATGAACAGCGGCTGGCGGCCCTTCATCACCAGCCGGCCAATGTTGACCGGGTGGAAGCCGTCCACGTCCTTCTCCAGGCTGATCGCGCCCAGGATGGCCTCCTCGTTGAGGTGCTTGGGCAGCGGCAGTTGCACCAGGATGCCGTTGACGGCCGGGTTGGCGTTCAGCTCGCGCACCAGCCCTTCCACCTCCTCCTGCGAGGCGGTAGCCGGGAGCTTGTAGCTGAAGCTCTCCATGCCCACCTCGACGCTGTTCTTGCCCTTCATGCGGACGTAAGCCTGGGATGCCGGGTCTTCGCCTACCAGCACGGTGGCCAGCCCCGGCCGGCGGCCGCTGGCGGCAAACAACTCGTCCACGCGCGTCTTGATCTCAGCGCGGATGTCGGCGGCGATGGCGGCGCCATCGATCAATGTTGCGGTCATGCGAATCTCCTTGGGAAATGATGAACGATGAATGATGAACGATAAATGCCGGAGGCACTCCGGATTCATCATTCATCATTCATCATTCATCGTTCAAAGCCTTGTGCGCGCCGGCCTATGCCAGCGCAGCAGATACTCATAGGCCGACAGCACGGCCTTGGCGCCGTCGCCTACGGCGATCAGCACCTGCTCGGCGTAGCTGTTGGTCACGTCGCCGGCCGCGTAGACGCCGGGACGGCTGGTCTCGCCGCGGGCGTTGACCACCACGCGGCCCTGCTCGTCCAGGTCGACCAGGTCCTTGATCAGGTCGGCGTTGGGAAGGAGGCCCAGCTCGACGAACAAGCCTTTGATGGGGATATCCTGCTGGCTGCCATCGGACGCTCGCACGGTCATCTGCTCCAGGTAGGCGGAGCCGGCCACATCGGTGATGGCGGCGCCTTCCAGCAGCACCACGTTGTCGAAACTACGCAGCTTGTCCAGCCAGGGCGAGTGCAGCGGCAGCGGCTCGCTAGCCACCAGATAGACCCGGTTGGCCAGCGTGGCCAGCTCGGCGGCGGAGCGAAAAGCCAGCGCGTCGCTGCCGACCACAGCCGTGTCCTTGCCCCAGAACAACGGCGCGTGGCTGATGGCCGAGTAGCTGATCCCCAAGCCCAGCAGACGGCGCTCATTGGCCAGGTTGAGCATGCGCGGCCGGGCTCCGGTGGCCAGGACGAGGGCGCGGGCCACGAAGGATGTGCCGCTCTCGGTAGTCACCTGGAACACCTCGTGGCCGTCGCTGCCGCGCAGCGCCTCCACAGACACTACCCGGTCCATCAAGCGGGCGAAGTCCAGGTACTCCACCTGGCTCTGGAACTTGCGCACCACCTCCTCGCCGTTGATGGCCTCATAGCCCTCCAGCCCGCGGATGTGCATGCGGTAGTTGGCCTTGCCGCCCAGGTCCTCGGTGATCAGCAGCGTTTCCAGCCGCTTGTGAATGGCGTAGACCGTAGCCGTCAGCCCGGCCGGCCCGCCGCCGATGATGATCAGGTCGTACATGGTATCACTCCTGGGAGGTAGACAGGTAGACAGGTAGACAAGTAAACAAGTAGACACGGGGCGGAAGGTGGGTATGAATGCAGCTCGCGCTTCCGGCCCCCTATGCGCTCGTCTGCCTGTTCCTTGTTTCCTTGTCTACTTGTTTCCTTGTCTACTTGTCTACTTGTTTCCTTGTCTACTTGTTTACTTGTTTCCTTGTCTACTACTCTGGCGCCTCCGCAATGAACCCGCGCTGCATCATCCACTGGGTCAGGTCGCGCGAGCGGCTGATCATATCGCAGGCTTTGCGGTAGAGATCGTCGGCGTTGAGGGTGAGGCGGGCCAGGCCCTACTGCTGCGCCATCACGCCCACGCCCTCAGGGCGTCCAGGATGCGGAAGCATTTCGGCTGGCTGATGTCCTCCAGGGTAACGCCACCGAAGCTGGGCTGTAGGAGCAGCACCGTCTCGATGAAGCGGGACCAGGGCGTCAGCCGCTGCCTTGTCACCCATAGCATACCACATTTCTGCCCCCCTGAATATGACCTAGAGCAGGAATCTGAGACAATTCTGGGATAAGTTACGTTGCCGCGCCGTCGAAGAAGATGGACAGCATCAATTGCACTGCCTCAGTCGAAGTGTTCATTTCCCCCGCGTGCGATGAGTATAAGTAGGGGTACATCATCCCCAGCAGCAGCCAGGTGGCCACGACCGGATCCATCGCCCGCAGCTCGCCGTGTTCGATACCTGCCGCCAACATGGCCTGGATCTGGCTAATGAACTTGGCGTGATACAGCCGCGTGAACTCCGTCACGCTGTGCTGGCTCAGGTGATCCATCTCCTGGCTGGCCAGGCGAATAATCGCCCGCTGCTCCGGCGCCCATTGAAAGATCTCCGTCACGAACAGTTCCACCTGGCCGCGCACGGCAGCGGCTTGGCGCGCCTGCTGGATGGTCTGTTCCAGCCGCTCCAGATTGTTGGTCAGGATGGCCAGAAAAAGGTCTTCTTTGTCCTTGAAGTGATAGTACAGCCCAGCCTTGGAGACGCCCACGGCCTCGGCGATCTCGCGCATCGAGAGACCATGATACCCGCGATCGACAAACAGGCGGGTGGCCTCGTGCAAGATCTGCTGGCGGACGTCCTGCGGCTGGGCTGTCATCGTGCAATCCTCGTCTCGGCCAGATCACAAAGCGCACGCCAAGCCGACCAGCATGCCACAGGCATCTGCCTTGCGTCTTTGCGGCTTTGCGTAAGATCGAATCGTCAAGCGCTGATCGCTAGCCAACATAGGCCTGGCCAATGAAGTACGCTTGAATCGCGAACAGGAAAGCCAGAAAACTCATGGCGAAGGCCCACCAGCCCTGCCGGATAGGCGCCTTGGGTTGGAACCAGTAGTAGAGCAAGAAGAAGAAGAACGCGCCCAGCCCGCCGACATAGTGAATGTAGAGCTGCAGGACGCCTAGTCCCTGGTCCAACAGCTTGACGCCGATCAGAATCTGGATGATCAGCGCCGCCTGGGCCAGGATCATGATCCAGTGCCCCAGGGGCGTGACGCCCAGGCGCCGCCAGGCCAACACGCCGGTCGCGATGGCCGCAGCCAGCGTGCTCACCATCACCAGGATACCGATTACCACGTGGGTCGAAGGAGCGATGATTATGTTGTCTATCATGGGAGTCAATCTAGGGTAGGAACGATGGGTTGAGAGGCAACGCCAGAACGGCGTCCCTCGGCGAAGCCGCGGATGTCGACCCGCCGCAACAGCCAGATAGCGAAGAACAGACCGATGGCCTCAACGGCGAAGACCGCTGCGTAGGCCACTGAAATCTCGCCGCTGAGGGTGTTGAACAGATCACGCAGCACGCCGCCGACCGCGATGCCCAACCCGCGGCTGACCAACTGGATCACCGACCACAGGGCCAGGTAGCTGGCTGCCATCTCGGCGGTGGTGACGGCCATCAGCAGGCTGACGCCGCCCACGGTGAAGACGCCGAAGCCAACGCCGAAGAATACCAGCACCGGCACCACCATAGTCAGCGACTCGCGCAGCGCTGCCACGCTAAGCAAAGCAACGCCCAGGCCAAGCAGCAGCAGGCCCCAGGCCGTAGTGTTGACCTGCTGGTCGGGCCGGCGCCTGCGCGTCAGGCCGTAGGTGACGATCATGCTGAGGAGCACGCCGACGCCCCAGTAGGCGTTGAAGCGGGTCGTCTCGCCCACCGTCAGGCCGAACACGTCGCCGCCGAACGGCTCAAGCACCGCGTCCTGCATGAAGGCAAAGAAGGCCGACACGGCCAGAAAGACGGCATAGCGGCGGGTGCGCTGGTCCGACCAGATGCCGGACAGCGTCGTGCGCAGGGAAAGCGCCTGCTTTTCGCCCACCGGTATCGGCGGCATCGTACCGATGCGCCGCGCCCTCCGCTCTTCACCCAACACTGAGACCAGCCAGAAGAAAGCTGCCCCGACCATGCCGAAGATCACCAGTCGCCAAAACAGCGCCTGGTCGTAGTCGGGCATGATGCGGGCGAAGATCACCGGGATGAAGGCGAAGCTGACCACCAGCATGAACTGGACGATGCTGACGGCCTGGCCGCGCCGCTCGTAGGGGGCGCTGTCATGCACCAGCGCCAGGAACGGCGCGCCAGAGATCGACGTGCCGGTGCCATAGAGCAACAGGGAGGCGGTGGCCAGCAGCCAGCCCAGCCGCGCGTCGCCCTCGGCGATCAAGCCGACCGACAGCGGCAGCAGCGGCAGCGCCAGCAACATCATCAGCCGGCCGAGCCAGATGTAGGCTGTGCGCCGGCTGCCGCGGATCGGATGGGTGTCCGACTCGTGGCCAGCCCAGATCGCCAGCGGCGCCAGGAAGTAGCGCGCGGCCAGCAGGAGGCTGACCGGCCAGGCCACCACGCCCAGGTCGGTGATCATCACCCGGTTCCAGACGCCGCTCAACAGCACGTCGGTCATCGACGAGCCGATGTGAAAAGAACCGATCTTGAAGGAGCGCAGCGCGCTGAAGCTGGCGCGGGCAGATACGGGCGTTTCCTGGAGAGTCGCGTCTTGTACAGTCATCGAAACATATCTCCGGTGCGAGGATTGGGCCACTGAACGTTCTGCTCAGTATAGCACAATCGCGCGGGAGTTCAGAAGCGCAGACAACAATTCGGCCAGTTCAGACGATCTTTACGCCTGCTTCCAACCACCGCGGAAAGCGATAAGTTCAGAAGCGCAGACAACAATTCGGCCAGTTCAGACCCTTGGGGTTTCTAGAAACCCCAAGGGTCTGCGAACGAGCTCGAACCAGCCGCGACCGACGCCTAAAACAGGCCGCGTTCCCATGGGATCGCCAGCAGCACCAGCACCATGGCCAGCGTGAAGAAGATCGCCGCCTGCTTGTGCTTGCCCGCGTCGCTGGCGGCCTTCTTGGAGCGGGATCGGCCGATGTGCGCCACCACCACGGCGATGATCATGATCAAGATGTGCTCGACGGCGAAGAAGCGTAGTCCCGGATCGGACATAGCCGCGCCAAAATCCCGAAAAGCTGCCTTTGTGATGTCGCTGAGCGCAAAGTAGAGCAGCAGGCCCAGCAGCAGGTTGAGGTCCATGACGCTGGTGAAGATCAGCCCCAGGCGGTCGTCCATCTGTGTCCAGGGCTTGTTGCCGCGTGAGCCGATCCAGGCGCGCACCACAGCGACGACGCCGACGATGACGATAGCCCAGCGGACTAGCGAATGCAGGGTGATAACCAGAGAATCCATGACGAAGCTCCTTTGATGGGAAATCTAGGCCGGCAGCGGCGCCGGCGCTGGTCTATCGGGCGCGACTCGGCGTATAGCGACGACGAGCAACACGCCCATCAAGGCAGCCCAGAACCAGAACGGCGCTCTGGGGGAGAAGGCGGCAAACAGCGCTGCACCGATCAACGGCGCCAGCGCGTTGGCCGCGCTGAGAAAGGCCGCGCTGATGCCCAGGATGCCGCCGCGCTCGTCGGCAGCGACTCGTTTGGTAATCAGGCTGTTGATGCTGGGCTGCAGGATGCCGCCGCCGATGGCCGCCGGCACCATGGCGACCAGCAGCCAGACCAGCCCCAGCCAGCCAGTGTTGGCGTCGCTGGGCAGGTCGGCCGCCACGCCCTGGGTCGGCGGGGTCTCGCCGGGCAGCGTGCGCGCTACACTCAGCTCCTGTTGCATCTCGGCCTGAGAATAGAAGGGCGGTGGAACCTTCGGCGTCACGGCCATCAACGCCATGCCCAGCGTCAGGGTGGCGAGACCCAGCAAAATCAGGCGGCGGTCGCCCCACTTGCGCGCCCACTTGCCGATGAAGTAACCCTGTACCATCACCACGATTATGCCCACGTAGACGAAGACAATGGAGTTGCCGCGTGCGCCCAGGCCCAGATTGGTCAGGGTGAAGAGCGAGAGCAGTTGCTCGAAGCCGCCAAAGGCGATCTGTTGAGCAAAGATCAGCACCAAAAGGATGCCGATCGTGGGATGACGCAGCGCCTCAGCCATGGCGCCGAAGGAGAAGGCTGATTTCTTTTGCATGGCCTGGACGCGCTTCTCCGGCGGGTGCGACTCTTCCAACCAGAACCAGGTCAGCAGGATCGACAGCACAGAGAAGCCAGCCGCCACGAAGGCCGGGGCGTGGTAGTTGTTGCCGGTGGCTGCCAGGGAGAGGAAGGCAATCACCGGGCCGATGATAAAACCCAGGCCGAAGGCGGCGCCGATCAGGCCCAGCCCCTGGGTGCGGGTCTTCTCGTTGGTGCTGTCGGTGACGACAGCCTGCGCGGTGGCGATGTTGCCGCCCGACAGGCCATCGATCGCGCGGGCGATGAAGACCCAGAGCAGGCTGGGGGCAAAGCCAAGGATCAGGAAACCGATCAGGGTGCCGACCTGGCTGACCAGCAAGACCGGCCGGCGGCCATAGCGATCCGACAGACGTCCCAAGATCGGCGCGCCGATGAACTGAAAGATGGGGTAGGTGGCGCCCAGCAGGCCGATTTGAAAGGCCGTGGCGCCGTAGGCCGCCGCATACAGGGGCAGCAGGGGGATGATGATGGTCAGACCCAGCAGATCGATCAACACGATCACGAAGATGGGCAGAATCTTCTTGAAGTCGAGCTTGTCGTCGGCTGCTGCGGCCGCGCTGGTTGGTTGAATGCTTTCGCTCATGGCTGTTCTCTTAGAGGATAATGTTCTCTCGGCTGATCAGTGATTACAATCCGGTGATTGGACAACCGGGTTACTGACCGGTCGGTCAGCAGTGCGTATTGTAGCCAGAGCGTTGCACTGTGTCAAATTCTCGCTGCGCAGTGCGTCATAGCCAACGCCGGCGGGCGGGTTCTGTGCATCGGCGTCAGCGCCTAGGCGACAGACGCTGCTCCCTCGGCCTGTTCGTTGCGCTGCACGGTGGCCAGTTCCTCGTGTCGTTTCTTGAGGCCCAGCGCCAGCACAATGAAAGCCGCCGAGACGAGGCCGATGATGACAAATGCCTGCTGGTAGCCGACCACGCCGCCGCCCATGGAGGCCGCCACCGCGCCCACCAGCGCGCCGCCCGTCAACTGGCCGACGCGTGTGGAAAGGGCCAGCGCGGCCTGGGAGGCGGCCCGCTGCGAGCGCGGCGCTTCGTTGAGCATGATGTAGCGCAGCGGCGCGCCCAACAGCCACGACAGCCCCAGCCCCACCAGCACACCCGCCACGTAGAACAGCGCCAAACTGATGGGCAACAAACCCACCATCAACATGCCGACAGTCAGCACGCCGGTCCCGATCAATACCACCGTGCGCGAGCCGGTGCGGTCCAGTGTGCGGCCGGCCAGGGGCGAGCCGATCGCCATCACCAGCACCACCGGCAGCAGCATGAAGCTGGCCGTCGACTCGGGCACGGCAAAGGCGGCCACCAGCAGCGCTGGCACGAAGACCAGCGCGGCCTCGGCGAAGCCTGACAGCGCCGCAAAGAGGTTGACCAACGTCATCTGCCGCTTGGTGAAGAGGCTGAGGTGCAGCACGGGGTCCGCAGCCCGCTTTTCGATCCATACGAAGATCGGCACGAGCAGGAGGGCCAGCAACAGGAAGCCCCAGACCTGCGGCGTAGCCAGGCTGGCCCGCACGTTGGCCGTGTCGAGCTGGTTCATGCCGTAGGTCATGGCGGTCAGCAGCGCGGTCAGCACGATCATGCCGGCCCAGTCGAAGGGGCGTTGCACGTTGGGCCGCGTGCTGGGCAGCAGGCGCAGCGCGGCCACGATCAGCGCGGCCGCAATGGGCAGGTTGATCAGGAACAGCCAGTGCCAGTTCAGCGCCAACAGGATCACCCCGCCCAGAATCGGCCCGACGAGGAAGGCGATGCCGAAGACTGCGCCGATCAGCCCCAGCGCGCTGCCGCGCTTTTCCACCGGGAAGGTGTCGCCGATGACGGCCGAGGCCACCGGGAAGATGCCGCCCGCGCCCAGGCCCTGGATGGCCCGCCCCAGCAGCAGCACGGCGAAGGTGGGCGACAGCGCGACCACCAGCGAGCCGGCCGCGAACATGGCCACGTTCAGCACGTAGATGCTGCGCCGGCCGGCCCGGTCGGACAGCTTGGCCATCAGCGGCGTGCCCACCAGGTTGGCCAGCACGTAGACGGTAAAGACCCAGGCCAGCGCCCGGTCGTCGACGCCGAACTGGGCCTGAATAGCCGGCAAGGCAGGGCCGACGATAGCGATGTCCAGCGCGCCCATCAGCACGCCGACAAAAAGCACTAATAGCAAGCGGTTGCGCGTGCGGGTATCAGTGATCTGCATACTCAAGTCCTTGACAAAATGGTTACTGACCGACCGGTCAGTCAGGAGCCATTGTAGTGCTTACCCTGCGGTTTTGTCAAGAACGGACACGACGTTCAAGGCCACGCTGGCAACTGTCCCCTGGCCGGGCTGGCTGGCGACGCTGATTTGCCCGCCGTTTTGTTCCAGCAGCGCCTTGACGATAGCCAGGCCCAGCCCGGCTCCGCTGCCGCCTGGCGGGGCGTCGTTGCGGCTGCGGGCTTTGTCGACACGATAGAAGCGCTCGAACACGTGCGGCAAGTCCTCGGCCGGGATGCCGGGACCGTTGTCGGCCACCTGGATCAGGCAGCGCTGGCTGTTCGCAACGGCGCTCAGGCTGACCTGGCCGCCAGCCGGGGTGAATTTGATGGCGTTGTCCAGCAGATTGACCAACACAGCCTCGATTTGTTCCGGCCAGACGGTCAGGCGGGGCAGCTCAGGCGGCAGATCCACGTGTAGCGTCAGGCCAGCCTGGCTGGCGCGCAGCGCAGTGGCGTCGGCCACGGCGTGCAACAGCGGCAGCAGATCGACCGGCTGCACGGCGCTCGCGTAAGAGGCGCGACCCTGCTCCAGGCGGGAGAGGTCGAGCAGCGCACTGGCCAGCCGGCCCAGCCGGTCGGCCTCGCGGTCGATCTCGGCCAGATAGCGGCCGGCCACAGCCGGGTCCTCGCTGGCCCCGCCCAGCAGGGCTTCGCTGCGCAGCTTGATGTTGGTCAGCGGCGTGCGCAGCTCATGGCTGGCGTTGGCGACAAAGAGGCGCTGTTGAGCCATCATCTCGCGCACCTCGCGCACCATGGTGTTGAAGGCCACGGCCAGCGCGCCCAGCTCGTCGGCCGTCTCGACCGGCGCCTGCTGGCTCAGATCACCGCTGGCGACGCGCAGCGAGGCCTGCTCCAGTTGCTGCACTGGCCTGAGCATCCGCCGGCTGATGGCAACGCCCAGCAGCGTAGCCAGCGCCAACGCCAGCAGGCTGATGCTGCCCAACTGCAAGAGAAAGCGGCGGAAGGCCCCTGTGATCTCGCGCATGGGGCGCGCCATCTGCACCAGGCCCAGCACGCGATCGCCTTGCTGGATGGGCGCGGCGACAAACAGCGCCATCTCGCCGCTGGCCTCGGCGGCCCGCATGTCCCTCTGTACCAATCCGCTGAGCGCTGCACGGACTTCCGGCTGGTTGCCTTGATTGGGCAGGCTGCCCAAGGGAGCGGCGCTGTCGGCGACCACGTTGCCGCGCGGGTCGAGGATAGTGACGCGCGCGCCGGTGTCAGCGGCGTAAATGGCTGCGACCTGGGCCAACCGGCCAGCGATCGGCTCGAGCGCGACGATGGCGTCGGAAGAGGCCAGAGTAGGCGTTGGGACGGACTTGCTGTCACCCTTGGAGCTGCTGTCGTCTTTGTCGTCGCTCTTGTCGTCGCTCTTGGCCTTGTCCTCGTCGGCGTGCTGCGCTTCCCAGCGTTCATAGGCGGCGAACTCGGCGTCGTAGCCGCTGAACGGGTCTTCCAGGGCATTGGCCGCCAACACGGTTTCCAACTCCAACGAGCGCTCGGCCTCGACGATCATGGCGCGGTATACGGCGCGCCCCACCAGCACAGTTAGCAGCGCCAGCACAAGGAACACGACGGCGCCGTAGGAGAGCAGGATGCGCAGGCGCAGGCTGCGCTGCCAGGGCCAGCGGGCCGAGGGCAGGGTGTCAGAGGCCGCTGTGCTCGACTCAGCCATGGCTGCTCAACTCGCCCGCCGTGGCCAGCCGGTAGCCAACGCCGCGCACTGTCAGGATCAGCGCGGGGTTAGCCGGGTCAGCCTCCAGCTTCTCCCGCAGCCAGCGAATATGCACATCCAAGGTGCGCGGGTTGCCGATCCACGTCTCGCCCCAAACCAGGTCCAGCAGATCGTTGCGTTTGACGACGGCGCCTTGGGCGTTCAGCAGCGCCAGCAGCAGGTCGAACTCGCGCGGCGACAGGGGCACGGGCTGCTCTTGGCGGGTCACCAGGTAGCGGCTGCGGTCGATGGCGACCTGGCCCAGCACGACCCGCTCCAACGGCGGCGCGGCCGGCTGGCGCTGATCCAGGGCGACGCGGCGCAGATTGGCGTGGATGCGAGCCAGCAGCTCACGGAAGCTAAAGGGCTTGACCACGTAGTCGTCGGCGCCCAACTCCAGCCCCAGCACGCGGTCCAGCTCCTCGCCGCGCGCGGTGAGCATTAAGATCGGCACGGCGCTGGTGCGGCGCACCTCCTGGCAGACCTCCCAGCCTTGCAGTTTGGGCATCATCACGTCCAGCAGGATCAGGTCAGGCGCGCTGCTGAGGGCCAAGGCAAGCGCCGCGGCGCCATCGCGGGCCACGATCACCTCGTAGCCCTCCTTCTTGAGCTGGTAGGTGAGCACATCGACGATCAGTTCGTCGTCATCGGCCAGGAGAATTCTTGCTTGGGGCATGGGATGCTGAACTCAGGTCATCAGGAGAAGATCGCACGCAAAGCGCCGCCGCCGAATGAATTCGGCGTCTGGCACAGGAAAGCATGCTGAAGCAAGCTGGTGTGTGCGTGTGCGTGAGCTTGCTTTAGCATGCTTCGGGTATGTCAGGCGCTGAATTCATTCAGCGCCGCCGCCGCTGGCAGCCTCTTGCGGCTGGTCAGAACACGGTAGAAGGTCAGGAAGAGCACCACTCCGCTCGTGGCCAGGTAGAGAAGCTGCACCGCCGGCCGGCTGCTGTCACTGCCCAGCCAGACGGCGTGGACCAGCACGAAGAAAAAGGCCAGGAAGCTGCTGTAGTGCAGGCTGCGCCAGGCGCGCTGGCCGATGCGCTTGCGCAGCAGGAAGCTGACGCTGAGCAGCAGCGACAGCCAGAGCGCCAGTTGGCCGGCGGCCACCAGCAGCGTCTTGTAGCTGCTGGCGAAAGGCAGCAACACGGCCTGCAAAGGAAAGCTCAGATAGCGGTCGCCCATCAGCACCAGGCCGTGGAAGAAAGCGAAGCCCAAGGCTGTGTTGCTCAAAAACTGGTGCGCGTCCAGCAGCGCCGGCGGGCGCAATCTGCCATGGCCGATCTTGGAGCTGAGCAGCAGGCCCCAGACCACCGACCCCCACAGCAGGAGGTAGGCGACGAAGCCGGACGAGCGGCTCAGATACCAGAAGGAGGTGGTTTCGCCGGCCAGGCCGGTCATGCCTACGCCGATGGCGAAGCCGGCAGCAGCCAAGCCGATCCCAACCAGAGCGCCTAGCACGATGCTGGCCGGGCTGCCTTCCGGCTGCGCAGTGCGCGTGCGGGGGAGGCTAGCAGTTCGGTCAGTCATCGTCGTTCTCACCACGGCTGTTGCCAACTTCTCCGCCGAACGTGGCCTGCAGGCCGCGGATCAACTGTTCTTTCTCGGCCGCGGTCAGGCGGGCTGCGGGGTGCGTCGGCAGATAGATCGCGGGCGGCATCTCGCCTTTGCTGACCGTCTCGGCGGCTTCATCGGCCTCCTGGGGTCGATTCCACTCGCTGACATTGAGCTTCTGCCGCCCCTCCATGGTGTCGTTGTAGACCAGCCAGGACACCGGAGCGATGTTGCTGTACCAGGGCCAGACGGTGGTGTTGCTGTGACAATCGGCGCAGGCGCGTGTGAACAGCTCCTGGGTCTGCGGGCTATCCCAGGCCGGCTCCTGGATCACGGGCGGGTTGGTGTGATTGCGGCCAAAGGGCAGGAGTTGGATCAGGAGAAAGCCGCCAACAACGACGGCGGTCAGCGCAATGATGGTCTTTCGTAACATGGTGAGTTCCTTTTCTGTCTGGTTGGTAACTATCCAGCCCTAGGTGCCGGGCACTGGAGTTTGCGCTTGCAAGGCTGCCCGCAGCACAGACTCGTGCTGATAATCGGTCGCAAGTGCCCAGCACCGGAATAGTTACTGTGGCTGGTTGATCAGGCTGGCCAGCGACCAGCCGTGCTTTGTCGGCCGTCATGGCCGACACAGAGGACGCTATGCCCGCGCTGTTCAGCAAAGCGCTGGCCTTCATGGCGGCCCAACAGCAGGACGACCTTCGCCGTCACCTCGGCGTCGGCCGCAGTCGGCGCGAGGACCGTGACCGTGTGCAGATCGCTGCGGCTGGGCTGGCCGGTGCGCGGGTCGATCAGATGGTGCATGGGCTGGCCGTTGCGCTGCCAGCGCCGCCCACCGACGCTGCTGGTGGCCACGGCGTTGTCGGTCAGCAGGACGACCGCCAGGTCGCGTGTTTCGTCGAAAGGATCCTGCACGGCCACCGGCCAGGGTTCGCCGGGCGCGCCGGCCGAGCGAATATCGCCGCCGGCATCGACCAGCGCCGGGTCCCACTGGCCCAGTTGCCGGGCCGCCTGGTCCACGGTCCAGCCTTTGGCGATGCCGCCCAGATCGATGCCTTGGCCGGCTGGCAAGCTCGCTGTACCCGCGGCTGCGTCCAGTCGAACCTGCTGCCAACCGCTAGCGGGCGCTGCCGCGCTCTGCCCGCGCTGCGGACTGGCCTTGCCAGCTTCGATCTGTTCGAAGCTGCGATCGTAGCCGGCTGCCTGCAGGGCGTTGAGCACCGTGGGATCGAAGACGCCGTCGCTGGCGCGGGCCGCCTCCAGCGCCAGGGCCAGCACTTCGGCCAGCAGGGGCGAGATGGGCTGGGGGCCGCAGCCGGCGGCGGCGTTCAGCCGGCTCAGCCCTGACTGTGGGCGAAAGCGGCTCAGTTCGGCCTCGACCTGAACGAAGAAGCGCTCGACCTCGTCCAGCCGCACGCCGGCCAGCGGCGAGTCGGTCCACAGCCAGGCCGCCACGGCGGTGTTCATGGCGCGAAAGCGGTGTTCATGCAGCAT
Organism: Anaerolineae bacterium; assembly: GCA_049294015.1. Classification (GTDB taxonomy): domain Bacteria; phylum Chloroflexota; class Anaerolineae; order JAAEKA01; family JAAEKA01; genus JAAEKA01. The sequence goes on from JBAQCH010000310.1 coordinate 14,093, forward strand.
GGGCGCCGACCGACTCACGAGCCACGTGTGCGCGTGACGGGTTGCTGGAAAAGCGGCCGCTGGGGCAGGGGCGCGATGTTGACGGCCGTCCGTTGTCCTTGCGCCAGGCTTTGACCGGTCACCACTGCCTGTGCGCGGCCCAGCGAGTTCTGCACCGGCACGCGCAGCACGATGACTTGCGGCTGAACGGGCGCTGGAGCAGCAGTGGGCTGCGCATTGTCCCGGGCCAGCAGGCCCCAGCCCAACAACACTGCGCCCAGGCTGGCGCCCAGTAGCCCGCTTTTCCAGGCCATGCCGCCGCTCGATGCCGGCCGGCGGGCGGACTGTTGCTGTGCCTGCTCAGTCATCGTCGTGATCCTTGTCGCGGCCAAAGCCAGGCGTCAGGTGTTCGTTCTCGTGTTCCGATTCAAAACGGGCCTGGGGCGCCGCCTGGGTTTGCGCCGACTGCAACGCGTCGATCTGCGCGTAGGCCTCCTGCAAGGCCTGATAGGCCTGGTTGAGCTGCGCCTGGTAGGCCGCCGCTACCTGATCGTTGGCGGCCTGATCGACGCCTACAACCCCAGAAGCGTCCGCCACGGCCTGGCCGGCCGTGCCGCTGAACAGTGGTTCAACAGTGACAACAAATGGTGCGCCATTGACGGCAGATTGTGGGGCCGTCTGAGCGGCGGGATCGCTGCCCGCCAGCCAATTGGAGGCCAGCGCAGCCGAGCCGGCGCCGGTCAGGAGCAATGCAGTCAGCACTGCTGAGATGATGATCGCCCTACGGTCAACCTGTTTTTTTGCCTTCATGGGAAAACCTCCTGGCAGTTTGTGATGACTCAGGCGCCAGGCATTGGAAACCATCCTGGATGGACTCGGTCTTGTGCCCGGCGTCGATGGCTAACGAACGGCCAGCGACAACGCCATTATCTCCCAAGAACGGCGCCAGAAGGTGAAGACTAGACAGTGATCAGGTTAAGGGTAAGTTAAGAAAGGTGACCGGTGATCGATCATCGGTCATCGGTGATCGGTGACGGATTAGCGGTTAGCGACGACCGTCGCCAGCGCCCGACCCGCAGCCAGGCCGGACAGCGCAGCGCCCTCGATGCGCGGGCCGCCGAACGCGTCGCCGGCAAAGACCAGAGGCAGCGGGCCGTCGGCCACTAGCATGCGTTCCGGGTAGGACTGGGTGGGCAGCGCATAGCGCCAGCGCTTGAGCTGCTGCTCCAGGACCTGGGCGCCGGGCGGAAGGAAGGGCTGTAGGCCCTCGAAGAGCGACTCCAACACGGCCGCTTCCGGCATCTGCCAGGCGGCCTCGCTGATCTCCGGCGCGGCATGCACGGTGGCCAGGGTGGCTTCGGGCGAGATACCCTTGCGCTGGTTGTCGGCCATCCAGGCGATGGGGGCGTTGCTGCGCTGCATCGCGCCCGGCTCGGGCAGGCGCAGCGGCTGATCAAGCCAGAAGATGCCGGCCAGGCTGGGCGCGTACTCGATGTCCTCCAGGGCCTCGCGGTCGCAGTCGGCCAGCACGATGCCGCTGGCCTCCAGCAGTTCCAGCGACTGTGGCACGGGCGGCGTCAGCAGCAAGCCGCGGCCGTCGTAGGTCCGGCCGGCCTGGTCGACAACCTGCCAACCGTGGGCCTTGGGCTTCAGAGCCGCCACGTGAGTTTCCACCCGCACATCCAGCCCTTGCGCCAGATGCTGCGCCAGCGCGTTCATGCCGCCGCGCACCGCGTAGCGTGGGTGGCCGTCGGAGGGCGTCTCGGCCAGACTGCCGTCGCTCCAGCCGGTGGACCAGACAAAGACCAGCCCTTCGGCTTGCCAACGCTCCACCCAGGCGCGGAACTGCGGGCTGCGCACGGTGAAAAACTGGGCGCCATGGTCGGCTCGGCCGGGACCGACGCGGCGGGTGGCTAGCCGGCCGCCCACACTGCGCCCTTTGTCCAGCAGAAGCGCAGTCAGGCCCTGGGCTTGCAACGCGTGGGCAGCCATCAGGCCGGACACGCCCGCGCCTACGATCAAGACATCTGCTGAGTTGGCTGGCGCTGCGCTGGCGCCAGAAGATATTGTTGTGTTCATGGTTGTGTTTCCGTTCTGCTGAGAAGTGGCAATCGCCAATTGTGATTATAGCCACGAACCTCAGAATGATCAAGGCGCAGCCCACTGTCAATCGTGTTTGCGCCTCCGGGCAAGCTGCGCTATACTTGCCCGCACCGCCCAATCGATGTCGTACAAACCACAGCCAGCAGACGATGGAGTCGCCCATGCCGAGCCCTCAACCATCCCAGGTCAGCTTTAGCCTCAATGGTCAGATTGTTCACGCGCCGGTCGGCGGCACGATTCTGGAAGCCGCACGCGCGGCTGGGGTCGATATCCCAACGATTTGCTACCATCCCACGTTGACTGCCAATGCCGTCTGCCGGCTGTGTGCGGTGGAGGTGGGCGGCGCGCGCACGCTACAGCCGGCCTGCGTCGCGACCGTGCGCCAGGATATGATCGTGGACACGGAGAGCGAGCGGGTCAACACAGCGCGGCGGGTGATCCTGGAGCTGCTGGCCTCGACCGTAGACCTGCACGAGGCGCCGGAGATCCAGCAGCAGATCGAACGCTACGGCGCGGGCGCGGCCCGTTTTAGCGGCGGCAAGCGGCGCCAGTTCGACTTGCTGGACGACAACCCCTTCTACGTGCGTGATTACAGCCAGTGCGTCATGTGCTGGCGCTGCATCCAGGTCTGCGCTGAGGATGTGCAATACACCTTCGCGCTGACCTGGGGCGGCCGCGGCCTGGGCAGCCATGTCGCGACCTTCTTCGACGAGGACATGCCCGACACGACGTGCGTCTTCTGCGGCAACTGCGTGGGGGTGTGTCCAACCGGGGCGCTGAAGGGAAAAGTGGAGTACGAGCTAGAGTTAAGCTCAAACCGGTGAAACGGATCAACTGCGCAAAGGTCGCAGCCGAACTCGCTGCGACTCAAGCACGACGAACATCCCTTTCAATTGGTTGGCTTGGCGCTGGAGCAGGAAGCGCATCCGAGGTATTTTGTCATGGCGCTCGTGGATGCCGAAGCGCAGAAGCACGATCCCATGGGCCGGTTGACGCAATCGAAAGACGAGTTCACCAAAGTCCTTGTCCTCAGTCAGCAGGATGCGATCCTCGGCAAAAACCTGGCGCAGGAGGTCTTCATCGGAGGACCCGCGCAGGTCTTCGACGGCAAACAGCACGTCGTGGCCGTCGGCGCGCAGAGCAGCCACCAAGCCGGCGTCGCAGCATTCATCCGCCAGGAAGTTCAACGAGCGGCTCCGTCGGCCAACAGGATCTCTTCAGCCGCCATGTAGTCCGCAGCAAAGGCTGCGGCGGCGTAGACATCATCAGGAACTAAGTGCGGATGATCCTTGAGAATCTCGGAAACGGTCATGCCGCCGCCGAGTTTGCGGAGAATGAGTTCCACAGTAATGCGTGTGCCTTTGATGACGGGCTTGCCGAACATGATCTTAGGATTGGTCTCGATCCGGTCATGAATCATAGGAATACTCCGCTGGTTTTTGACTCGCACATGTTTGAGATTGATGGCCCATCTATTCTACCGTATTGCCTGCTCTGTGACAACCTGCTATCGCATGTATCCCAAAAGACGAGCGCCTCATGAAACCAGACACTGTCATTCGTTCCACCTGCCCCTACTGCGGCGTCGGCTGCCAGGTGCTGCTCAACGTCAAGGATGCGCGCATCATGCGCATCGACGCGCCCTTCGACGCAGCGCCCAACTATGGCCGGCTGTGCGTCAAGGGACGCTTTGGCGCGGACTACGTGCATCACCCCAGCCGCTTGACCACGCCGTTGATCCGCAAAACAGCGCAGCGGCCCGGCCAGCGTTCGGCTGCGGCCGGGCCAGGCGATTGGCGCGCAGTGTCGTGGGACGAGGCGCTGGACTACACGGCTGAGCGGCTGCTGGACCTGCGGGCGCGCTACGGGCCGGACAGCATCACGGCCAACGCCTGCGCCAAGGCCAGCAACGAGGACAACTACCTGCTCCAGAAGTTCCTGCGCCAGCTCATCGGCACCAACAACATCGACCACTGCGCGCGGCTGTGCCATGCGGGCAGCGTGGCTGGCCTGCAACTGGCCATCGGCTCCAGCGCCATGAGCAACAGCATCGCCGAGATGGCGCACCTGGAGTGCTTCATGGTCATCGGCTCCAACACGGCCGAGACCCACCCGGTGATCGCCACCTTTCTCAAGCAAGCCGTTCACAAGAACGGCGCCACGTTGATCGTCGTCGATCCCCGCCAGACCGAGATGACCCGCCACGCGACGCTGTGGCTGCGCCACAAGCCTGGCGCCGACAGCGCGTTGTTCAACGCGATGGCCCACGTCGTGGTCAAAGAGCGGCTCACCAATCCCGACTTCATTGCCCAGCGCACGGTGGGATTTACCGACTACGTGGAGAGCCTCGAGAGCAAGACGCCGGAGTGGGCCGAAGCCATCACCGGCGTGCCGGCTGAGCAGATCCGCCAGGCCGCGCGGCTCTACGCCACGGCTAGCGCGGCCGCCATGTACTGGGGCATGGGCATCAGCCAGAGCACCCACGGCACCGACAACACCCTGACCCTGACCAACCTGGCGCTGCTGTGCGGCCATGTGGGGCGGCCGGGGACGGGCCTCAACCCGCTGCGCGGCCAGAACAACGTCCAGGGCTGCTCCGACGCCGGGGGCCTGCCCAGCTTTTATACCGCTTACCAGCCGGTGACCGACGAGGCCATCCGCCGCCGCTTCGAGGAGGCCTGGCAGACGCCTCTGCCCGGCCGGCCCGGCCTGACCACCACCGAGATGGTGGATGGCATCCTGGCCGGCCAGGTCAAGGGCTGGTACGTCATGGGCGAGAACCCGCTGATGAGCGAGCCCAACCTGCGCCACGCCCAGCATGCCGTCGAGCAGTTGGAGTTCTTCGTGGCCCAGGACATCTTCTTCAACGAGAGCAATGTCTACGCCGACGTGATTCTGCCCGCGGCCAGCTTCGCCGAGAAGGACGGGACGTATACCAACTCTGACCGGCGGGTGCAGCGCGGGCGCGTGGCTGTGCCGCCGCCGGGCCAGGCGCGGGCGGATTGGGAGATTGTCAGCGATCTGGCGCGGCGGGTGATCCGGATTACCACAGCGGATGAAGGACAGCGGATGGGGAGGGGGCAGGCGGAGCGGTTGCTGGCCGGCTGGCGCTATGGGCATTCGGAGGAGATTTGGGAGGAGATGCGGCGGGTGACGCCGGACTTTTGGGGGATCACGTATGGACGGCTGGAGCAGGAGGGTGGTATACACTGGCCCTGCCCGTCCTTGGACCATCCCGGCACGCCCTATCTCTTCGCTGAGGACTTCCCCAGCGGCCGCGGCAAGTTTTGGCCGGTGGAGTACGGCACCGAAAGCGAGTTGCCCGACGCCGAGTACCCCTTTGTGCTCAGCACTGGCCGCGTGCTCTATCATTGGCACGGCGGCACCATGACGCGCGTCTCGGCGCTGGACGCCATTTGGCCTGAATGCACGGTGGAGTTGCACCCCCACGACGCGGCCCGATTGGGCCTGGAGATGGGCGACTGGGTGGACCTGAGCAGCCGGCGCGGAACCATCACGGCGCGCCTGCTTGTTACCGGCCGCTCGCCCGAGGGCACGGTTTTCATCCCCTTCCACTTCGCCGAGGCCGCGGCCAACGTGCTGACCGACAACCGGCTGGATGCGCGCGCCAAGATACCCGACTATAAGGTGTGCGGCGTGCGGATCGATCGCGCCGCTGGGTCGATCTCTTCTCTTGATGGCGTTGAACTGACCGATCGCGGGACGATCAAAGACCCTGTGCCGGCTTAGACGACTGTGGCTACCGCACGATTAGTCCCTGCCAGCGACTGATCGTTGCGCCACAGCCGCAGTGAAAGCAACTGGGGCATCGACGCTGAGACCGATCACATGGGCGAAGCGGACTCTTCCCAACAGGCCGTGAACTGCCACTGGCTCCGAAAGGCGCAACGCGAGCTGCGGTTCACCGATGGGCGCCAGGTTCAGGTAGTCAGGGGCCTTCTTGTCGGCTTGACTGATCTTGTCCAGCCCCGCCACCTGCTGCCACGGAATGTCCACTCGCCAGCGCATCCCGGTGCGCAGGTGCAAGTGCGTGTCGCCCAGCACGATGGGCTGTAAGCGGCTGGCGTGATAGTCGCCGAACAGCCAGATCAGTGTGTAGATGCTAAGCGCAGTGAGCACCCAGGCCGCGCTTTCACTCCAACGGGCTAGCAGCAAGTGGGCGACGGTAGTTTCAAGTAGCACCAGAAAAGCGATGAAGCCGAGGATCAGCGCATAGCCGCCCTGGCGGTGATAGCTGAAGCGCAGCGTAGCGCCGGCTGTTTTTGGGGCACGCCGCAGCCAGCCGGCGAAACCAAAGCTGATCAGGGACACCTCGGTAGAGAAGATGCTGACCACCAAGGGCGGAAAGGTAGGCACAGTAGAGCGCAGGCTGGCTTCCAGGGTCTCCGGAGCGTAGGCGAAACCTGGCCGCAGCCCACGGTAATGGTGGATGATCTGGCGCAGCTTGAATGCGACCACGGCCAGCACGGCCAGTTCCACGAACGGCACAGCCAGCTCGATCCCATTGAGGTGCGTGCGTTGAGCCGGAGGCAGGATGCGGCCGGCGATGATCAGCGACAAAACAAAAACCGGCGCCAGCGTGATGAGCGGCAGGCGTTTGCGGCGCACCACCAGCAGGTAGAACAGCAGGGGCGCCCCGATCACGATGTCGAGCGTGACAGCCAGCGACACCATGGCAGGTTGGGCCGCGAATCCAGCGGTGTTGACGATCCACAGCTCGACGGCCAACAGCGCCGCAGCGATGGCTAGAAATAGCAGCAGGCTGGGGAGGGAGCGGGTTTTGATTGACATGGTCATCTCCTGCGGCGGCGGGATGTGGACCCGCAGGATTTGGAAAATCGTGCTACGAGGCGTCGCGTTGCGCCAGCCAGGTCTGCACTGCGTGCAGATCGGGCAGGATGGCGGCGGCCAGTGCGGCGGCCTCGGCCGACGGCGGCGTGAGATCCGGCACGACGATCACGGCCATGCCGGCAGCGTGGGCCGCCTGCGCGCCGGGATTGGAGTCCTCCAGCACCAGGCAGCGCGCCGGCTCGACGCCCAGTCGCTGCGCGGCTAGCAAGAAGATGTCGGGCGCAGGCTTGCCGCGCGCCACTTCGTCGCCGGCCGCGCTGGCAGCGAAACGCTGCGCCAGCCCGGCCGCAGCCAGCAGCCGGTCGATGGTTGCACGCTCGGACGAGCTGGCCACGGCCTTGGGGATGCCGATCGCCTCCAGGTAGTCCAGCAGCGCCAGCAGGCCGGGCTTGAGCGGGGGGCCGTGCGCATCCACCTCCTGCCAGATGTACTCGCCGGTGCGCTCGTTGGTGGCTTCCAGGGCAAAGTCGGGGCCATAGGCGGCGCGCAGCAGCCGGTTGGTGCTCTCCACCGTGGTGCCGACGCTGGCCAGAAAGACCTCCTCCGACCCTGCGTAGCCAAAATCGGCCATGGCTCGCTGCCAGGCGCGCAGGATCAGCCGCTCCGTGTCGAACATTAGGCCGTCCATGTCGAAGAGGACGGCGGCATAGGCAATATCTCTCATTGACTTCACGCTTGTGGGGCAAACAGCCCCGGCCAGCGCCGATTGGCATCGACGATGGCCCATGAAGCGGCCTGGCCCAAGCCGCAGATGCTGGTGTCGGTCATCACCTGGCCCAGCTCGATCAACGTCGCCGCGTCGCCGGGGCGTGCGTCGCCGGCCGCGACGCGGGCCAGGATCTCGGCCTGGCGTTGCGTGCCCATCTGGCAGGGGTAGCACTTGCCGCAGCTCTCGTGGGCAAAAAACGCGCCGATGCGGGCCAGCACGTCGCGCAGGTCGACCGTGTCGTCGAAGACCATGACCGTGCCCGCGCCCACTGTGCCGCCGACGCGCTTGAAGTCCTCGAAGGTCAGCGGCGTGTCCAGGTGCTCGGCTGTCAGGAACGTACCGGCCGCGCCGCCGGTGAGGATGGCCTGCACGCGGCGGCCCGGCCGCAGCCCGCCGGCCAGGTCCTCGATCAGGTGGCGCAGCGGCACGCCGAAGGGCACTTCGTAGACGCCCGGCCGCTCGACTGAGCCGCTGACGGCGAAGAGCTTGGTGCCGGCCGACGAGGCTGTGCCCAGGTCGCTGTACCAGCGCGGGCCGTGCATGACGATCGACGGCGTCTTAGCCAGGGTCTCCACGTTGTTGATCACCGTGGGATGGCCCCACAGGCCGGCCGTGGTGGGGAAGGGCGGGCGCAGGCGGGGAAAGCCGCGCTTGCCTTCGATGCTCTCCATCAGCGCGGTCTCCTCGCCGCAGACGTAGGCGCCCGCGCCGCGGCGCACTTCGATGCGCAGGCTCCAGCCCGTGCCCTGAATGTCATCGCCCAGCCAGCCGGCTTGCTCCAGGTGCTGCACCGCGTGGCTGAAGCGTTCGTAGCCCAGCCGGTGCTCGCCGCGCACGTAGATGAAGCCGCGCTCGGCCCCCACCGCGTAGCAGGCCAGCATCAGCCCCTCGACCACCCGGAAGGGGTCGCCGTCCATCAGCACCCGGTCCTTGAACGCACCCGGCTCGCTCTCGTCGGCGTTGCAGATCACGTAGCGCGGCCCGGGGTTGTCCACGGCATACTGCCACTTCAGGCCCACCGGGTAGGCTGCGCCGCCGCGGCCCACCAGCTTGCTCTCCTTGACGGCCTGCAAGACCTGCGCCGGCGTCATGGCGTGTAGCGCCTGGCGCATGGCAGCCAGCCCGCCCTGGGCGCGGTAGTCGGCCAGACTGGTGGGATCGACCACGCCCACGTTGGCCAGCGCGACCTTGACCAGGCCGCCGATGCGTAGGGGCGGCGCGGAGGGCGGTCCCATCAGCAGCGCGCCAGCCGCGTCGGGTCGGGCCGGCGCGTAGCGGATCTTGTTGACCAGCGCGGCCGGCGCCCGGTCGCACAGCCCCAGGCAGCGCACTGGCTCCACGGTGTAGCGGCTGTCGGGCGTGGTCTCGCCGGGTTGGATGCGCAAGTGGCGGCACAATCCGCTCAGCAGCGCATCGGCCCCAGCTACGCCGCAGGGCGCATCCTGACAGACGCGGATCACCTTGCGCCCCACCGGCTCGGTGTGGAACAGGTCGTAGAATTCGGTGACGCCGTAGACTTCGGCCTGGGGTACGTTCAGGGCCGCCGCAACGCGCTCCAGCGCCGGCCGCGGCAGCCAGCCGTCGAAAATATCCTGAGTTTCGTGTAAAATCTCGAGCAGGTGGGAGCGGGGTGGTGGATGAGTCTCACCCTCACCCCCAGCCCCTCTCCCAGAGGGAGAGGGGGGCCGGACGTCGTCAGGTTGGATGGCCGTCCCCTCACCCCCAACCCCTCTCCCAGAGGGAGAGGGGGGCCGGACGTCGTCAGGTTGGATGGCCGTCCCCTCACCCCCAACCCCTC
>JBAQCH010000311.1:0-4295 GCA_049294015.1 Anaerolineae bacterium
ATGCTCTGTCACTTCCTGTTTGGATCAATGCATTCGTTGTCATCATCGCACACAAATGTTAAGATCGCGTTAGACGAACGCTAGAATTGCGTTTGCGTTTACCTTCCACGGATTATTGAGAAGATACATCTATAATGAAGAAAACAGTCTGTTTCTTAGCAATCCTTAGAAGCGGGTTGAGTTGGATCTGAAGCAAGTTACCTTCAATGTCTTCAAATGGCAATTCTTCCCGATGAAGTATCCAATTGATCTGGTTACAGAGATTGAACTGAAGAACCTGTGGATCGTAACCCAATCTGGTCGGTCTTATGAATAATGAAACAGCGCGATCAGGATAACGCAATGCGTATTGTGCCAAGAGTGTCGTCTTCCCGATACCTTCTTTCCCCTCGATCACGATGACCTGAATGTCACCCTCGAAGATGTCATCGAGCGCGTCCAACATGCTCTCGCGCTCAATCAATGGTTGGGGCAATTTGGGAAAGGTAGGGCAGATCGTTGTAAGATCAACGACGACTTGATTAACCATCTTAAATGTGCTCCTTGACGCTCCACATCTCAAGAACCAGATTCTGTCGTCTGATTCGGCTGAAGTGAGGTTTTATCGGGTCGAACGTAAACCCCGCCACGTTGGTCGCTTCCACCGACATAACCCTTTGAAATGATTCGCTGGCTCTCGCACCGACGGCTTTAACACCGCCTCAGAGTGTGTTACTTCGGCCTTCAGTCAGTCTAGGCTCGCCGCCACGACTGTTGCTTGGATGAAAGTACGGATCCCGGAGCCGCGAAGGGACACCAAGGCGTTGAGCGCGAAGGTCGCGAAGTCGGTGGCGCCCTGTCTAGGTCGGTGCCAGCTCGCTCACTGCATCCAATCGACCGCTGATCGAGGCCTCGGCAGCCTTCAGGTCGTAGGCCGCCTGCAGGTTGAGCCAGTACTGCGGCGTCTGGCGTAGAGCGCGACCGAACAGCAAGGCCAGCTCTGCGGTCACCGGTCGAGTGCCCTTGACCACGTGCGAGATGCGCATGGGCGACACGCCAATGGCGCGTGCGAACTGCGCCTGGGAGATGCCCAGCTCGTCAAGCGTCTCGGCCAGGAACTCGCCGGGATGGATGGCTGGCAAACCATTCTTTAGCATGGCTATGACCACTCAGAAAGCCACCAACTCCGCCGCCGGAGCAGGAACGCTGTCCAGATACAACGTGTCAGGGCAGAGATCCTGGCCATTGCGCCACTGGATGCTGCCCAGCACGGGCCGCACCGAGTTGAAGCTGCGCAAATCCTGCAACTCGCGGAAGATGCCGATGTTCAAATAAGGCTTGACGTCGAAAATCCTGACCTCGCCGTTGGTGAAGGTCAACGCCAGGGTATAGTCAGGCCCTGGCGACACGGCGACAACGCGGGGGTTCATACGGTCTATCCTCGTCTACTTCAACGGGTCGATGGTGAACACTATCTGTCCCTGGCTGGCCAGGAGCCAGTCAGCCATCAACTCGTCGCGGTGAATTTCGATCCACGCCTGCGCCAGACGCAGCTTGTTGCGCCGCAGCTCGCCGCCTAACACTTCGCCATCAGCGATCGAGAGCACCACTTCCTGCTCCTGGTAGCGCACGTGGATGTGCGGCAGATGGTGCTGGCGCGTGTCCAAGTAGTACATCGAGATAATGATACCATAGAACATCGAAATGATGGCCATGCGTCTTCACCCTCATCTTGTCTGGACCAGCGCCAGTTCACCAACGGCGTCTTCGACCACTTGCCAGCGCGCCTCGATGGTGTCGGCGGACACGTCTGCGCCGCAGGCCCACTCCACGAAGTAGCCGCCGTTGATCACCCTGGCGAACTCACTGGGCCGACGCAAGTCTTCGAACGCCTCGTACTTCAAGTACGGGCTGACATTGAACTGGCCGACACGTCCATCGTCAGCTACGATGGTCAGGATGTGGTTGGGCTGGGAGCGTACTTCAGCGATTCTCATTACCCTCGGATTTGATCACGGCAGCTAGTTCGTTATCGGCCATGCTCGGCGTTGGCGCCTTGAGGCCGACACGAAAAGTCGCCCGATTCACGTCTGCCTGGGTCACCTCAGGATACTCGTCACGGTCATCGAGCGTTGTGGTCGAACCGGCGTCCAGACCTGCTTCGTCATCAACCAGGACTACGTCCTGGCTCCAATCGATCTGACCAGCATAGCGATTGGGGCGGCCCTTGCGATGGTCCAGGTCGTATTGCGGGAGCAACTCGTCGGGTACTGTCATAGGCTGTCGCCATTCATCCTGGCATGGCTGACCAACTCTTGAAGCGACTGTTCCAGCACCGCTTCGTAGTTCGCAACTTCAGCTTGTAGGTCGTCCAGGCTGGCCGGCTCGATGGCGTCCGGCGCCAGGTCGAACTCGATGAACTCCGGATTGAGACGGCGGAAGACGTTACGCACTGTCTGCACGCGCAGGATGGTCTTGCCGGCTTCGTTGGTGAACACATCCAGCACGACGCCGTGCCAGGATCGCAGGCGGATGATCTGTCCTACTTGTGGAGCCGATACCATAGCGTGATGATCTCCTCGGCCAACTCGATCGCTTTGAATGGGCTATTAGTGCGGAATCCGTGTTTGTCCAGGATAGCCATCAAGATCCAGTGATCACCCGAACCGTGTTCGGTGTCAACAGCGCTGTCATAGTGCAGGGATATCTCATTGATGTCCGCCTTGCTGAGGCGCTGGACTAGCTCTTGAAAGGACATGCATACACCGTCCGGATGGCTGAAACGGCGAACCTCAGCGGAGGCGAAGCCGTACTGCTGCGGTGGACCGTGTTCGGCCGAATTGTAGCCCGATATGCGAGAATTACCAACCGGCATGCAGGCCGTGTGCCATGTCATCATGTGCGCACGGCACGTCTCAGGCCAACGCTTCGACAGGCTGCGCAGTCGTCAGCGGCTGGCCGTGAATCCATAGCTCAGCCTCGGCCAGGTCGATATCATCGTTCCAACTGATGCCGTAACCGCCTTGATCCACCTTGACGGCCCGGAAAAGCCAGCGATTGGCCAGTGGCGCGAATACAGGCTTGTCCAGCAAGGGGGTGCAGTCATAGATCTTGCTGACGCCATTCTCAAATGTGACGTGCAGCCGGTAATCGTCCAGTGGTTGGACGGTCTTGACCCTGGGATAGGCGATCATATATGCCCTACGTCCACATGAACGGCCGCACCTCGATCAAGCGGTGCAGTTGCCGCTGGTCTTCCTCTAGCCATTCGACCTCCAGGTCGGTCGACTTGCTCATCGCGGCGTAATACTCTGGATACTTCGCGCGATCGGGGAAGATCAGCTGGCGGTCTTCGGTGAAGATGTACTCTTCATCCGGCGGGTGCGGCACATCGTCCAGTGGATCGCGCCGGCTGGGACGCTCTTCCTTCCACCAACGATACAATTGCGTGAGCTCGCGCCAGGCGTTGCTATGCAACGGGTCGTGCTCCCAGTTGGTGATCTCACCGGGCCGCTCTTGCTCCATGAAGTCGACCAGTATCTGGAACGCAGCGTGCAGGAGTATCGTGTCTCTGTCGTACCACTGGCCCTTGGTCAGGCTGTGAATCTTCAAGTACTTCATGGCCCTATTCCGCCGGCTCCACACCAACCACCCGACCGCGGCTGTCGATCTCCAGATTCCAGCGGCTGCCTTGGGTGAACTGCTGGAACTGGTCCAGGCTGGGTACGCTGAACTGCACGGGCCCGCTCTCGGTCTGGAAGGTGACGACGTATTCCTCCTCGCGACCGGCCTCGCGTTGCTGATCGTTGAGCCGCTGGCTGGGCCAGGCCGGGTTCAGCCCCTCTCCGGCCAGGACGATGGGGGCGATGGCCTGCCAGCCCAGCACGGTATAGCTGCAATAGTCCTCGAAGATCTGGTACTGGCAGTCCTGAACTACCTCGCCCACGCCGGTGCCGGTGTCTTGCACGTAGGGCGTGCCACAGACCTCGACGCTGCCGGCCGCCGGCTCGTCCAGCGTGCGATAGAGCCGCTCCTGACAGTTGCCCACCGTGGCGCCGCTGGGGATCTCCGGCTGCCAACCCTGCCGCTGCACCGGCAGCAGCGCCTGCACCAGGATGGCGCGCTTCCATGCCGCGTCGCTGACCTGCGCCGTCACCTGCTGCGTGGCTGCGCCGCCCCGGTCGCCGCCGCCCGACAGCAGGGCAATGGCGATGCAGGCCACCACCAGCAGGATGCCCACGACGGCGATCAGGCCGATGGGGATGCGGCGGGCCGGCTGGGCCGGTTTGGCTGCGGCCGGGGGCGGGGCCATCTGC
>JBAQCH010000312.1:0-7171 GCA_049294015.1 Anaerolineae bacterium
GCCCAGCGCCGCCTATGGCGCGCCGACCTTGCTTTGGCCCGAGCCGCTCACCTCGCGCGAGTTTGGATCAGCGCTGATCGTGGAGTTCGTGCCGGTCGCGGACGAGCTGGCAGCCGACGAGTTCTATGAGTTGGTCTTGGTGGCCAGAAACCAGGTGGGCGCGGTCTACAACGCCGGCAGCGTGCGCGGCAAGGGCGACCCTTGTGACGGCGTCTACGGCACGGCGTGCGTCAAGTTGATCGCCAACGAGCAGTTTATGCGTGCCTTCCACCCCGATGGCGCCGATGGTATCGGCGAATGGTACGTGCAGGTGGTTCGCCAGACCGGCGCCGATCAGTTTACCACCGTCAGCCCGCCCAGCGGGAGTCGCACCGTGTTGCTCAAGCCCAGGTCCTAGCCGACCGGAAGCACCCGTCGAGAGAAACAGCCAATGGCAGCCGATCGTGAAATCAAGCGACGCATTCGCAGCGTCAAGAACATCGCCAAGGTGACCCGGGCCATGGAGGCCGTATCGGCCTCCAAGATGCGCCGTGCCCAGGCCCAGGTGGAGGCTACTCGCCCCTACGCCGCCAAGGCGTGGGAGGTGCTGACCTTCCTGGCCCGGCTGCGCCAAAGCCAGGCTGACCTGCAGCCGCTGTTGCAGGACCGCGAGGTGAAAACCATCTGCCTGGTTTTGATGACGGCCGACCGCGGCCTGGCTGGCGGCTTGAACAGCGCAATCATCAGCCACGCCTGGCGTCACATCCAGCAGTGGGAAGACGAGGGCAAGAAGGTTACAGTGGTCACGGTGGGCCGCAAGGGGCGCGACTGGATGGCGCGCTTCGGCGTTCCTATGCGCGCCACGTTTGTCAACGTGGGCGACCGGCCGACCAGCGAGTTTTTGGAGGGCGCCAAGAAGGCCACCGGCGCTGACATCAACTCGATCAGCCCGATTGCACGCGTGGTGATCGACGACTTCGTCAACGGCGAGTGCGACGCGGTCTATCTGGCCTACACGGACTTCGTCAACGTCTTGCGCCAGACGCCGACCGTGCGCCAGATCCTGCCCATCCGTCCCAGCGATCCCAGCGCGCCGATGGCGCCTGACTACATCTTCGAGCCTGACCCGCAGACCGTGTTGAGCATGGTCCTGTACAACGTCACTGAGCTGCAGATCTTGCAGTCGTTGTACGAATCGATCGCCAGCGAGCACGCGGCCCGCATGGTGGCGATGCGCAACGCCACGGACGCAGCCAGCGACCTGATCTCTGATCTGACGCTCAGCTACAACAAGGCGCGGCAAGAGAAGATCACCAAAGAACTGCTCGATATCGCCGCCGGCGCCAACGCGTTGGCGTAGCGGATTGGCTAGTAAACAGTAAGCAGTAGACAGTAAACAGTTAGGCGATTCCTTCACTGCTGACTGTTCACTGATCACCGAATCCCGGAGGACGTTTTATGGCCCGCAATGGTTCAAATGGTCATTCAGTCGGTCGCATTGTCTCCGTCCTTGGCCCGGTGGTGGACGCCGAGTTCGCGCCTGGCCAACTGCCTGAAGTGTACGATGCTATCGAAATCACCCAGGACAACGGGGGTGTGTTGGTCTGCGAGGTCCAGCAGCAGCTTGGCGATAGCCGCGTGCGCGCTGTGGCCATGTCCAGCACCGACGGGCTGCGCCGCGGCATGGACGTGGTCAACACCGGCTCGCCGATCATGGTACCGGTGGGCGAGCAGACGCTGGGCCGGCTGTTCAACGTCCTTGGGCAAACCCTTGATACCGGTCCAGCCGTGGTAACCGATGTCAAGTACCCCATCCACCGGCCAGCGCCCAGCTTTGCCGAGCAGTCGACCAAGGCCAGCGTCTTCGAGACCGGCATCAAGGTGATCGACCTGGTGGCCCCCTTCACCAAGGGCGGTAAGACGGGCGTGTTCGGCGGCGCAGGCGTCGGCAAGACGGTCATCATTCAGGAGTTGATCTACAACATCGCCAAGTTCCACGAGGGCTATTCGGTCTTCGCGGGTGTGGGCGAGCGCAGCCGCGAGGGCAACGACCTGTGGCACGAGATGCAGGATAGCGGTGTGATCAAGAACACGGTGCTGGTCTTCGGCCAGATGAACGAGCCGCCCGGCGCGCGCCTGCGCGTCGGCCTGACCGGCGTCACCATGGCCGAGTATTTCCGCGACCAGGGCCGAGACGTGCTGCTGTTCATCGACAACATCTTCCGCTTCGTCCAGGCCGGCTCCGAGGTCTCTGCGCTGTTGGGCCGCCTGCCCTCGGCCGTGGGCTATCAGCCGACGCTGGGCACGGAGATGGGCGACCTGCAAGAGCGCATCACCTCGACCACGACTGGCTCCATCACCTCGATGCAGGCCATCTACGTGCCGGCCGACGACTACACCGACCCGGCCCCGGCCACGACCTTCGCCCACCTGGACGCAACCATTTCGCTGGAGCGTGCGCTGGCCGAGCAGGCGCTGTTCCCGGCCGTCGATCCGCTGTCGTCCTCCAGCCGCATCCTCGATCCGCTGATCGTGGGCGAGGAGCACTACAACATAGCGCGCGCCGTGCAGCGTGCCTTGCAGCGCTACAAGGACCTGCAGGACATCATCGCCATCCTGGGCGTCGAGGAGCTGAGCGAGGACGACAAGCAGGTGGTGGCCCGGGCCCGCCGCATCCAGCGCTTCCTGACCCAGCCCATGTTCGTAGCCGAGGTCTTCACCGGCACGCCCGGCGCCTACGTCAAGCTGGAAGAGAACGTGCGCGGCTTCAAGGAGATCCTGGAGGGCAAGTACGACGACCTGCCCGAGCAGGCCTTCTACATGGTCGGCACCATCGAGGATGCCGTGGCCAAGGCTGAGCGGCTGCGGGCTGGCAAGTAGGAGTTGACATGGCAGACACCATCCGCTTCGAGTTCATCTCGCAGGAACGGATCATCCTCCAGGATGACGTCAACATGGTGATCGCGCCCGGCGCGAGCGGCGTGTTGGGCATCCTGCCGCGCCACGCGCCGCTGATGGCAGTGATCGCGCCCGGCGAGTTGGTGGTCAAGAAGGATGGCCAGGAAGACCGCTACTACGCCGTCGGCGGCGGCTTCATGGAGGTGCGGCCCGACAAGGTGATCCTGCTGGCCCGCTCCGGCGAGTCGGCCGAGGAGATCGACCTGGCCCGCGCCCAGGAAGCCCGCCAACGGGCCGAGGAGCTGCTGGCGGCCGGCGAGATGGACAGCGCCGAGCGCCGGAGAGTGATGGAGTTGGCGCTGCGCCGCTCGCGCGTGCGCCTGAAGGTGGCCGAACGCCGCCGCAAGTCGCCCCCACGCGGCCCGGTTCCGCGCGGAGAGTAATATCACTGCCTCGTCTCCGCTGACCAGAAGGTCTAACGGGGTCAGTTGGCATTTTGCCTCTGACCCCGTTTGCGTTAGAATGTGGTTTCGGATTAAGGTCCTGTCTTACTGAAATCTGCTCCTTCTTGGCTATCTGCAGCGCTAGGGAAGAGCCAGCAAGGATTCCATGGTGACAAATATTCATGAATAGTCTCATCGCAGTCGGTGTCGTTGTCGCAGTCATTGCCGTCGTCCTGTTCTTTCTCTTCGGACGGCCGAGGGAAAAGCTGATTGGTATCGACCTGGGTACGGTCAACGTCATCGTCTATATGTCTGGCAAGGGCATCGTGCTGCAAGAGCCCTCGGTCGTGGCGATTTCCACCCGCGACAACAAGATCGTCGCTGTGGGCCAGGAAGCGCGCGACATGCTGGGCCGCACGCCCGAAAGCATCGAGGTGGCCCGGCCGCTGCGCTCCGGCGTGGTGGCTGACTACGTGGTCACCGAGGCCATGCTGCGCTACTTCATTCGCCGCACCATCGGCCGCAACCCCATGCTGCGGCCGCGCGTCATGATCAGCACGCCGCGCGGCGTCACCAGCGTCGAAAGCCGGGCGGTCAAGGATGCGGCCGAGCAGGCCGGCGCCAAAGAGGCCTACCTGATCCCGGAGCCGCTGGCCGCGGCCTACGGCGCGGGGCTGCCCATTGGCACCCCCACCGGCAATATGATCGTCGACATCGGCGGCGGCACCACCGAGGCGGCCGTGGTCTCCATGTACGACATCGTGGTCTGGAGCAGCGTGCGCGTCGGCGGCAACCGCACCGACGATGCCATCGTCAACTACGTGCGCAAGAAGTACAACCTGCTGATCGGCGAGCAGACGGCCGAGGAGATCAAGATCAAGATCGGCTCCGCGCTGCCGCTGGAGGAAGACCTCAAGCTGGAGGTGCGCGGCCGCGATCAGGTGGCTGGCCTGCCCCGCACCATCGAGATCAGCTCCGAAGAGGTCACTGAGGCCATCGCCGAGCCGCTGGCTTCGATCATCGGCACGGTCAAGCAGACGCTGGAGAAGACGCCGCCTGAGCTGGCCGCTGACATCATCGACCGCGGCATGGTGTTGACGGGCGGCGGCTCGCAGTTGCGCAACATCGATGAGCTGCTGACGCGTGAGACCGGCGTGCCCTGCTACGTGGCCGAGAACCCCATGGCCTGCGTGGCCATCGGCGCGGGCAAGGCGCTGGAAAACTACGCCGTGATGCGCAGGAGTCTGCCCGAGTAGCCACCAGGGTTCCAGCCTGGCGTTCGTCCCCCGCTAAGCAACGGGGACGTTGCCTCCTGCGCGGCTGGATCTTTAGGCCAACCTACTGACCGCCGGCCGGACGAATTCCGGCCGGCGGTCAGACGCGTTGTCCAGCGATTGCGAAAAATCAAGGACCCCATGACCACACTTAGCCTGAGACGCCAGCGTCCGCCAGTGCCGGCGGCGCTGCGCTCCAACTTCAAACATCTTTACTGGGACATCGCCTGGTATGGCGTGCTCAGCGGCAGCGCCATCGCCTTTCTCACCGTCTACGCCGCCCGCCTGGGGGGCGACGTGTTCCAGATCGGCCTGATCACGGCCGGCCCGGCCATCGTCAACCTCATCGCAACCCTGCCCAGCGGACGCTGGCTGGAGACGCGCCCCATCGGCCCGGCCGTGTTTTGGAGCGCCGCGTTTCACCGCCTCTTTTACCTGTTGTGGATCATCATCCCCTGGCTGCTGCTGCCCAAGACCGAGATTTGGGCCTACATCCTGGTGACGTTGGTGATGAGCATTCCGGGCACGGTGTTGGCAGTGGGTTTCAACGCGCTCTTTGCCGACGCGGTGCCGGCTGAGTGGCGCCCCCACGTCACCGGCGTGCGCAACGCCGTGCTGTCCGTCGCGTTCATCATCACCAGCCTGGCCAGCGGCCTGATTCTGGAGGCGCTGCCCTTCCCGCTGGGCTACCAGGTGGTCTTCGCCATCGGCGCCGTGGGCGCGCTGATGAGCACCGTCCACCTGCTGTTCGTGCGTCCCCTGTCCGACGGGCGGCAGCGGCCCGTGGGACGCTGGTACCGCCTGGGCGATCTGGCCGCGCCCGGCCGCATCCAGGGCGTCACCGACCAGGGCCGCACGGCCATCGGCCTGCGCTTTCTGACCCGCAGCAGCGGCAAGAGCATGCTGCGGCTGGAGATCTTGCGCGGCCCGTTTGGCGTCGTGTTGGGCGGGCTGTTTGCCTTTCACTTGGCGCAGTACCTGGCCATACCCCTCTTCCCCATCGCCTGGGTCAACAAGCTGGGCTTTTCCGATGGGCTGATCAGCCAGTCGCAGGCCCTGTTCTACGCCGCCGTCTTCATCGGCTCCACCCAGCTCAGCCGCGTCACACAACGGCTGGGCAACCAGAAGGTAACGGCGCTTGGTGTCATGCTGCTGGCCGGCTACCCGGCCGTCACAGCCGTGATGCAGGGGCCGGCGCTGTTTCTGTTGGTGTCGCTGCTGGGTGGGCTGGGCTGGTCCATGGCTGGCGGCGGCATCGCCAATTACATCCTGGAGCGCACCCCCAACGACGACCGGCCAGCCCATCTGGCCTGGTACAACTTGGCCCTCAACGCCGCCATCCTGCTGGGCTCGCTGCTGGGCCCGCTGCTGGCCGGCTGGATCGGGCTGATGGCGGCTTTGCTGGTTGCAGGGTTGGCCCGCGGCCTGGCGGGGTTGTTCATCTGGCGGCGGGGGTAGGGGAGAACGATGAATGATGAATGATGAGTGATGCAGGGTAAGCAATCCTTCGGTCCTCATTCCTCATTCATCGTTCATCGTTCATCGTTCTCTGCGGCTGCCTACCACCCGCGCGGGCACGCCCACAGCAATTGCCCCCGCTGGCACGCTGTGGGTGACGACCGCGCCCGCGCCGATCACCGCGCCCGCGCCGATCACCACGCCGTCCAGCACGGTGACGCCCACGCCCAACCAGGCGTCGTCCTCGATCACGATGCCGCCGCGGCTGCGCAAGGGCTGGTCGACGAGGCGCTGGCCGGCCGCGAAGCCGTGGTCGTAGGGGTAGAAGGAGCAATTGGGGGCAATCTGCACGCGTGCGCCGACGACGATGGGGCCAGCGAAGGCGGTGAACTGGCAGCGCGGCTGGATATGTGTGTCCTCGCCAACGCTGAGGCTGCCGCCCGGCCCGGTCTCGACCATGCAGCCGCGGTAGAGATGCACGCGCTCGGCCAACTGCACCGGGCCGCCGCCAGGATGCTGGAACAATACCACGTCGTCGTCCACGAAGCAGCCGGGGGAGAGATGGATGCCAGCGCCGTGCAGGGTAGCCTGCGGCGAGACGTAGCCCAGCGGGCCTAGCCGCGCCAGGCCGCGGCGCGCTTTGTATGGCGGCTGGCCCCAGCCGGCCAGCCGCATGGCCAGCCGGCCCCAGCGGCTCAGGCTGCTGCGCCGCATCCAGAAACTGGCCCAGCGGGCGTTCAATTGTGTCACGATGCCATCACTCCTTGTCCTGTCGAACGATAAAACGCTACAGCTTCGGCCAAGGCCGTGTTCAGGTTGCTCTGCGGCAGGCCCAGCTCCTCGATGGCGCGCTGCGGGTTGGCGGTCAGGCTCAATGGGCGCCGGCCGGCCTGTCGCCCGACTGGCGGCGGCGTGGCCAGCCCGCTGACCTGCGCCAGCAGCGCCAGAAAGGCTGCTTCGTCCAGGTTGCCGCGGGCGTGGGCCAGGATGTAACGCCGGCCAGGCTGGCCGCGCTGCGCAGCTAGCAGGTGGCCAGCCGCGATGTCGCCGACTGGACAGAGGTTCATGCCGCCGGACGGGTAGTCGGGCCGCCGGCCGGCCAGGAAATCGACGATGCGC
>JBAQCH010000313.1:0-26836 GCA_049294015.1 Anaerolineae bacterium
GGCCGAGGCCGACGCGCAGGGCGTGCGCGGCACGGCCCTCTCCCCCTTCCTGCTGGCCCGCATCGTCGAGCTGACCGGCGAGCGCAGCCTGCGCGCCAACCTGGCGCTGCTGGAGAACAACGTGCGCATCGGCGCGCAGATCGCCGCGGCGCTGGCGTCTGTGCAGCTCTAGTGCCACGTCAACGCTCATTGAAGAAGTAGGCGTCCCCCAGACACCAGGTTCGCACGTGGGCGTGCGAACTCCGCAAATCACGGTTGACCGACCAGTAGTCGCATCCGCAGATCTCTGTTGTTCCCCGCTGCCATCTACTGTCCAGGCCGGTTGACGCGTATCAGTTGCCCAGATAAGGACGCAAACGGGGCGACAATCGTATCGATGCGTTCAGCTTGATGCTGGAATTCGGGGTCGTAGGTGCAAGCGACAATTCCTGAGTGGTCGGTTGACTGCAAATGAAGCTGGATGAAGTGCCTGCGGTTAGTGGTCAGGACCGCACGACCCTGTTTCGATGCAGCCGCCAATACGGCGTGATCAGGAAAGCGTTGGTTGCCTTTGCCGTCTTCCTGAATGGTCAGGATATCGTGGCCAAGTTTGCGTAGTTCTTCCACCACCGGTAAGGGGAAGTTCTCGTCTGCGTAGAACTGCGCCATGTTCAGGCGTCCTCGTTGGCGCGTATCTGCTGCTCGATCTCGGTTCGACGTGCGCGGTAATAGGCCCAGGCGTTGGTCAAATCCTCAGCAGTCAGGGTGGGAAAACTGCGCAGGATGTCAGCCTCGCTGGAACCCAACCGCCTGGCTTGCACCAGCAGCCAGACCGGAACGCGTGTGCGCACGATGCAAGGATCGCCGCCGACCACATCTGGATTGCTCTCGATGCCGGGCGACGCGTTGCCCAGGTCCCTGGCGATCCATTGTAGCACCTGAGCCTTCTCTCCTGGGCTCATACCTGGCAACAAGTCACGAACTCGCTCCAGTGTCGTCATCATCTTTCGTTGCCTCCAGACTGGTTTCCACAACAGGTTTCAGATGAGGCAATTATAGCATGCGCATGCGCGTGCCGCAAGCGCTGCCATTGATCCCTAATTGAACGCTTCCACCCACATCTGCCACAGCTTCTCCCGCCCCGGATCGAACGGCAGATAGAACGTCACCCGCTCCAGCAGCCCCACGTAGCGCATCTTGACCAGGTAGGAGATCTCCTCCGGCCGGCCCTCGACGGCAAACTGGGCCAGCATGTCGTCGCCGACCAGCGCCGGCATCTCGTCCCAGCGCTGGCGCACGGCCAGGCTGCTCAGCCGCTCGCGCACCTCGCCCCAGCCGTGCAGCTCCATCACCTTGCTGTAGCTGGGCGTGGAGGCGTAGAAGGCGATCTGGCTGCGCACCTCCTGACGCGCGCGCGCCATCTCCTCGTCCGTCTCGCCGGTGACCACGAAGACGCTGCTGGACAGGGCGATGTCGCCGCGCCGCCGGCCGGCCTGGTCCAGCCCCTGCTGCACGTTGGGCAGGATCTGCTCGCGCAGGTAGCGGGTGGTGTGGAAAGGGTGGACGTGCAGCCCCTGGCACAGCTCGCCGGCCAGTTGGCACATCTGGGCATTGACGGCCGCAATGTAGACGGGAATATCGGGGTACTGGCTGGGGCCAGGGTTGAAGAAAGGCGCCATCAGGGTCAGCTTGTAATGCTCGCCGCGGAAGTTGAGCCGGCCGCCGCTCTGCCACGCATCCCAGACCGCGCGCATAGCCAGGATGAACTCGCGCAGCCGCGCGGCCGGCGGCCCCCAGGGCATACCGAAGCGGCGTTCGATGTGCGCCTGCACCTGCGTGCCCAGGCCCAGGATGAAACGGCCCTGCGACGCATCGCGCAGGTCCCAGGCCAGGTGCGCCACGGAGGTCGGGTTGCGGGCGAAGGCCACCGCGATAGCCGTGCCCAAGCCGATGCGCCCGGTATGCAGCGCGGCCACGCCCAGCGGCAAGAAGGGATCGTGCTGCGTCTCGCTGGTCCATAGCGTGTCGAAGCCGATAGCCTCCGCGGCCTGCGCCAGCTCGGCTGCCTCGCGCAGCGTGTTGCTCATGATGGCGACGTCCAGTTTCATGGGAACTCCTTGGGATGACAGGGTGACAAGGCATGGTACATCGAATTGAGCGGAACGGCAAGCTGCGCTTGTCACAACCCAATCGCCCAACCTGCAGCGGTCAGTTTTTTCGTGCATGGATCGATCGCCACGTGTCCCGCCGGGTCAGGTAAAGTCGGCCGCCAGAGACGGGGGTGACAAGCTATAGATCGTGGTTATCGATGTACTCACCATGTCTCTCTCCCAAGCACCAAGTCATCCAATCACCCTGTCACCCTGTCACAGCTTTGTCATAGCCGCGTCACAGAGTCTGTCATCCGCGCCTGTTAGGATGCAGGCTAGAATTGGAGTTGCCATGTCCATCATCCTCGAACACCTCACAAAGCGCTATGGCGGCCACCCCGTGGTCAACGACGTCTCGCTGGAGATTGCCGACGGTGAGTTCTTCGTGCTGCTGGGCTCCAGCGGCAGCGGCAAGACCACCGTGCTCAACATGGTGGCTGGGCTAACTGGCATCGACCAGGGACGCATCCTGCTGCACGGCCGGGACGTGACCGGCCTGCCCACGCAGGAGCGCCGCGTCGGCATGGTCTTCCAGAACTATGCCTTGTTTCAGCACATGTCGGTGGCTGACAATATCGAGTTTGGCCTGACGTTGCGCAAGATGCCGGCGGCCGAACGACGGCGCTGGCGCGATGAGCTGCTAGAGCTGGTAGGGCTGGTGGGGCTGGGTAAGCGCATGCCGCGCCAGCTTTCCGGCGGCCAACAGCAGCGCGTGGCCCTGGCCCGCGCCCTGGCCATCAAACCCGACGTGCTGCTGCTGGACGAGCCGCTGGGCGCGTTGGACGCCAAGATTCGCATCGAGTTGCGCCGCTCGCTCCATGCCATCCAGCGCACGTTGGGCGTCACCACGATTCTCGTCACCCACGACCAAGAGGAGGCTTTCGAGCTGGCCGACCGGCTGGGGGTGATGAGCTTCGGCCGCCTGTTGGAGGTTGGCCGGCCAGAGGCGCTCTACCAGCGGCCGCGCACCGAGTTCGTAGCCACCTTCCTGGGCACCGCCAACCTGCTGGTAGGGCGCTTCGCGGGTAATGCGGTGCAACTTGGGCCGGTGCATATCCCCATCACCCGCCAGTTGGACAGCCCATCTCTGTGGAGCAGCTCGCAAGCGCATCCCGATGTCTCCAGCGGCGTCGAGCCCCGCGCGGCGCAACGGGTGCAGGTGCTCTTCCGGCCGGAGGATGTAGTTCTTGCCACTGAGCCAGACGCGCTGGGCGCGCCGCCCTTTGGCCAGGGCCAGGTGGAACAGGTGGTGTTCTCCGGCGCCTATCAGCGGCTGCGCTTGCGGCTGCCCCCTCTGCCGGGCGTCCGGCCCATTGCGCCGCCTGTGGCCTTTGGCGACGATTCGATCTATGTCGAGGCGGTGCGCGAGCAGGCTGATGTGGACCGCTTGCCGTTGCAACCAGGCGAGCATGTGTGGGTGGGCATTCGCCACTTCCATGCGCTGGAGCATCCTGGCCTCCACTTCCTGCTGCTGACCGACGGGTCGACACAGGCTCAAGCCGCGCTGGCTTTGGGTGGCCAGTTTGCCCGTCTGGCCCATGCGCGTGCGGTGGTGCTGGGCTACGGTCTGCAAGGGGAGGCCATGCAGCGCCACTTGCAGCAGGCCAAGGAGGCGCTGGGCAGCGGCCTGGCCGCGCTGGACGTTCGGGCAACCAGCGAGACGCCGGCGCGCGCCGTGCAACAAGAGGCCGAGCACCAACCCTACGACATGGTCATTATGGGCCTGGACAAAGCCGATAGTTTGGAACTGGCCGAGAGCATCCTGCAGAGCGGAGAGCACAACCTGCTGTTGGCGCCGAAAGTCCAGGACGTGCCCACGCGCGCGCTGATTGCCGTGACCACCGGCGAACCTGGCAAGGACGATATCTTGTTCGCCGGCCGCCTGGTGCGTCACGTCGGCGCCCAAGCCACGTTAATGTCAGTCGTGGAACAGGCCGACGACCCCGCAGCGCAGCAACGCGCAGAGCGGTTCCTGCAGGACGGTATCCGCTCGCTGGAGATTCTGGGCGTCCCGGCGCAGACAGCCGTGCGCAACGGCGTGGTCAGCAAGGCCATCGCCCAGGAGCTGGCCGCCAACAGCTATGACCTGTTGGTACTTGGCACGCCGCTGGCCGATCGGGAGGGCCACATTTCACTCAAAGGCGTGGTCGAGCAAGTGATCAACGAGTCGGCAACCTGCGCCATCTTACTGGTGCGGGCACGGGAGTATTCCTTCCGCGAGCCGATGGTAATCGACACCGTGCGTGTATAAACAGGAGCTATCTTATGACACAACGAAAATTCTGGTGGTTGGCCGTCATCCTTGCGGCGAGCATGATTGTTGGCGCGTGCGGCGGCAATGCTGCGCAGCCAGCCCCAGCCGGCAGCACCCCATCAGATCAGAGCCAGAAGGCGGCCACTATCATCCTCGGCGCCTACACCACGCCGCGCGAGGCCTATGGCCAACTGATCCCCATCTTCCGCCAGCAATGGCAGGAACAAACCGGCCAGAACGTGATCTTCGAGGAGTCTTACCTGGGCTCTGGCGCCCAGTCGCGTGCCATCGTCGAGGGCTTCGAGGCCGACGTGACCGCGCTGTCGCTGGAGGCCGACGTCACCCGCATCCAGCAGGCCGGCCTGATCACCCACGACTGGCAGGACAATCCCACCAACGGCATGGTCAGCGACTCTATCGTTGCCTTCGCCGTGCGCAAGGGCAACCCCCAGGGGATCAACGACTGGGCCGACCTGGCCCGGCCGGGCGTGCAGATTCTGACCCCCAATCCCAAGACCAGCGGCGGCGCCATGTGGAACATGCTGGCGCTGTACGGCGCGGCCCTGCGCGGCTACGTGGAGGGCGTGCCGGCCAACGACGAGGTCGCAGCCTTCGAATTCCTCAAGGCTGTGCTCAAAAACGTTACGGTTATGGACAAGGGCGCGAGAGAGAGCATCACTAACTTCGAGAAGGGCGTGGGCGACGTGGCCATCACCTACGAGAACGAGGTGCTGGTGGCGCAGATGCAGGGCGAGGACTACGACCTGGTCATCCCCCGCTCGACGATCCTGATCGAGAACCCGATTGCCGTGATCGACGCCCACGTGGACAAGCACGGCAATCGCGCCGTGGCCGAGGCCTTCGTGCAGTTCCTGCACAGCCAGCCAGCCCAGGAAATCTTCGCCCAGCACGGCCTGCGTTCGGTCGATCCCGAGGTCGCCCAAGCCACAGCGGATAAGTATCCGCCGGTGGAAGACCTGTTCACCATCGAGTACTTCGGCGGCTGGGACGCGGCCACGCCGGCCATCTTCGGCGACGATGGCGTGTTCAGCAAGGCGCTGCTGGAAGTGCAAAGCCGATGAGAGCGGGAGGTATCACAGCGGATGAGAACAGCGGATGCAGAAGAGTCTTCATTGCACGCGGTATCTCCGCAATTATCTCCATCCATTGCCTTCATCCGCTGTTTTTCATCCGTTGTAGTATTCCCAACCCTACCCACCTCACGTCACCGCTATGACCCACCTCCAAGCTCAGCCAGCCGGCCAGCCACTCCCCAAGGCCACACCCACCGCCCGTCGTCGCCCCTGGGGGCGCTGGAGCGTGCGTGCGGCCGCGCTGAGCTATCTGGCCTTGATGCTGATCATCCCGCTGCTGGTCATCTTCCAGGATGGGCTCAGCCAGGGGCTGGCGGGGATGTGGCAGGCGGTGAACCAGCCGGTGGCCCGGGCCGCACTTTCGCTGACCCTGCGCACATCGGCCATCATGGTGCTGATCAACACCGTCATGGGCACGCTGACTGCCTACGTGCTGGTGCGCTACGAGTTCCGCGGCAAGTCCCTGCTCAACGCCCTGGTGGACCTGCCTCTGGCCATCCCCACCCTGGTGACCGGCGTCATGTTGGTGATTCTCTACGGCCCGCAGCAGCCCATCGGCGCCTGGTTAGAGAACACGCTGGGTTGGCGCATCATCTTTGCGCCGCCGGGCATCGTACTGGCGCTGCTCTTCGTGACCTTTCCCTTCGTGGTGCGAGCCGTACAGCCGGTGCTGCTTGGCCTGGATCGGACGGTGGAGGACGCGGCCGCCACGCTGGGCGCAGGGCCGTGGACAATCTTTCGCCGCGTGACGCTGCCGCCCTTGATCTTGCCGCTGACCACCGGCGCGCTGCTTAGCTTCGCCCGCGCCGTGGGCGAGTTCGGCTCGATCATCATTGTCGCAGGCAACATCCCGCTGCGCTCACAAACAGCCGCCGTCTACGTTTGGGGCGAGGTGGAGTCGGCCAACCGCTTCGGCGCCAGCGCGGTCTCGGTGGCGCTGCTGGCCATTGCCTTCGCGCTGATCGTGCTGGTCGATCTGCTCCAGTCGCGCCGGAATGATTCGCAAAGCCGCCAGCAGAAGGAGGCGAAATGAGCTCCCACCCCGCCTCCGCCGTCTCTACGCCGGTCGATTCACGCCGCCGCTGGCTGCGGCGCGTGCTGGTCACCATCGTGCTGGCTTACGCCGGCTTCCTGATCATCGCGCCCCTTGCAGCCCTGGTCGTGGGCGCCTTGGCCGATGGCCTGGGCCCGGTGCTGGCGACCTTCCAGAACCGGCAGGTGCTACGGGCCTTTGGCCTCACCGTGCAGATCAGCCTGCTGGTGGTGGCGATACAGGCGGTCTTCGGCACCGCCGTCGCCTGGATGCTGGTGCGCGACGACTTCCGCGGCAAGAAGTTGATCAACGGCCTGATCGACCTGCCCTTCGCCGTCTCGCCGGTAGTGGTGGGCTACATGCTGCTGCTGCTCTTTGGCCGGCAGGGGCTGTTTGCGCCCGTACTGCAAGCGCTGGACATGCGCGTCGCCTTTGCCGTGCCGGGCATGGTGCTGGCCACCCTCTTCGTCACGCTGCCCTTCATGATCCGCGAGCTGGTTCCGATCCTGCAAGCTTTCGGTGTGCAGCAGGAGCAGGCGGCGGCCACGCTGGGGGCCAACGGCTGGACCACCTTTCGGCGCATCACCCTGCCGGCGCTGCGCTGGGGCTTCATCTACGGCGTGACGCTGACCCTGGCCCGCGCGCTGGGCGAGTTCGGCGCCGTGCTGGTGATCGGCGGCGGCATCCAGGGCCGCACCGAGACGGCCACCCTCTATATCTACCGCGCGCTGGACGAGCGGCAATACGTCAGCGCCTACAGCGCCGCCTTGGCGCTGGGGCTGTTCTCCCTGTTGCTGGTCCTGGGAACGGAGCTACTGCGACGGCGCGAGGAAAGCAAGCAGTAGGCAAGTGGCAGGTTGCAGGTGGCAGATGGCAGGTGTCATCATGCAACCAGCAACTTGCAACTTGCAACCTGCGACTTGCCACCTGCGACTTGCCACCTGCAACCTGCAACTCCATCATCCCCGCGTCAGCCCATATCCCACGCCAGGGATCGTCTCGATGGCCGGAAGGCCAGCG
This sequence comes from Anaerolineae bacterium, assembly GCA_049294015.1. Taxonomy (GTDB): domain Bacteria; phylum Chloroflexota; class Anaerolineae; order JAAEKA01; family JAAEKA01; genus JAAEKA01. Next base: position 7,531 of record JBAQCH010000313.1, read on the forward strand.
ATCTGATCGGCCGCGCTGTCGGACAGATCCTTAAGCTTGGCGCGCAGCCGGCGCACCAGTTGGCGCAGCATCTCCCTGTCCCCGCCGTCCACCCCCCAGACGTGGTCGATGATGGCGTCGGCCATCAGCACGTGGCCGGCGTTGAGCATCAGATAGCTCAGCAGCCGGGTCTCCAACGCAGTCAGGCTCACCGGAGCGCCGGCCACAGCCTCCTCCCCCTCGCCGACCAACACCCGTATCTCGCGACGGCTGGCATCCAGCGCCAGGTTGCCGGCGCGTTGCAGGCCGGCCGTCGCCACGCTGCGGCCCGCGCGGCTGCGGCGCAGCACGGCCTGGACCCGCGCCACCAACTGGCGCGGGCTGAAGGGCTTGGCCATGTAGTCGTCCGCCCCCAATTCCAGGCCGGCCACGATGTCATCCTCCTCGCCCCGCACGGTCAACAGGATGATGGGCGTGTCGGCCATCTGCCGAATGCGCTGGCAGACGGCAAAGCCGTCCAGCCGCGGCATATTGACATCCAGCACCACCAGGTCAGGGGCCTCCTCGGCGAAACGGCGCAGCGCCGTCTCGCCGTCGTGAGCCAGTACGATCGCGAAGCCCTCGCGACGTAGGGTGAAGGCCAGCACATCGGCCAGCACGCGGTCGTCGTCTACGATCAATGCCTTCATCGTCTCATCTCATGGCTTCGGAAGTTGCCGGCCCGAGCGTGCTGCGACCGCTTCCCAAGTCTGACTGAAGAGTGAACCAGACCACTGCGCCGCCGCCTGGCCGGTCGTCGATGCCCAACTGGCCGCCATGCCCCGCGACGATGGCCTTGACCACCGACAGACCCAGACCAAAGCCTACGGGCGCATTGGCATCGGCGCTGGCGGATGCCGCCGCGAAGCGCCGACCGTGCAGCAGCTCAGTTCGCCGCGCGGATGGGATGCCCGGTCCGTGGTCGGCCACCAACACCTGCACAGTCTGTCCGCCGCTCACCACGGCTGCGCTGATGGTAATCTGGCGGCCGGCCGAGTCGGGCAGAGCACGCTGCGCATTGCTGGCGTTGGAGAGCAGGTTGACCAACACTTGCACCACGCGTCGCGGATCAGCCAGCACCCCAGGGATAGTCGCGGGCAGATCGACCGCCAGCCGCTGGCCGTGGCGGTCCAGCAGCGGCTGCATAGTAGTGACGGCTTCGGCGATGATGTCGCCCAGGTTGGCCGGCCGCGGACGCACACGAAAGCGACCGGACTCGATGCTGGCGCTCTCCAACAGGTTGTCCACCAGTTTGCGCAGGTTCAGCACACCCAGGTGCAACGTCGCCAGCAACTCGTGCAACTCGGCTGAACTGAGCTCGTCGACTTGGTCCAACAGCAGCTCCACCGAAGCGGCCACGGCCGTCAGCGGGGTGCGAAACTCGTGGGAGACACTGGCCAGGAAGTGCTCGGTCAGCGCTTTCTCCTGGCGCAGCTCAGCCAGGGTGCGCTGCAGGTCGAAGCGAGCCCCTTCCAGCGCCTCGCCTACCAGCCCCACTTCGCGCACGCCCGTGTCGAAGGCGATGGGGCTGGACAGGTCGCCGCCGCGCATGGCCGTAGCAGCGCCGGTCAGGTCAGCCAATGGCCGGCTGATACGCCGCGCCAGCGCCACAGCCAACACCAGGCCGATGGCGGTGGCCAGCGCCATACTGGCCAGCAGCACGCGCAGCAAGCGCTGTTGGGCGGCGGCCAGACCGGCCACCGACAGGGCCGTCTCGACCTGCACCGGCGGCTCGGCTGGGTCCCCGGAAAGCGCAAAGCGCAGCGCGTAGAACGGCTCGCCCTGCCAGACAAACGTGATTTGGTTGTTCTCACCCAGCGCCTCAGCCCGGCGAGCGGCCGTCGCGTCGCCTTGCAGGCTGCTCGCGACGGGCAAGCCGCTCGCCAACAGGGTCTGGTCGAGGCCAGTCTGCGAGCGCATCTCCTGCATGGCCGCCTGGTTCAGCCAGCGAGCGATCACCACCAAGTCCGGCTCGACGCCGTCCTCGCCGTTCTCGCCGGCCAGGCGCTGGGCAGCAGCCAGCCAGACCTGCGGCGTGACGCCTGACGGCTGGGTCATCAACGTATGAGACCCCACCGGCAAGTCACACAAGGGCGGCAATAGCTCAGCGCCAGCGGGAGCAACCTGGGCTATTGGCTCGCCAGCGGCGCTGCAGACTACAATCAGATCGAGATCGGCGCCTTGGCGCAACGTGTCCAGGTAGCCCTGCAGGGCGCCAACATCTCCCGCGCGCAACAGGGCCGCCAGGGTGGGCCGTTGAGCTGTCAGCGTGGCCAGGCCGGCCAGTTCGTTCTGCTGGGCGTCGTAGAGGGCGCGGCTGGCCTGCTGGCCCTGCTGCACCTGCGCCCAGGCCTGGTTTTCCATTTGGCCGCGCACCAGCCAGACAGCCGGCAGCCCCACGGCCAGAACGGACAGCAGCGCCAACGCGGCCAGGCTCAACATCATCTGTATGGCGAGACTGTGGCGCTGCGCCAAAGGCTGGGTCGGTGTCGAATCGTCTGCCATGCGGCTATTGTACACCCCCCGCAGGCCGGAACACAAAGAAGTTCGACTTCATGGAGAAAAAGAAGTTCGACTTCTCGGAGAAGTCGAACTTCTAGGCCAGCCAAATGAGCTTGAACACACCCACTTCGAACTCCGGCCATCTGGGGGGCGCCGGTCCAGACCCGATCACCTTGTCACCCCCTCACCTTGTCATCCTGTCATTCGGACACCAACGCCTCCAAGCGGTCGATCAACCCGCTCAGCACTGCAAACGTCTCCTCCACCGGCTGCGGGCTGGCCAGGTCGACGCCGGCCCGGCGCAGCGCGTCCAGCGGATACATGGAGCTGCCTGCGCGCAGGAAGCCCAGGTAGTCCTCAGCCGCGCCCGGCGCGCCGGACAGGATGCGGTTGGACAGCGCGTGTGCGCCGGAGATACCCGTTGCATACTGGAACACGTAGTAATCGGCATACAGGTGAGGGAAGGTGGCCCAGCCGATGCCCACCGGCTCGCGGTCGAAGGCCATCTCGTCGCCGAAGCCCTCGGCCGCCAGGCCGGCCAGCAGCTCGATCATGCCGTCGGCTGTGATGCCCTCGCCGCGCTCGATACGCTGATGCACCTCCAGCTCGAAGCGGGCCAGGGTAGGCATCACCAGGAAGTAGCGGTGGAAGTTACTCATAGCCTCTTCGATGATGCCGATCTGCAGGTCGCGCGGCAAATTGCGATCGGGGTGGAGCAGGTAGGCTCGCAGCATTGCCTGGTGGAAGTTGGAGGCCACCTCGGCGGCGAAGAGGGAGTAGCCGCTATAGACCGGCGGCTGGGTCTGCCAGGCGAGGTAGGAGTGCATGGAGTGGCCCAGCTCGTGGGCCAGTGTGCCCAGGCTCTGGCTGTCGTCCGTGTAGCTCATCATGATGAAGGGGTAGGTGAGCTGCGAGCCGCTGGAGAACGCGCCAGAGCTCTTGCCCTGGTTGGGATACACATCGATCCAGCGCTGCTCCAGGCAGCCGCGACGCAAAGCGCCCACGTAGTCCTGGCCCAGCGGCGCCAGCGCTTCGCAAATCCAGTCCACGGCCTGCTGGTAGCCGATCGGCGCCGGCTGCGCGGTCAACGGCGCCCAGATGTCATAGGGTTGCAGGGTTTCTACGCCCAACGCCTTGCGCCGCACGGCCCAGTAGCGATGCCACACCGGCAAGTGCTTGCGAAATGTCTCCAGCAGATTGTGAAAGACCGTGACCGGAATGGCGTTGTCGAACAAAGCCATCTCCAGCGTGGACTCGTAGCGGCGCGCGCCCATCTGCAAGACGTTCTGCTTGACGGAGGTGAGCAGGTTGCTGGCCAACGTGTTTTTGTGGGCCAGATACTGGTCGGTGTAGCGTTGGTAGGCCGTGCGCCGCACCTCCCGGTCGGGATGGACCAGCAGGGCGTCGTAGGTGCTCTGGCTCAGCGACAGCTCGACGCCGTCAGCAGCCACGGCCGGTTGGAACTGCATGTCGGCGTTGGTCAGCATCGTCCAGGCGCTGTAGGCGCCGGCGAAAGGATCGGCTGCCAGCCCCAGCAGCTCTTCCACCTCGGCCGAGCGCACGTGGGCCTGGCGGCGGAACAGGTCGTCGAAATAGTGGGCATAGCTCGCCAGCCGCGGCTCCTCGGTCTGCCACTGCTGCAAAGTGGGCAGGCCGATGGCCAGCAGCTCCGGGGCCGCATAGGCCACGGCGCCCATGAACTGGCCGAAAAGCCCTTGCACGCGGCTATCGCGCTCAGTCGCCGCCTGGTTGGTGGTGTCGACCGCCGAATCCATGCCGCTGTAGACAGACAGCCGCCACAGCCGCTGCTCCAAGGCCTCGATGGACGCGCGCGCCTGCAACAGCACGGGCGGGCCCTCGGCCAGCCGGCCTGCGAAGCTGCGCAAGCCGGGCAGGCTGGCCGCCACGCTGGCAAACTCCGCCTCCCAGGCCTCGATGGACGCAAAAACGCTCTCGGCGTTCCAGGTAAACTGCGGGTCGATTTCGCTGCGATTGAGCAGGCGGTCGCTGGTCATTGATGGCGCTCCTCGTCGAGTGTTGATTTCTTGCCAGACCAACTCAGCCAGGCGACGGCAGATGTCCCAAACGATGGCATCCGGCACGCCGTCCTGGGCCTGCGATTGCAGGCGCAGGTCGATCTGGTCGTTTACGTAGTCCACGGCCAGAAACTGGCCGTCAGCGGTCAGGGCGATCTCGGTGGAAAACAGATGCAGGCGCGAGACGTTGGCGATGCGCACGGCCATGTCGTACAGTTCACCCAGGCGCAGGGCAATGACCTCATCAGGCTGGACGGATCGGAAGATGTGCGTCTGAGGCGGCCACCAATTGGCATAGATCTCGCCCAGGCAATAGATGACCCGGAACCAGGCTGGCTGCCCGGCGATCTCGGTCGGCGTCACGTAGGCCTGTAGCAGATATTTGTCGTGCGGGAACTGCTGGCGCGCCTGGGCGACTTGCTCGGCCGACGTGGCCTCGCAGATTACGCCCTCTCCGCCGCCGCCGTTGGCCGGCTTGATGGCGAAGGCCGGGCCGAGCGGCCTCAAGTCGAGGTCATGCAGCTCAGGCTGCTCTGTGTAGGGGGGCAGGATGATGCTGTAGGGCGTGTGCAAGCCGGAGGCGATCAGCTCCAGATGCATGGTCGCCTTGTCGGCCGTATAGGTCTCCCGCTCGTGGGGGTTGATGCGAAAGACGCCTGTGGTGCGCGCCCAGTCTACCACCTTGAGAAAGGCCGGGTCGGTGTCGGCTGCCCGGTTGGTGAAAGCGCGGAAGCTGAGTTCCCCGTCCAGCAACGCTTGATGGGCCGCGTCCAGGTTGTGCGGTGTGATGTGCAGCACCGATAGCCCCCGCTCACGGCAAGCACGCTCCAAGAGGCCGACAAAAGCGGCGTCATGCGGCCAATTCCAGGCGATGCAGAGGTCATAGGTCGTCATGGCCCGGCATTGTACCGCAAGCCACCCCTTGTAACAAGTTTGCGCGTTATTCCGTTGGGTCGTACAGGCGTCTGCGCTGGAAAATGCGACGCGTGAGGCAACCGGGCGTCCGGGGTTTCGTTACGGCTAACGCCTACTCAACCCACGGACAAGGCCGCCTCACGCGCCACACACCCACACACTACACCAGACCCACCAAGCGGGTCCGGGCTGGGCAGAGGCTCAACCCGGGCGCGCCGTGGGACGGTGGAAAGTGTCAAGGGCTCAGGTGTCAAGTGTCAGGTGGCCGGAGCACTGACTCCGACTCTCTACGCACGATACATGACACTTGGCACCTGACACGCTGCTACGCGTTGTAATACAGCAAGAACTCATACGGATGCGGCCGCAGGGCCACCGGGCCGACCTCGGTCTCCCACTTGTACTTGGCGAAGGCTTCCAGCACGTCGGGGGTGAAAACGCCGCCCTCCAGCAGGAAGTCATGATCGGCTGCCAGCGCATCCAGCGATTCGTTGAGCTTGCCGACAGTGGTCTTGACCTTGCCTATGTGCTCGGCGTCGAACAGGTCCACTTCGGCCGGATCGCCGGGGTCGATCTGGTTCTTGATGCCGTCCAGCCCAGCCATCAGACAGGCGGCGAAGGCCAGGTAGGGGTTGGCCGCCGGGTCAGGGCAGCGGAACTCGACGCGCTTGGCCTTGGGCGACTGCGAGTACATGGGGATGCGGCAGGCGGCCGAGCGATTGCGGGCTGAGTAGGCCACCACCACGGGCGCTTCGTAGCCCGGCACCAGGCGGCGATACGAGTTGGTGGTCGGGGCGCAGATGGCCAGCAGCGAGTTAATGTGCTTCAGCAGGCCGCCGATGTACCACAGCGCCATCTGGCTCAGCCCGGCGTAGCCGTCGCCGGCAAAGAGCGGCTTGCCGTCCTTCCACAGGCTCTGGTGCGTGTGCATGCCCGAACCGTTGTCGGCGTAGATCGGCTTAGGCATAAAGGTCGCGGTCTTGCCGGCCTTCTGGGCCACGTTCTTGACAATGTACTTGTAGATCTGCACCTGGTCGGCCATGCGCACCAGCGGCTTGTACTTCATGTCGATCTCGCACTGGCCGGCCGTGCCCACCTCGTGGTGATGCAGCTCGATATCGACGCCGGAAGCGATCATGGTGCGCACCATCTGCGAACGCAGGTCCTGCAGGGTGTCCAGTGGGGGCACCGGGAAGTAGCCGCGCTTGTGGGGCACCGAATGGCCGAAGCCGAAGATGCCGCTGTTCCAGGGCCCTTCGACGCTGTCGATCTCGTAGGCCGCCGAATACTCGCCGGCCGAGAACATCACTTTGTCGAAGATGAAGAACTCAGCTTCAGGGCCGATGTAGGCCGTGTCGGCGATGCCAGTGCTCTGGAGGTACTCGACCGACTTCTTGGCGATAAAGCGCGGATCACGGCTGTAGGGGGTGTGCGTGATCGGGTCATACACGTCACAGGTCAGGCTGAGAGTAGGCAGCTCGCACACCGGGTCGATCATGGCCGAGTCGGGATCGGCCAGCAGGATCATGTCGCTGGACTCGATGCTCTGGAAGCCGCGAATCGACGACCCATCGAAGCCCATGCCCTCTTCGAAAGCGCCCTCCGCAGAGAACTCTTCGACCGGCATCGAGAAGTGTTGCCATTCGCCGAACAGGTCGGTGAACTTGACGTCGACGATCTTCAGGTCCTTGTCCTTGATCATCTTCATCACGTCTTTTGGTGTTGCCATGGATACGATCTCCTTCTTGCGAAATGTAATGCGTGTGTGTGCAGACAGGTATGTCCTGCTATTGCCTATTTCTTAGCGCCCGTCAGACGTGCGTCGATGTCGTCCGGGTACATCAGGGCGTCATGACCACGCTCACCTGTGCGGATGCGGATGACATCTTCGACTGGGTAGACGAAGATCAAGCCGTCGCCTACACTGCCCGTCTCCGCGGCCTGGCAAATCGTTTCGATCGCCTTTTCCAAGTTGTGATCGCTCAACACGATGTTGACTTGCAAGCGCGGCAGCAAGTCTATCTTATAGGGGCCAGTTCGGCCTACAAGCTCAATGCCGCCCTGCCGGCCGTGTCCCCGGCATTCCGTCACGTTCATGCCCACAATGCCGATGCTCTGCAGCGCAATCTTGACGTCGTTCAGCTTCTCTTCGCGGATGATTGCCTCGATCTTTTTGATCATGATGGTTTCTCCTGTGCTGGCGCCAGCCCAATCAGGCGCTAAGCATACGCTCGTTCGCCGTGCTCGGCGATGTCCAGCCCGATTTGCTCCTCGGTGTCCGACACGCTGAGACCGATGGTGCGCTTGAGCGCTACACCCAGCAGCCAAGTCACTCCCATGGCAAACACGACTGTGACGGCGACGGCAAGGCCCTGCACAAGCAGTTGATTCGGGTTGCCGTAGAAAAGACCGTCGGCCCCGGCCGGGTTGACCGCTTTGGTGGCAAAGAGGCCGGTCGCCAGTGCACCCCACACGCCACCCATGCCGTGACAAGCCCACACATCCAGCGACTCGTCCAGGCGGCGGCTCTGGCGCAGCTTGATGGCGTAAAAGCTAATGGGGGCGGCCAGTGCGCCGATGGCCATGGCCGCGAGCGGGGTCACAAAGCCGGCCGCAGGCGTGATGGCCACCAGGCCCACCACAGCGCCCGTAATGATGCCCAACACGCTAGGTCTGCTGTCGCGCCAGCTCAGCAGCATCCAGACCAGCGCGGCCGCAGCGGCGGCTGTGTTCGTGTTGACAAGCGCAGCGACTGCCAGGCCGTTGGCGCCCAATGAGCTGCCACCGTTGAAGCCAAACCACCCCATCCACAGCAGCCCCGCGCCCAGCACGGAGAAGGGGATGTTGTGCGGCTCCATGCTGCCGTTGGAAAATCCCTGGCGGGCGCGGATCACTGAGGCGAGGGCCAGCGCCGAGAACCCGGCCGTGATATGCACCACCGTGCCGCCGGCAAAGTCCAATGCGCCCATGTTGCGCAGAATGCCGCCCACGCCCCAGACCCAATGGGCTACCGGGTCATAAACCAGCGTTGCCCACAGCAGGCTAAAGATCAAGAAAGCCTTGAAGCGGATGCGCTCCACGAAGGTGCCGGTAATCAGCGCTGGGGTGATCACTGCGAACATCATCTGATAGGCGGCGAAAAGCAAAAAGGGGATCGTGGCGGCATAGTCCGCGTTTGGTTCCGATCCCACGCCAGACAGCCCCAGGAAGTTGAGACCGCCGAAAAGGCCACCCACGCTGGTGCCGAACGCCAATGTAAAACCGAACAGAATCCACTGGATGCTGATGAGCGCCATGAGAATAAAGCTCAAGTTCAGTGTGGAGAGAACGTTCTTCTTGCGCACCATGCCGCCGTAGAAGAACGCCAAGGCCGGGGTCATCATCAGTACCAAGGTGGTAGAGATCAGAACCCAGGCAGTGTCACCCGTGTTGATACCATCCATTGCGTCACCTCCGCATCAGTGTGTCTGGACTGGTCTGGACAGACGGAAGCGCACCCGTACACCCACACCAAGCATCATGACATGCAGTATAGCAGGCGCCAACCAGATGGGATAGTACCCAAACGGGTCATTTTTCGCGTTTACCCCCCAACCCGCGCAACGCTCTATGCCACCCAATAGCCATTCGCAAACAACGCCACCGACAGCGCTAGCCCAATGGCAAAGAGCAGGGTGATGCTCCGCTCCAGCCAGGGACGCCCCTCGCCCCAGCGCGCCAGCAAGTGTCCGATCAGCTCCGGCAACGGCTGCGGCGTCCGCTCCCAGGCCGCCGCAGCGCGGGCAAAGGCCAGCGGATCGCAAGTATCGCAGCATAATCGGGTTTTGGCAAGCTGCCTGATTCGCCATGCGTGGACAATGCCGAACGCCTATGGTATAATGCCGCCATGAACCGAACGGATCAGGAACCGGCAAGGAATATCGGCCGCAGGCCGTTCACGCGCCTCAAGCCGCCAAATTGACGCACACAAGACGGCTCGTGGAGTAGATGACAATGCAGACACTTCTTGAACAGATCCCACGCACTGGTGAGATTCAGCTAACCATACAGGTGTCCGCCCGTTTCAATTACTCGGCGCAGGCTGCCCAACGACTTGTACGCCGTTTTGTGGCTGACGAAGTCAGTTATCTCCTGCGCACGGGCGAACCCATGCTGGTGATGGGCGAACAGCTCGTGTGGCGCGTTCCCTTGGAACTGGCTTTCCCTCACACAGGGCCGGTTGGCCAGGTTGGCGCCATCGACGTCCACGTCGAGACGGGCCAACTCTTTGTAACACCTGAGCAGATCACCGAGATCACGCGCAATGCCCAATACCTCGCCCTCCGCCACGCCTCCTCTGACGGTCCCGCATCGTGAACAACTACAGGCAGCGGATTGCCTGGCTGCCTGCGCGGCCATGGTGCTGGACTTTCTAGGGGGCACAGAGCCCTATGCACGGCTGTTGTCTATCCTGGGTATCAGCCCCATCGGCGCTCCGCGTCGTAACATTCTCCGTCTGGCCAGGTTAGGGGTGGAGGTAGAGTATCGGGAGGCAACCCTTTCGATTCTGGCGCGCTACTTGCAGGCCGGTCAGCCGGTGATGGCATTTGTCGATACGGCCGAACTGTCGTATTGGCCGGTGAGCACCAATCACGCCGTAGTTGTGGTCGGGATCGATGAGGAAACTGTCTGGATTAACGATCCTGCATTTCCAGACGCTCCCATAACGGTGAGCACCGCCGAGTTCGACCTGGCTTGGTTCAACGGCGACAACACCTGCGCAATTATCCGCGCATCAGCCTGATCTTCTCGCAAAAGGACCCGGACAATGGAAGTCCTCGACTCACACCTCGACCCGCAAGACCCACAGTTTCAAGCCAACGCAGCCCACAACCGCGCATTAGCCGAAGAGCTGCGCAGCCGGCTGGCCCAGGTGCGCAGCGGCGGCGGCGAGCAGGCCCAGCAGCGCCACGCCGAGCAGGGCAAGCTCTTCGTGCGGGAACGCATCGACAAGCTACTGGACCCCGGCTCCCCCTTCTTGGAGCTGTCGCCCTTGGCCGCGTGGGAGCTGTACGACGGCGACGCGCCCAGCGCCGGCATCGTCACCGGCATCGGCGCGGTAGCCGGCCGCGAGTGCCTCATCGTCGCCAACGACGCCACGGTCAAGGGCGGCACGTATTACCCCATGACCGTCAAGAAGCACCTGCGCGCCCAGCAGGTGGCGCTGGAGAACCGCCTGCCCTGCATCTACCTGGTGGACTCGGGCGGCGCGTTCCTGCCCATGCAGGACGAGGTTTTCCCCGACGTGGACGACTTCGGCCGCATCTTTTTCAACCAGGCCACCATGAGCGCGGCCGGCATCCCACAGATCGCCGCCGTGATGGGCTCCTGCACGGCCGGCGGGGCTTATGTGCCGGCCATGAGCGACGAGACGGTGATCGTCAAAGGCACGGGCACCATCTTCCTGGGCGGGCCGCCGCTGGTCAAGGCCGCCACGGGCGAGGAGGTGACGGCCGAGGAGCTGGGCGGCGCGGACGTGCATACGCGCATCTCCGGCGTGGCCGACCACCTGGCGCTGGACGACGAACACGCGCTGGAGATCGTGCGCGGCGTCGTGGGGTCGCTCAACACCCGCAAACAGGTCGAACAGGACATCGCCCCGCCAGAAGACCCGCTGTACGACCCGGCCGAGCTGTATGGCGTCATCCCCCGCACCTTCCGCGAGGTTTACGACGTGCGCGAGGTGATCGCCCGGCTGGTGGACGGCAGCCGCTTTCGCGAGTTCAAGGCGCTGTATGGGACGACGCTGGTCACCGGCTTCGCCCGCATCTGGGGCTATGCGGTGGGCATCGTGGCCAACCACGGCATCCTCTTCAGCGAGTCGGCGTTGAAGGGCGCGCATTTCGTCGAACTGTGTACCGCCCGCCGCATCCCGCTGCTTTTCTTGCAGAACATCACCGGCTTCATGGTGGGCAAGCAGTACGAGCAGGGCGGCATCGCGCGCGACGGCGCCAAGATGGTCCACGCCGTGGCCAACGCGCAGGTGCCCAAGCTAACCGTGGTGATCGGCGGCAGCTTCGGCGCAGGCAACTACGGCATGTGCGGCCGCGCTTACGGTCCCCGCTTTCTGTGGATGTGGCCCAACAGCCGCATCAGCGTCATGGGCGGCGAGCAGGCCGCCAACGTGTTGCTCACGGTCAAGCAGGAGCAGCTAGCCCGCCGCGGCCAGCCGCTGATGACCCCGGAAGAGCAAGAGGCGTTCAAGCGCCCCACCTTGGAGAAATACGAGCGGGAGGGCAGCCCCTACTACGCCAGCGCCCGCCTGTGGGATGACGGCATCCTCGACCCGCCTGAGACGCGCCAGGTGCTGGGGCTGGCGTTGTCGGCTTGCCTGAATGCGCCGGTGGCAGAGACGAGGTATGGGGTGTTCAGGATGTAGCCGCGGTAGGACTGACGGTGCTGGTCCAGGCGAAGGTCAGTTTCGACGCGATGGGCAGGCCCTGCGACCGATCAGCACCGTCAGTCCTGGGCCATGGCAAGGAGCGAACGATGAGCGCAGTACCCAAAATCTATCTGACACCAACCGAGTACCTGAGATTCGAGCGGCAGAGCGACGTCAAGCACGAATACTTCCGGGGCGAGCTTTTTGCCATGGCCGGCGCCAGCGACAACCACGTGACCATATTCATGAACACGTCGTATGTGCTGGTGGGTCAACTCAAGGGCCGATCCTGCCGCACCTACGGCGCAGACATGCGGGTCAAGGTCAGCCCAACGGGGCTCTACACCTACCCTGATTTGGTTGTTGTCTGCGGCCGGCCGCGCTTCGAGGACAAGGAGCTGGACACCCTGCTCAACCCGACCGTCATCGTCGAGATCCTCTCCAAGTCCACCGAGGCTTACGACCGGGGCGAGAAGTTTGCCCAGTACCGCACGTTGGACACACTCACTGACTACCTGCTGATCAGTCAGGACAAGCCGCACATCGAGCACTTCACGCGCCAGCAGGGCGGTGTCTGGCTGTTTTCCGAGAGCGCCGGCCTGGACGCCGTCATGCCCATCGAGTCGATCCAGTGCCAGCTTCCCCTGGCCGAGGTCTACGACCGGGTGGAGTTCGACCAAACTTCGCCCGCGCCGAAGCTATCGGTCGTTAAGGAGGAGGTGGAGGCGTATGCGCCGTGAAGGCTAAGGACAGGTTAATTCCAAGTTTTTAACTAAATTTGTGGAGTTACACTCCATAAATTTGCCTAAATTTATGGAGTTGTGTACCATAGGGTCATGATCCAACGTGCCTATCAACCCCTGGAAACGTACCTGCAACCCAACAAAGTGCTCGTGATCTACGGGCCTCGCCGGGTAGGCAAGACGACTCTGCTTGAGAGCTTCCTGGCGCAGACCACGCTGCGCTACAAGCTCGATTCGGGCGACAACATCCGCACCCAACAGATATTGAGTTCGCAGGATTTCGGCCAGATCCTGGCCTACGTGGAGGGGTATGGACTGCTAGCGATCGACGAGGCCCAGGGCATCCCTAACATCGGCATGGCGCTCAAAATCATCGTGGACCAGACGCCGGGCATCCGGGTGATCGCCACCGGCTCCTCCTCGTTCGAGTTGGCCGGACAGGTGGGAGAGCCGCTGACCGGCCGCAAACGCACGCTGATCCTCTATCCGTTCGCCCAGTCTGAGTTGGGCTCGCTGTACAACCGGTTCGAGCTGCGCGAGCGCCTGGAGGAGTTCCTGATCTACGGCGCGTACCCGGAGGTGGTCGCGGCCGCCACCGCCGCCGCCAAGATCGAGACCATCAGCGAGATCGCCTATTCCTATCTGTTCAAGGATATCCTGGCTTTCGACCGTGTGCGCAGCTCTCGCTCGCTGGTCGATTTGCTCAAGCTGCTGGCGTTTCAGATAGGCAACGAGGTGTCGCTGAACGAGCTGGCAACGCAACTGGCTATGGACGTCAAGACCGTCGGGCGCTACCTGGACCTGCTGGAGAAATCGTTCGTCATCTTCCGGCACGGCGGCTTCAGTCGCAACCTGCGCAGCGAGGTCACCAGCAAAGCGAAGTATTACTTCTTCGACGTCGGTATCCGCAACGCCTTGATTGCCCAGTTCAATCCGTTGAACCAGCGCAACGACGTGGGGCAGCTTTGGGAGAACTTCGTCGTCGTCGAGCGTATGAAGCGCCGGGCCTACGGCGGCATCTACGCCAACGTCTATTTCTGGCGTACCTATGACGGGCAGGAGGTAGACCTGGTGGAGGAGCGCGAGGGCCGGCTGTTTGGCTACGAGTGCAAGTGGTCGGCCACCAGGCGGGTCGCTGCCCCCCGCAGTTGGCTAGGTACCTATCCAGAAGCTGAGTTCACCGTCATCACCCCGGACAGCTACCTGGATTTCATCTTGTAACGAGCATCGACGACGAATCAGGGCTGACGGTACTGATGACGGCGCAGTGCGAGATTCGGCGTGACTTGATCGTATCGCCGTGGACCAGCACCGTCAGTCCTATGCCCAACAACGAGGCCAGCGTGACCCCATCCCCGACCAAGCGACCCACCTACTCGGAGAGCGGCTAATCATCAATCATCCAACTCCGGCACACCGCCGTTGATGTAGCCAAACAGACGTGGGGTCTGCTGATCGGGGTAGATAGACAGCGGCGTTGGCCAGCACGTAGGGCGCGGCGCCGCCCGCGCCGCCGCGACGGCGGCCCACCTTCTGGCTTGACTGGATGTCGCTCAGGTAGTGCGCGTTGAGCAGGTGGCCCCAGCCGTTGGGCTTGACGTAGCACGGCCCGTCGATGTCGATGCCGCGCTCAGCCGCCTTGGGGGCTAACATACCCAGCCGCGCCACCAGGTCGTTCTCGTTGCCAAAGCTCTCGATCCAGGGGATTGGCCGGCCATCGGAGTGAACGCCGAGATACTTCATGCCGTTGGCGCAGTTGGCGAAGCAGTATAGCTCCAGCTTGGCCGACTCCTGCACGTCCAGCGGCGCGAAATCCTCGGCGCGCCAGGGATCCTGATCAGGGTAGACGAACTCCGGCGGGGCGTAAACCACAGCGCCAAACAGCCCGGCCAGCCCGCGCTTCTCGGCCGGCGCCTGAAGCACGGCAGCCAACATGCGCAGTACAGTGGCCATGATAATCGTGCCCTGCGAGTGGGCGATGACCACGACGCGGCGCTTGTCCGGCCGCTTCAGCGCATCGTAGATAGGTGGAAAGGCCTTGGTCGCAGCCTCGGTGTAGCGATACCACTGCTTGCCGACGGCGCACTCCAGCAGGTCCAGCAACAACGAGTCGGTCGAGTTTTGGATCATGGTCAGCGGCCGGTGGAAGAGGTAGGCCAGGTAGGCGCCGTTGCGCTGCGCCACAGCATCGTTGCTGGCCACACCGTTGACGAAGAACCAGACCTCGTCGGGGGAGGAGGTGTAGCTGCCCTGGTGGTCGGGTCGTTGCAGGATCACCGACGGCTGCCAGAACTGGCGCAGAAGCAGCGGGGGGCCAAAGGACGGCGGCGTATGTGGTACAGAGGGAATGATGACGTTGGTCAAGAAGCGCAGAGTGCGGCCCGGCTGCCAGACGTCGAGGATGCCATACTCGGAAAAGCGGTTGCTGCCCGGCCACCAGGACTTGGGCCGGCCCAGGATCGAAAAGAGATAAGGGGGACGCGTCGAGGTCAAGGCGTCCAGCCCGATGTCCACCAGGTTTTGCACGTTCGGGGCATGCGCTTCTCGGTCCACCAGGCGCTCAGCGGCCGGCAAGGCGCGCGCTTCTTGCAGCTTTGCATCGCTAGATACGAGTCGGCGTGGCATGGATTTCTCCTTTCGCCGCGTGGGCGGAACAGCCACTGGACCCCAAACGACCAGCGGCTTCATGGTCGCGCCTGTCGATCGGTCTGTCGCCAGAACAAGACAGGCCCGCAGCGCACTGGAGTGGTCACGCTGCGGGCCTGTCGGGTATCGGATGATCTCGCTACATGTGGCGCCCGGCCCGCGCCAGCGCCATCTCAGCGCCCATCACAGCGTGCGCCAGCCGCTCGGCCTGGTAGCGCCGGCTGGCGACTAACGCCATGTCGACCTCTGCGCCCTGATTGGCGGCAGCGACTAGGGCTGCGGCGTCCTGCATGGCCTGGTCACGATCAGCCCGCAGTTGCGCGATATCCACCTGCTTGACTGCTTCTGCAGCGGCCTGCGCAGCTTGCTCGGCGCGGTAACGGCGAGCGTGGACCACCGCCATATCGACTTCCTGGCCGTGATCGGCCGGCGCCACTGCCATGCGCGCCGCATGGGAGCAGTCACAGAAGCCATCCAGTATGCTCACATCGCCCGCGCCTGCCAGCGGCGCGGCGCTGGCCGCACCGCTCAGAGCCAGCAGCGCTACGAGCAGCACACACAGCCCCAGCAGCGTATGAACCTGTGTTTTCATCGAGCCCGCCTCCTTGCGCTTGTGCGCCCCTTTCAGCACATCCTTGTGCCAGCCCGACGCCAACCACCTTGACGTCTACCCTCAGTATAGCAGAACTGTTTAGGCTCGTCATGGCACAAGTGTAGCAAGCCGCTCGGCAGGGTGGATACGCGTCAGCACATGCAGGCCCTAACAAACGCATAGGCAGGAGGTAACAGAAGCTGACGTTTCCTGTGGCCGCTCACGCATCTTCCAGCTCGACCACCCCTTCTCGCACAGCGTAGAGCGCCGCCTGCGTGCGGCTGGCCAGGTGCAGCTTGCCCAGGATATTGCTGACGTGCACCCGCGCCGTGCCTTCGCAGATGGACAGCTCGTCTGCGATCTGTTGGTTGTTGTGGCCGTGAGCTACCAGGCGTAGCACGTCCATCTCGCGCTCCGTTAAGGCGTCCTGTGCAGGCAACTTGTGGTCAGCATGGGAAATCTCACCCAGCAGCCGGTGGGCGATGGCAGGATGAAGCCATGCGCCGCCGCCACGCACCTCACGGATGGCCCGCACCAGGTCCTGCGGCTCGCAGCTCTTGAGCAGAAAGCCCTTTGCTCCCGCCTTGATTGCGGCCAGCATCCGGTCGTCGCTGATGGCATTGGTCAGCACCAGCACGCGGCTGGCCGGATAGCGTGCAACGATCTGCTGAATTGCCCGGATGCCGTCATCGGGAAACATCGCCAGATCGAGCAAAACCACATCCGGGCGTTGTTGCTCCACAAGGACCATGGCCACTTCAGGCGCGCCAGTTTCCCCAATCACGTCGATGCCAGGCTCTGCTGCCAGCAAAGCACAGACTCCTCTACGCACCAGAACCTGCTCATCTGCCACCAGGACATGGATCATTCCCTCAGTGGTCAACTGCCCTGTCATTGCGGCACCTCCTCAGAGACAGCCACAAAGCTCTACCAGTTCACCTCCAGTATAGCACAGAATTGTCGTTCGCGTATCGGTCAGTTTTGCCTTCACAGCAGCAGTTCAACCGGCTCAACGCCGCAGTGCCAGCGGCAGATAGACCCGATCCACCACCGGCCGCAGCACGAACAGGCCGCTCTCGGTGTCGCTGATGGTCACCACGCCGTCGGGCCACACGTAGGGGGCGAAGGCGCCGGTGTGGCCGATGCTGTTGCTGCCCGGCACGGTGTCGAAGTAGCCCAGCTCGCGCCAGTCCAGCCCCGGCAGGCTGCCGATGTTCAACACCCGGAAGCCGGCCCGCCAGTTGGCCTGGTACACCCGCCGGCCCACGATCTGCAGGTCATGGTCGATGGCGGTGGTGGCGTGGCTGTAATGCCCCAGCACCAGCGGCTGGTCCAGGTCGCTCACGTCGAAGGCATAGGTGCGGGTGTTGACCCCGAAGTGGTGCTCGTCCATCATGTCGCTCATCAGCCAGTAGCGCCCGTCGGCCGTCAGGTCGCCCTGGTGCGCGCGGGCAATGCCGGGGTAGGTGAAGCTGGCCACGCGGCTGGGCTGGGCCTTGTCGCTGACGTCGAAGATGCTGGCGTTGTCGTCGCTGCCGACGAAGCACAGCTCGCGGCCGTGGTAGTCCGCGTCCGGACCGCCGTAGAGCATGCACACACCGGTGGAGAGGGGCGTGTCGTTCTGGCCGAAGCAGCCGGCGAAGCTGGGCTGGCCGGGCGTGCGCACGTCCACCACATGGACGCCGTTCTGGCAGGCATCGCCGGTGGTGCGGAAGACGTAGAGATAGCCGCTAGCCGCGTTCATCCACAGGCTGTGGCCGGCCGTGAAGCCGGCGTAGTGGCCGCTCTCAGCGAAGGTGACGGGCGGGCTCTGCACCGCGCGCAACTGTGTCAGGTCGAACAGTTGCAGGCCGTGCTGGGCTGGCGAGTCGGCCACCACGTACAGCATGTCGCCATAGACGGCCATGTCCCGGTAGGGCGACACGCCCTGGTGGCTGGGCAGCAGGCCGACGAACAGCGGCTGCTCGCGGTCGCTGATGTCCACGAAGGAGACGGCGTTGGTCAGGCCGAACAGCACGTAGTCGCGGCCGGTCAGCGGGTCATGCCAGCCCCAGTGCTTGTTGGCCTTGACCGTGGCCGAAGATGCGCCCAACTGGCTGAGGGTGAGCTGGGCCAGCAGGTCTACGTTGTGGCAGGGATAGCCGGCCGCGCTGCCGCCGCTGCACGCAACGCGCCCCGTGGGCGCAGCCGGCGCGGCCGCGGCGGGCATGGCGGTCAAAATCAAGAGGGCAGCGAGGGCCGCCACGAATTTTTGCATAGGAAGGTCTCCTGATGGTATGCTCGGCTGTACGAGCGATCCGGCACGTTCAGCCGCACCTGGGGGTGCTCACTCCGCGATTGACGACTCTGCAGCGCGGAGGCGAGCACGCCTACGTGCGGGTCCGCGTCCATCGATCGCACCTGGGGGTGCTCACTGCGCGTGATTGGTGAATTTGCCTATGATGACCAGAGCTTTGTTGCTGATTACACTCTTGTTCGTCGCCGCTATTCCAACCGCGGCAAGCCCGGCCGACACACCGCTGCTGTGGAGCACCTTCCTGGGCAGCGACGCCGAGGATCAGGCCGCGGGCGTGGCGCTGGATCTGCAGGGCCGGGTGCTGACGGCCGGCTTTACGTCAGGAACGGCGTTTCCGGCCGATGCGCCGCTGCACGGCGTCGACGCCTTCGCGGCGCGCTTCGCCGCGAACGGCGCGCAAGCCGACCTGCTCTACTGGTTCAACGCGCTGACCCTCTACGCCGAGGACGAGGCCTACGCGGTGGCGGTCGACGACGCAGGCAACATCTACATCACCGGCTACACCCGCTCCGAGGACTTCTGCGCCGTGTTCGGCAGCGTCCCCGGCTACCAGCCGGTCTACCAGGGCGAGACCGACGCGTTCGTGGCCAAGATCCGCGCCGACGGCAGCGGCCTGGCCTACTGCACCTTCCTGGGCGGCGACGATTGGGACGTGGGCCGGGCCATCGCCGTCGACAGGCTGGGCAACGCCACCGTGGCGGGCGGAACCTGGTCGGCCGACTTCCCGACCACAGCCGGCGCCGTGCAGCCCGGCCTGGCCGGCCAGCGCGACGCGTTCGTGGCCAAGCTCGATCCCAGCGGCACGGCCCTGCTCTACAGCACTTACTTCGGCGGCGCGGGCCAGGAGGAGGCCGTCGGCGTGCAGGTGGGTTCAGCCGACGGCCTCCACGAACACCTGGTCCACGTGGCCGGCTGGAGCAACTCGGCCGACCTACCGGTGACGCCCGGCGTGCTGGGGCCGGTCTATCGCGGCAACACCGATGGGTGGCTGCTGACGCTGGATCTGGCCGGCCCGCGGCTGGTCTATGCCACCTACCTGGGCGGCAGCGGAGTCGACCGGCCGGCCGGGCTGGCGTTAAACGTTGGGCGGGCGGTGGTGGCCGGCAGCACCCAGTCGGCTGACTTCCCGACCACGCC
>JBAQCH010000314.1:0-28637 GCA_049294015.1 Anaerolineae bacterium
CATTGATTTCGATACGGCGGCCTACTCAATCAACGTGCTCGCCACCGGCGGCGGAGTAGTAACTCGGATAGTTGCTAATCAACCGATGGCCGGCCAGCCGGCTTGGGGCGATTACGCTTGGAGCGGCGCGACGAGCCGCCAGCGCTGTCAGGGAGACGTTCCTCGTCCAACGTACTGAGCAGGGGATCGAGAGCTTCGTTCTCTTCAGCCATCTGCTCAGGCTGGCGGCGCATGGCGCAGCCGCTGCACCCCCGGCCCGCTGTCCCTTTCGTTCCCAACTCCGCCGCAGGATACTCCTTGATGGCCCCGTCGTCCAAACGCACGGTAACCGTCTCACGCAGCGGCTGGATGCGGCGCACGCGGCCTTCGCCGTCCGGGGTCATCACCGCCGCGCCCACCTTGGGCAGTTGCTTGCGGGCGTCTTCATACACCTCCGCCTCGTAGGACAAACAGCAAAGCAGCCGGCCACAGACGCCAGAGATCTCCGGGGGATTGAGCGGCAGATTCTGCTGCTTGGCCATCTTGATGGTCACTGGGTTGAACTCGCGCAGCCAGGCTGAGCAACACAGTTGACGCCCGCACTTGCCGACGCCGTCCAGCACCTTAGCCTGGTCGCGCACGCCGATCTGCTTCATCTCGACACGCGAGTTGAGCGCCCTGGCCAGATCCCGCACCAGGTCGCGGAAGTCGATGCGGCCCTCGGCAGTGAACGACACCACCAGGCGGCTGCCGTCATAGCTGTACTCCGCCGACACCACCGTCATGGGCAGTCGATGCTCGCGGGTCCTGGCGCGGCACAACGCCAGCGTGTCATCCTCCTGGCGATGGAAACGGTCGCGCTCCAGCAGATCAGTCGCCGTAGCGCGGCGCACCACCGGCTTGAGATCGCCAGCCAGCAGGTTATCGGCCACCGCGCGCGGCGACCAGGTCACCTGGCCCACCTCTTGCCCCTGCGAAGTCTCGACAACCACGTACTCATCAGCCGTCAAGTCCAACAACACACCAGGATCGAAATAATAGATCTTGGTGACAGGTCGAAAACTGACTCCAACCACAACAGGCATAGGTCCTCCTGCTTCAGACACTAGGACGCGCCGGAACGCGGCGCTGGCACGTGTAACACCAACGTCTCCAGCAGCAGCCGGGCGTTGACGTTTTGGTTGATCTGGGTGGGCGCAGCTTGCAGCCGCGCCAGGTAACGCTGCACGTGCGATGGGTCGTAGCCGGCCGCCTCATGGGCTAGTTCAGCGGCCAGGTCGACGTTGCGCACGAAGTCGCCGCAGCCCTGCTGCACCAACAGCACGTCGCGCCACCAACTGGCCCATAAGGCCAGCGCTGGCTGCAAGGCAGCCGGGGAGCGGCTGAGTTCCTCGGCCCAGGCCAGCCGTTGAACGCGATTCTGGCGCGGCAGATCACGCATTTGGGCCAAGCGCTGAGCGCGCTCGTTCCAGGCTTTGTCGTCGCCCAGGCGCTGGACAGCCCAGCCCAGCCGGCCTTCGGCCAGCCGAGCCAGCAGATCAGCCTGCGCGCGGCTCGCGCCCCAATGGGCCATCAGCGCATCGGCCACCTGCTGTTGGGGCAAGCCGCGCAAAGTCAACACCTGGCAGCGCGAGATGATGGTGGGGAGCAACGCATGGGGCCGCGCGCTGGTCAGCAGCATCACGACCTGGGCCGGCGGCTCTTCCAGCGTCTTGAGCAGCGCGTTGGCGGCCGGCAGGTTGGCCCGGTCCAGATCGCGTAGCACAAAAATCTTGTAGCGGGCCTCCATCGGCGACAGCGACGCCTCGCGCTGCATCTCGCGAATTTGGTCGATCTTCAACACGCCGTCACGGCCGCGTTCAGAGTCGTCGGCGGCTACCAGCCGCACGTCGGGATGCACCCCTTGCGCCACCAGCCGGCACGAACGGCACTGGCCGCACGGCTTTTGGTCAGCCTGGCAGATCAACGCCGCCGCCAGCGCCATGGCCAGGGTGCGCTTGCCCACCTGAGTTGGGCCAGCCAGCAGCAGGGCATGGGGCAGCCGGCCGGCCCGCAGGCCGCGGTCCAGCAGATCGACTGCCCAGCGATGCCCGAAGACGGGCCACGAAGTCAAGCTCATGCGATCTCCTTTGGCTCTGGCCGGCATTGTACCACACATGCGCCACAATGACAACGGCGATTGCCGCACGCCAGAAATGACTTTTCTGCGGAAGAAAAGTCATTTCTAAGTCAATTGCCGCACGCCAGAAATGACTTTTCTGCGGAAGAAAAGTCATTTCTATGTCAAACGCACCTTGACAAAGTCCAACCGCCCGGCTATGATAGCACGACGGACGTAGCCGAGACTACGCCTGCAAAATCAACAATGGAGAGAAACCGAATGTCTACACCAGTTGTTGTCTCCGATGCCAGCTTCGAGGCCGATGTGATCCAGTCCTCGCTGCCGACGCTGAACGATTTCTGGGCCGAATGGTGCGGCCCGTGCAAGATGATCGCGCCGATCCTGAATGAGCTGGCCGTCGAGTATGAAGGCAAGCTGCGCATCACCAAGCTGGACGTGGACGAAAATCCGGCCACGGCCATGGCTTTTGGCGTGAGAAGTATCCCCACGCTGATCCTGTTCAAGGACGGCAAAGCGGTGGAACGCATCGTGGGCTATATGCCTAAGGACCGTTTGCTCAAGCAGTTGACGCCCCATTTATAGTCGTGTTTAGATGATCCAAAGGGCGTCTCGCCCGACCCGCTTGGCGAGGACGCCTCGCTGAGTATGATTGCCAAGGAGCTTTTGGTTCATGACACTCACTAAAGTCGTGCTGTCTGAGCGCGACATGCCCACCCATTGGTACAACATCAGCGCCGACCTGCCGGCGGCCGGCGTGGAGCTGCCCCCGGTGCTGCATCCGATCACCTTGCAGCCGGTCGGCCCGGCCGATCTGGCGCCGCTTTTCCCCATGGCGCTGATTATGCAGGAAGTCAGCACCGAGCGCTATATCGAGATCCCTGATCAGGTGCAGGATCTCTACAAGCTGTGGCGGCCAACGCCGCTCTACCGCGCGGTGCGCTGGGAAGAGGCGCTGGACACGCCGGCCAAGATCTACTTCAAGTATGAGGGCACCAGCCCAGCCGGCAGCCACAAGCCCAACACGGCCATCCCCCAGGCCTATTACAACAAGCAGGAGGGCGTTACGCGTCTGACCACGGAGACGGGCGCGGGCCAGTGGGGCAGTGCGCTTTCTTTCGCCTGCCAGGCCTTCGGCATGGAGTGCAAGGTCTACATGGTACGGGTCAGCTATGACCAGAAGCCCTACCGGCGCAGCATGATGCAGACCTGGGGAGCGACCGTGGTGGCCAGCCCCAGCATGGAGACCCACGCCGGCCGCGCGATCCTGGCGCAGGACCCCCACAGCACGGGCAGCCTGGGCATGGCCATCAGCGAGGCGGTGGAAGAGGCCGTCACGCGCGACGACACCAACTACAGCCTGGGCAGCGTGCTCAACCACGTGCTGCTGCACCAGACGGTGGTGGGGCAGGAAGTCATCAAGCAGATGGAGTTGATCGGCGCCGACTGGCCGGATGTTATCATCGGCTGCGTGGGCGGCGGCAGCAACTTCGGCGGCTTTGCCTTCCCCTTCCTGCGCGAGAACATCGTCAACGGCAAAACCTCTCGCATTATCGCCGTGGAGCCGCTGGCCGCACCCAGCATCACGCGCGGCGTCTACGCCTACGACTACGGCGACACGGCCAAGATGGCGCCGGTGGTCAAGATGCACACCCTGGGCCACGATTTCCTGCCCGCGCCCATCCATGCTGGCGGGCTGCGCTACCACGGCATGGCCCCCCAGGTCAGCGCAGTAGCCAACGCGGGCTTGATCGAAGCGCGCGCTGTGGCGCAGCGCTCCATCTTCGAGGCAGCCATGAGCTTCACGCGTGCGGAGGGCATCCTGCCCGCGCCAGAGCCGTCGCACGCGATCTACGCGGCCATGCAAGAGGCGCTGGCCTGCAAGGAAAGCGGCGAAAGCAAGACCATCGTCTTCAACCTGTGCGGCCACGGCCACTTCGACCTGGGCTCTTACGACGCGTTCCTGCAAGGCCGGCTGGAAGACTACGAGTATCCAGCCGCAGCGATCGAGAAATCACTGGCCAACCTGCCCCAGGTGGGCTAATATCCCTACGCCGTAGGTCCGGCTATCAGCCGGACAGGCGCACGCCACGTTGGTATCTTTAGAAATGACATTTCTTCGGAAGAAATGTCATTTCTGAAGCTCAGCCCGCTTCTGCGCCAGGATGATCAGTTCGCTGTGGCGGCCGGTACGTTCTAGCAGCCAGTCGGCCGGCGCCAACAGACGGCGCACTCCGCCCGTCACCCACCTGCCAGCCTGCAGGCCGCGGCCGCGCAGCAGGCTGAGCAGGTCGCTGCCCACGCTGCCTTCGGTGGCCAGATAAACCGGCTCGAAGCCGCTGCGCAGCAGCCAGCGGCTCAGGGTGGAGGCGTTGAAATAGTACAGATGGACCGGGGGAATGATCCACCAGCGATTGTTGGCATGGGCAAAGCGGGCGCGGTAGGCGTCCATGTCGTTGGGCGCTTCGACTGCCAGCAGGCCGCCGCGGCGCAGGACCCGGTTGGCCTCGGCCAACGCCGCGCCCGGGTTGCTCATGTGCTCCAAAACCTCGAACATGGTCACCAAGTCGAAGGCGTTGTCGGGAAAAGCGGCCTCAGCCAACGAGCCGCTGCGCACATCCAGCCCCAAGGCGGCGCGCGCCGCGGCGGCGGCCGGCGCGCTCAACTCGACGCCGGTCACCTGCCAGCCGGCCAGACGCGCGGCATCCAGGAAATACCCCGCGCCGCAGCCCACGTCCAGCAGTCGCCCGCGCTCGTCGCCCGCTGCGCTCAACCCATGACGTTCGATGTAGGCCAGGCGCGCGCCGTGCCAGCGCAACGAGGCCTGGCGGCCACCCGGCCGGTCGTAGAGATTCAGACTCCCGCCGATGCCCCCTTGATGAGCGACGCCGGCGAACGCGCCGGGGGTAACGTAGCTCTCGTCATACATGGCAGCCAAGTCATCCTCCACCGGCAGCGGGTCCACCCAACCCAGTCCGCAGCGAGCACACCGCACCACCCACCAGCCAGGCACACCCTGGGGCGCCAGATGGGCATCCAGCGCGCAGTCTGCGTCCAAAGACCGAAACCAGAGGGGGTAGGCGTCGTCGCTGCCGCACAAAGGGCAAGGACGATGTTCGGCGCGGGCCAGAGCCGCGGCAACGCTGGCTGGGACAGAAGCCATAGAGTGCTCGCTCGTCAACGCCCAAACAGCGCAGCCGGCAGCCGGCGCAATTCCTGCACCCCAAACAGCAGGCCGGCTGCCACGTAGACCACCACCCCCACCAGCCCGCCGGCTAACAACTGCACAAAGGCGCCGTAGCCCTCGCTTTGCGCTACCATCAACACGCCGGCCACGGCCAGGCCCATGACCGCGCTAGCCAGCACGACGCGCAGCAGCGAGCGCAGGATCTGCCCCCCCTCGACGCCCTGCCAGCGTTTGCGCAGGATGGCCATCAACAGCAGCACCTCGGCTGTGATGGCGATGGAGTTGCCCAAGGCCAGCCCGCCCGCGCCCAGCGGCCTCATCAGCACGATGCCCAGGACGATGCTGGCGACTGCCGAGCCAATGGCCACGTACAGCGGCGTCAGCGTGTCCTGCTGGGCGAAGAAGGCGCGCGCGGCCAGCTCCAGCGTGGCGTGGCCGACCAGCCCCAAGGCGAAGAAGCGCAGCGTGGCGTAGACCGCATCGACGGCCGCGGCGTCGAACTGGCCGCGCTCGTAGAGGAAGCTGAGCAGCGGCTGGCCCAGCAGGATCAACCCCACGGCAGCCGGCACGGTCAGGGCGACCACCGAGCGCAGCGTCTCGGCCAAGGTGCTGCGTAGCCTTCCGATGTCATGGCGCGCGGCCAACTCGGCCAACGTGGGAAAGGCCACCAATCCGAAGGCCGTGCCGATGATGGTTTCCGGCAATTGCATGGCGTCCCAGCCCCACTCCAGCGCGCTGACGCTGCCCGCGCCCAGCCGCGAGGCCAGATTGGTGAGGATGATCAGGCTGAATTGGAAAACGAAGAGGTCGAGCACGCGCGGGATCATCAGCACAAAGACCCGCCGCACCGGCCGGCTGTGCAGGCCGCGCAGGTCCAGCACTGGCCACCAGCGAAAGCCGTAGTAGAAGAGACCGGGAACCTTGACCAGCAGGTGAAACAGCGAGCCGATGACCGCGCCGACGGCCAGGCCGGCGATGCCCATGGTGGGGGCGAGGAACAGGGCGCCCAGGGTGATGCCGATAGGATAGAGCGCCGCGCCCAACGCCGGCAGCAGGAAGTGTTTGAAGCCGTTGAGCACGCTGCCCTGCACCGCGCTGACGCCGAAGATCACGGTGGAGACCAGCACGATGCGCATGACCTGCACCGTCTGGGCTTGCTCGGCCGGGGAGAAGCCGGGAGCGATGACGATGCGCACCAGCCAGGGCGCCAGCAGGGCGGCAAGAACGGCTGAAGCCGTTACTACGATGAAGACGATGTTGGTGATAGCGCTGGCCAGCCGCCAGGCGCCGGCGCGGTCCTCGTCAGCCAGGAAGTCGGCGAAGACGGGGATGAAGGCTGTCGCCAGCGCGCCGCCGGCCACGATGGTGAACAGGAGGTCGGGCAGCTTGAAGGCCGCGTAGTAGGCGTCCAGGTCCGCGCCGATGCCGAACTGCGCGGCGATGACCATGTTGCGCAGCAGGCCGGCCGCGGCCGCCAGCCCAAAGGCGGCGGCCACCACCAACACGTTGCGCACGATGTGGGGTAGGCGCGAGGGTTGAGGAGACGGCAACTGGTTGTCGAGTTGGGTCATGGTATGGCGACACTGCACAATGCAGAGGCAAGCTAAGGCGCAATCTGAGTAGCAGGGATGACTTCAATGGCGTCGATTAGGTATTCGCCATTGTACGATACGAAATAGAAGATGATGCGACTCAGAGGAGACTGCTGGCGAAACGAATCAAAAGTGAGGCTGATCGGACCTGCTTCCGGGAAAGGATCGGGATACGGGGGATGATCGAGCCACCAGTCTGCCGGCGGCGTCTCGTGAAGGGACGCGAGTTCGAGTTGTGCCGCAAGCTCCAGCAGCTCTGGGCGCAATACCCAAGCCGCCGCGTCGCCACCTGTCTGGAGCGCGTAGAAGAACTCCACCAGGGTGTTGAAGGCGCTGGGGTGAGTTTTTCGCTCTGTCTGCACGTATTCATCACCCTGCCTCTGCCAAATGTCGCTGAAGGCGCGATGAGCGCCATAGCGAGACTCCGGAAAAATGCCGCTCTTTGGATCATCGCTCCACGATGAGGTGCTTTCGACCTTGATGGTCTCGATGCCATCGCCCTCCAGTTGCCAGGTTGCCTCCCATTGTGTCTGCTGAAAGGCGATCGAATCGGCCCAGATTTCGCGCCAGAAAACGCCTTCCAGCCGGTAGAGACGCAGGACAATCTGGCACTGTTTGCCGCTCTCGCTCCCACACTGTTCGGTGAAGAGCGCCAATTCGGTACTACCATCACGCTGAACTAACCGTGCGTCGCGAAAAGACGAAAGGTAGCCGATCGCAGGCAGGAGTTGAACAGACCACGCTGCCGATGCTGCATCGCGCCATGCCAGCAGTCCCTTTGAATTCCACCAAGAGATCGGATTGTTGTACGCGTCCTGAGCGCTGCAGGTAAGGATCATGGCTGGAACACCGGCAGCTTCACTGCCTGGGACCGGCTCTAATCTCGGCCCGCAGGTCCTGCCCAGAACATCCGGCTCCGCCGCCATCGAGTCGAGCAGAGGCTGCAATTCACCCTGCATCTCTGCCAGCGAGTTGGTGGTGCGCTCGGCAAAGAACGTCAGCAGACGCTCAGGCGCTGTTTCGATCAATGCCTGGCGCCACTCGTCGTATGTCGGCGTAGGCGTTGGCGTCCAGGTGGCAGTTGGTGTGGGCAACGGCGAGTACTCATGCGGGAGCGCGACAACCGGTATCGGTGTGACGGTGGGCAGGAGGTCTGCAACCTCGGTCGCCGCCGGTTCGGGTGTGTCTGGCGTGACGGCAAGCGGCAATGGAGCCAGATTGCCCGGAGACACTGCTGGCTCCGGCCTGCAGCTTGCCGTCAAGAGGACTATCACGAGCAGACTTGCTTGAAGTATCAGACGCGCCACAGCCGAAGACCTCACTTCCCTGGTCGAATGGCCGCCGATCCCTACCCACCTAACGCAGCGAGCGCCTGCTGCGCCTCAGCGTAGTTGCTGTTGAGCTCAGCCGCGCGCTGGTAGGCTGTGCGCGCACCGTCGATATCGCCCGTGGCCTGCAAGGCCCGGCCCCGCCAGTAGAAGGTCTCCTCGATGTTGCCAGCGGTGGCGATGACGCTGTCGGCCAGGGCTAGCAACTCGGCGTGACGGCCGGCCTCGTAATACGCCTGGAACGGCTCGAACTGGTACCACAACATGCGCCAGGGCAGGCCGATGACGCGGGCCTGGTCGAAGGCGCTGGCCGCGTCGGCGTAGCGGCCCAGCGCGGTCAGGCTGCTGCCCAGGTTGAACCAGGCGAAGGCGTCGCCGGGATTGGTCGCAGCCTCGGCCTGGGCGCGCTCCAGCGAACGCTGCCACATCGACGCGTCGTCAGCCTCGTCGCCCAGGATCTGCTGCGCAACCGCGGCCCGCGCGCCGTCGTAGACCAGCACATAAGTCCCATTAAAAACGCGCCACAGGCGGGTCAGGTCGCTATAGCCCATGCGGATGCCCGGATACGGCCCCTTGGGGTCGATGCCATCGCTGATGTAGGAGTCGTAGACGATCCACTGGCGGGCGGCATCGTCGTAGCCGACCACCAACCGATAGTGGCCCATGCCCCCGTCGTGGTCCAGCCAGGTCTCGATCAGCACGGGGATGCCCGCGTCGACGTACTGGCGCAGGCGCTCCGGCGAGCCGTTGACCCGCACCAGCGCGCTCAAGCCCTGCGAACGGGCGTAGGCAGCCATCTCGTGCGGGCTGACGTTCTTGTCGTCCCAGTTGGGCTTGAGCACGGCCGCGGTTTGCTTCTGCGTCAGCGGCAGGCCGTAGTAGCTGAGGTTCATGGCCAGCGTGGCCGGCCCGCAGTTGTTCCAGGTCTGCCAGTAGTGGGCCAGGCCGCTGAGCTGGACGAACCCATTGCCGGCCGTGCTTGGCGGCGGCGTGGCCGTCGGTGGAGCGGGAGTCGCTGTCGGCAGAGGTGTTGGGCTGGGGGTAGCCGTGGAGGTTGCGGTGGCCGTGGGCCGGTCAGGCAGGCTCTCGACGGCTGCGAACGGGACGGTTGGCGCGAGCTGCGCTGGGAAACCCTCAGTGACGACCTGTGTGGTGGGTTCAGGGGCAGACGTGGGCGCAGCGGCCAGCAAGGCCAGCGGCTGGCTACCGGCCGGCGTGGGCAGCGGCGTCGGGACAAAGGGCGGCGGCGTCTCGGCCGGCCCGCTGCGCTGAGCCAGCGCCACCCGCACGCGCAGGATCAATCCGTCGGGGCCGCCGTAGCGCAGGCTGCCGAAGGCGATGGCAAGCACGAGGAGCAGGAGGGTGGCGGTCAGGGCAAGGAGGAGCAGCGGGGCGGGCTTCAACTTGGAGCCAAACACGTCAACCGGCCTCGCTATCTTGGGCGGCATATTTCGCGCGCAGCTCAGCCAACTGTTTAGTCTGGCCGTTCGCCTTCTGCTCCCGCGCTCGCCGGATGCTCTCCCGAAACTCAGGATGTTGCAGAATCAAGTCGTCGGCCATGTCATCGTCCAATAAGCTACGAACCACTAGCAGCGGATGATCCTTTTCAGTGATGAGCACCGGCCCTGTCACAGCAGTGAGCAACTGATCACGCACCTCACCGTCCATACCGCTCAATTCGATCACTCTCATAACACGTTCTCCAATGTTTCCAGGTACTCGGTCGAGTCCGCTTTGCTCAACACTCTCAGCACAGTCACATCAAGTTGGATATCGTCAACGTCGTAGAAGATCCGAAAGTCATCCACTCGTAGCCTAAACTCGGGCGAAGCAATCTGACGCAGACGCTTGATGCGAGATCGGCTTTCCTGCTTTGGCTGATGGACCAGGTAGATCTCTATTGCGTCCAGGATGCTCCAACAGACGTGTTCCAACAGGTCACTCCTGGCAACGCCATAGTGGCAATGATGCGATGCCAGCCTAAAAGCATTCTATCCGCAATGGGGGATGGTGTCAAAGCATTGCCGACCAGGCGGCGCTTGGGGCCATCAGGTTGGCCGGCTGGCGGTCAGCCCTGCCAGACCAGTAAACTCGGCAAAGGTGTTGGCGCTCTCGGCTAGTTGCTCGGGGGTGAGCACCGCGCCCTCCGCGCCGCGCACATCGTCCAAAGCAGCCAGGCGGTGCGGCCCCCCGGGCAGCGCTTCAGCGGCCAGGTCTGCCGGCGTCTCGTGCGGCGCCGGCGGCGTGCTGACCGCAGCCGCGTCGCCAGCCGGCGCTATGGTCTCAATGACGGGGCTGGGCGCGGCCGCCGGCTACGCGTCAGACGGCTCGGCGGCGCAGCTAGCCAGCAGCAACGTCACCAGACAAACAAAGCAGATCCAGGCTACGATACGAGGATGGGCCACGGTCTCACCTCCACTGGGGTACGGGTCACGGCAGGTCCAGGCTGGCCAGCACAGCCTCTACTTCATCCAAGAACTCGGCCAAAATGACACTGCGCCGGCCCTCTGCACTGAAATCATGGGATGCAGGATCGTTGGCCGGATGCCGGTGCCATTGGCCGCCCAATTGGTCACGTCCAAAAACACGACGGTCGTTGTGAACCAACACGAGGTTGGTTGTGTCGAAGCTGTCGTTGCGATAGACCTGCACGAACAGATTGGATGACAGATAGAGCCGTGCCTTGAGCATACTCTGGCTCTGGTCAGTTATCACCAGTTGCGTGAAATAGGCTCGATCCCGCGCCGCCTGGTGTAGTGCTGTCAATAATGCAGGTACGTTCATGGCGGTGAGGCAACACGGCGCAGTCGCTTGATCTCGTCTTCCATGTCCATCACAGCCGTGACAGCCAGCTCCCAATCGAAGTAGTCCTGCTCGACCTCGAATGAAGGCTGCTCAGCCAGAACCCGCTCGCGGAAAGCAACAAAATCGATCCCATACTTCCTCTCGAAGTTTCGCATCACGGTGCGATACTTGATCAGATTCTTCTGGGCGCTCTCCAACAGCAATTGGGCCAAAACCTGGTCCAAACCGAGATCGGGAAACAGTCGCTGGGCGCTATCTTGCAGGAGTGTCATAGTGGATGCCGTCATATTGCTTCTCCGCAATCGTTGTCAATGAAATGCTGGCAGGATCGATCTACCCGATTATACCCGTGGACGCCCCGTCTGCCAAGCAGATGGATCGGCGCTCATGCGCCATGGCCACGTTTTCTCCTTCACTCGCACCTGGAGTACAATGCCCATCATGCACGCCCGACATCTTCTGCTGGCATTGATCCTGCTGGTCTACCTGCTCTTGGCGACGCTGTATGCGGTCAACGTGCCAGCCTGGCAGGCGCCCGACGAGCCGGCCCACTTCAACTACATCCACGAGCTGGCCACCACCGGGCAGATTCCTGTGCTGCGCATGGGGGACTACGACGAAGCCAGCATCCGGCTGCTGACCAGCCAGCGCTTCCCGCCGGAGCTGTCTATCGCCTCGCTGCGCTACGAAGCCCACCAGCCGCCCGCGTACTACCTGCTGGCCGCGCTGGTATTCCGCGCCACCGGCGGCGGCTTACTGCCCCTGCGCTTGCTGTCGGGCGCGCTGGGCGCGCTGTTCATCGTCCTGATCTATGCCATCGTGCGGCTGATCTTTCCCGGCCGGGCTGAGTTGGCCTTGGGCGCAGCTGCGTTCACGGCCTTCTTGCCCATGCACGTGGCCCAAGCCGCATCTGTCAACAACGATGCGCTGGCCGAGGTGCTGCTGGCGGCGGTTCTGCTGCTGTCGATCCGTTACGTCAAGCTAGCTATGCTCGGTCCGCGTGCTCCCGCCGCGTGGGATGCCCTAGCCATCGGCCTGCTGCTGGGCCTGGCCCTGGTCACCAAAGTCAGCGCCTACGTGGCCGTTCCCATCGCCCTCGCCGCGCCCCTTATCGCCTGGTACGAACGGAAGCGCTCCGGAACCGTTCACCGTTCACCGTTCACCGATTTACTCTTCATCCTCGTGCCGGCCCTCCTCCTCGCCCTCCCCTGGTACATGCGCAACGCGCAGGTCTACGGCAACCTGGACATCCTGGCCCGCACGTGGCACGATCAAGTGGTGGTCGGCCAGCTCACCACCGGCGAGCTGTTGGCGCAGGCTGGCCTGGCCGCGCTGCTTGAGCGCTTCCTGGTCTGGAGCCACAGCAGCTTCTGGGGCGTCTTCGGCTGGATGGGCGTCTGGATGGACGCGCGGGTCTACACCGCGGCGCTGGCGTTTGGGCTGGTCGTAGTGGCAGGTTGCATGTGGCAGGTGGCAGGGCGCAAGTGGCAAGTGGCAAGTGGCAAGTGGCAGGCGGCAAAGGTCGTCAGTCCGTCACCCGTTTCACGTTTCACGTTTCACGTTTCACGGTTTCAGGCCTGGGCGCTGGCGCTGCTGGGCTTGGCGGCCCTGGGCACGCTGGGCATCTACTTATTATACAATCTGCAATTCGTGCAGCCGCAGGGACGGTACCTGTTCCCTGCGCTGCCGGCCGTCAGCCTGGCGGTGGCGGTGGGCTGGTGGACGGTGACGCGCTGGCCGGCCGCGGCGCGTTGGGCCGGGACTGTCCTGCTGATCGCAGCGGGCGCGGCCGTGTTATGGGGCGTCACGCAGGAGGGGGTCAACAAGTGGTCGCTGCTGAGTTTCGCGGCCGGTGCGGCGGGGCTGTGGGCCTGGAGCCTCCTCGCGGCCCGACTGGACGGCGTGACCCTGCGGCGAGTGAGCGCGACGTTCTACGCGCTGCCTTTCGCGGCCATGGCGGCGCTGTGCGCGCTGGCGTTATGGGCGTTTGTGCTGCCCCAGTTGACGTGAGGCCGGGTTAGGCCATGGCGAAGATCGATACCGGTTACGGATCGCTCTCCACCGGCCGCCGCGGATCGCTGCCCCATTCGATCCATGACCCATCGTACAGCGCCAGGTTGCGGTAGCCGGCCAGGTGCAACGCAAACAAGCCCAGCGAGGCCGAGATACCGACGCCGCAGTAAAGGATCACCCGCTGTTCAGGCATGACGCCGGCTGCCTCAGCCAGGGCTTGTAGCTCGGCCGGGCTGCGGTATGTCCAATCCGCGGCGAGATTGCGCGAGGCATGGAGGTGAACGGCGCCGGGGATACGGCCGCCGCGCACCCGCCGGCCGCTGATTTCCACCCCATCTTGGTTGGGCGGCAGGAACAGGCTGCCGTGGGGCGTCCAGACGGCGCGGCCGGTGTATTGCTCGACCGGACGGGTATCGACTAAGCGCGCATCGGCGCTAAGGTTCGCGACGACCCTTTCGACGTCGGCCGCGGTGGCCAGCCAGCGCGGTTGCAGGTGAGCGACGAATCGCGCGGGCGGCGGCGTTGGCAGGTCAGTCGTCACAGGCCGTCCCTCGGCCAGCCATTTTGTGAACCCGCCGTTGAGCACCGCCACCTGGTCATGGCCGTGGTAGCGCAGCGCCCACCACAGCCGCGCCGCGCCGCTGTGATCGGTCTTGGCGTAAGCGACGACGCGGGTCGCGTTGCCGATGCCGTTGGCTTCCATCAGCGCGGCGAAACGCTCCGGCGGCAGCAGCCTATCGTCGGGCGAAGCGCCGTTCAGGTCGAGGTGCCAGTCCAGGTGGACCGCGCCGGGGATGTGACCCTGGAGATAGAGCTGCCGTCCGGTGTCATCCCCACGCCAGCGCAGGTCTACGACGCGCAGATCAGGATCGTCCAGGTGGGCGGCGAGCCAATCGGTCTCGACCAGGGGAGTTAGGAAAGAGTCCATCATTCGGGGGTGTATCTCAGCCAGCGAAGAGATCAAGCCGTTCGCCGGAACTGCACGGCAAGCCAGGCTGCATAGACGATGGTTAACAGCGGGCCCAGCGCATAGAACGGCGTCGGGAGCACCAGCGAAGCGAGCAGCAGAATCCCGGCCGCGATCCCCAGGCCGTGCAAGACCGCCGGCCAGATCTTGGACCGAAGCCCTGCCGCGCTGCTGAGCAGGATCAGACACGCGGCCATGAGCAGCCCAGCCTGCTGCAATGAAATGGTGACAACCCGAACCAGGATCGTCGCGCGGGCGTCGGCCAGATTGGCCGGGTAGAAGAGGTCAGCCTCCTCCAGGATGCGCAGGCCGAGCACGCCGCTGGCGACGAACAGGGCGACCGCGCCCGCGCCGACCAGTGCGGCCAGATCCATCGCCGTGGGGCTATGGGCGTGGAAGCGGCTGCGCAGCCCGACCGTCGCCAGGGCCAGGCCGGCCGCGTAGCCGAACTTCAGCCAATGGCCGACACGCAGCGTGTCGATTCCCGCCAGGATCACGGCCATGTCGTCGCTGGGAAAGCCGGCGCGCGGCCGCAGGATCAGCTCGTAGAGGGCGTAGCCGGCGAGGGTGAGCGCCAGCAGTAGTGCGCCCAGCATACCTGCGCGTTGGCTGGTGGGACTCGTGACGACTTGATCGTTCATGGCATACCCTGGGTCACTGCGATGTGTTCAGCGATGAAGGCCGCATCGTCGCCGACGCCAACTAACAGGCCCGACTTCTGCGTGTGGAGATAGGGCAAACCGACAAAGTACAGGCCAGGATACCCTGTGACCCCGCGCTGCTGCAACGGGAAACCATCGCCGTCGGTCACGGGCAGCTTGACCAGGCCGAAGTCAAAGCTGTAGCCGGCGGCCCAGATCACCGAGCCGATGCCGGCCGCCTCAATGTCCAACTCGGCGATCTGCTGCTGATCGTAGCCGTAGCGCAGCACGGGCCGCTCTTCCGAAGGCGCGTCGATCCCGTTGCGGGCGATGGCAGCGTCGATCATGCTCAGCAATTGAGCCTCGAATTGGTCGGCCTTGGCCAAGCTCTCGTGCAGGTCCAGCGCCAGACCCATGCGCTCGTCCGTCGCGCCGCGCAGGTGGCCCAGCAGCGTGATGCCGTCGCGCGCGAACTGGTGCAGGTTGAGGTCATGTCCGCCGCCCGCGCCCGAAACGTGCGGATTGGGCGCAAAGCGGGCCTTGGACGAGGGAAGCATCTCGGTCGTGCGATCCACAAAGTGGATCATTTCCAACCAATCGAAGATGTCCTTGCCGCGGTAGCGGCGCGGCGCTCGGCCGCACGTCCCCACGCTCAGAAACACCCGGCGGCCGCTCTTGCGCAGTTCTTCGGCGATCTGGCAGCCCGACTGGCCGCTGCCAACGACTAGGACGGCGCCTGGCGGCAGGCCTGCCGGGTTGCGGTATTGTTCGGAAGCCAGTTGTTCCACGTCCGACGGCAGCCCGGCCGCGAACGCGGGAATTTTGGCGCGCTGGAACAGGCCAGTTGCCACCACGACGTTCTGGGCTTCGTACTCCGTCTCCTGCGTGCGGACGAGGTAGGTCGAGTAGCCGCCTCCGTGCGCGGCGTATCGAGACCCAGCCAGCGGCTCGACCGCCATCACGTCGACGCCGTACAACACCGGCAAGGCGTTGCTGGCAGCGTAGTCTTCGAAGGTCGCTACAATCGCGTCGCGCGGCATGAACCCGCCGGGGCTGTCGCCGTTGTACTCTGCGCCGGGCAGCCGGAACATCCAGTTGGGCGTCACCAGCGTGAAGCTGTCCCAGCGCTGCCGCCAGGCGTGGCCGGGTTGGCTGGCCTTCTCCAGCACCATGTGCTCCCGGCCGTGCTGCTTGAGGCAGTAGCTGGTCGCCAGCCCGGCCTGCCCGCCGCCGATGATGATGGTTTCGATTCTGTCAAGGGTCAAGGATATGCTCCTCTGGTGGGGCGGATTGAATGCCTGCGCTACCTCAAGTTCAACGAAAAATCCGTCAGAATGTAGCAAGTGCTTGACCCGACAGTGGTCTGGGATTGCGCCAGCCAGCCTTGCCTTTGGCTTGATGCCCTTATGATACGTTGATTGAGGGGTCGGTGTCCAGGTCGAAATGCGCTCACTCTTTGTTCACTTTCGACACACTGGCCGGTGCGTGACGAACGCTCCCAGGCCCGGCCGCATCGTGCGGCCGGGCCTGGGAGCAGGCGAAGGTCATCAATGGGAATAATCTCGCCAAACCACGCTTCACGCGACACCAGTTGACCTCTTCGTCGGTCAACGCTGGTAGCGGATAAAGCCTGGCAAGCACCCATGCGCTGGGACGTGGCGGCCCCCACAGGTCAGCTGTCAGGTTCGAGGTGGCCGAGCTTTAGGCAGGCAGTGCCGAAAGCTGCCCTAGCGGCACAGGTGATCAGCGGCAATCTGCTCTGCCGCGCACTTGGACCGTGTAGCCCAATGAATTATAAGGGATGAAGAACCTCGTATTGGAAGTTGACCGGAAATGGATCCCCAGCACCCCCTGATTGCGGATCAATTGCCATCGCCCGTCTTCTTGCCAGTTGTAGACCTGCTCATTCCCCATGACAGTCTGCTTTACGCTTCTGCCATATAGCTGGTAGTAAGTCGCAGTGCAGAAATGAGCTTCGAGGAAGTAATAGGTGCCATAGATTGGGCCACCGTTTCGGTAAGAAATGAACACCTGCATGCCCGTAAGGGAGGTCTGACTTTGACCGGATTCTAGTACTCGGTTCTCAACACTCGGTGACATGCCGGCAGGAGTGACATCCATAGGAAGCGATGGAGCCAGCCTGTTTGATCCCAACGCAACTACCGCAGCAAACATCGCGATAGAGAAAATACGCTGCATGATAACCTCCTAATGAAAACAAGTCACTGATGAACGAGAGATCGGCAGACTGATCGATCATTGAGGGCAACTGGAGCACAAAGCGGCGCGGCGCTGCCCACTCAAAATCCGCACACAACAACGGTTGTCAGGGTTGTTTACGACCGCTCCATGTACCACCGTTACTGACAGAGTCGCGGTAGCCCCATGCGCCTGTGAACCGAGCACCGTCGTTGCTCATATCCATGATTCCTTGCCCGTACGTCCAGGCCCAACGCCACGAGAAGTACAGATTGACGCCATCTACAATCCCAATGAGAGTGCCCGGACCCAAGCCGAAGTCGAAGGTGCCATTGACCCTGTCTCCAGAGCGACGAAATTCGGTCCGAACCGACATTGTCTCCGGCCCATCCACCGTATAGTGAACGTAGTCGCCAATATAGAGTCCGGTAAACGGCTGTGTTGTTGGGGTTCGATATCCCTGCTGCCCGCAACAGGACTGTAGCGACCGCAGCATAACCATGACCTCAGCCGCGCCGATGATGCGAACGGACTGCTGAAACTCCTCATCTGCCGTGAATGCAGCCAATTGCGCCATTAGTTCGGCCAGGCCGGACACGTTGGTGCGATCAACAGCTGGATAAGATGAGATTCGCTTGAGCAATCCATCGGCCAGCGCTTGCATGCGCTCCGGCGTCAATGGATGAGTCAATTTCTCTGCCTGCCAGTTCTGCCAGTCTTGATCGGTTGGGAAATCCCAGCGCGTGTCCAGATAGTTGCTCCAGGAAAAGAACAGCAGATACGCCCCCATAGGAATCACCCCGGCCTGAGCCAGGGCATCGAGCGCAAAGGCATCGGCCTGACGCTCCTGATCTCGCCGTTTGGCCAGAGAAACAGGCGTCCTGCCATGCCCGAAACGAATATGCGCCAACTCGTGGGCAATGATGAAGGCGCGAGCCTCGTTGAAGAAGTTCAGGGCCATTGTTTCCACGTCGGTGTCCGCGCCATCGTCCTCATTGAATGCATCGCGCGGTATGGCTAACGCATCGAGCGGCGCAGGATAATGGCCGCCCGGAAAGTCTTGCGGATCATGGTACTTGATCATAGCCAGATAGTTAGCAAGCGGCTCGGTGCTACCTCCATTGGCGTGAAGCCATGCGTAGGCTTTGCAGAGGTCGTCTAGAAAGAGCAGGGAAGCCACGGACATATAGATGTCGGGAGTACCAGGCACGGCGAAGAAAGTGAACGGTTCATCACTTGCTGAACCGCGCAGTGGAGCCGGAACTTGTTCAACCGTAGGTAGCAAGGCAATACGAACCGCACGCAGGCTTCGTTGGTCGCTGCGAGACAACCCATGTGCGCGCACTGCATCCAGCATCCGTGGCATTGATTGACCATAACGACCTTGCCAGTAACGCAAAGTCTGACGATCATAGCCAAATGGTGTGCCGGTGTCGTCTGCATAGGCCAACCCCGACAACACAACACTTGTTAGCAAAGCAAACACAAAAACCAGGCTGATTGCCTTGTATCGCATCACTCACCTCCGAACGTGCCGTAATTGAAGAAGTCCATGGCTGCCGGTTTGACTGTTCGAGCACGCTCAGACGATGATTCAGCGCCGTCGATAACCCAGGCGCGAAAGGCAGCTTGATCACCCCAGCGCTCGCTATCCCAGGTGGTCTCCATTAGCATCAGCTTGACGCGAGGAAGGACATCCTCCAACAGCGGTGTCCGTTCACTGATAGGTATGTCTGACCTCAATTGATCTGGCAGCATGTTCAGACGGATGACTAACGCGCTGACATCTCGAATATCCCGTTCCGAGACAGCCGATGCAGCGCCTGTCGCTGGGGCGCTGCCAACACCATACACCGAGACAGATGTAACGGGCGTTTCAGTAGTGGATTCGGCATTTACACTGCCGATGCGCTGTTCAAAGCTCATCCCAAAAATCAGCGAAATCGCCACGATGATGCTTCCAAACAAGGCGAAGAACGCACCTGGACCTATGTTGCTCATATACACGGAGACGTTCTTGGGAAGCTTCACATTGCCCTTAGCATCCTGCAGGTCAGGCAGTTTGAGAAACAAGTGGTAACCGAGAAGGATCAGTAGCGCGCCCACGAAGACTGTGACAATCCGTTCGAACATACGCATTACAACGAAGATGACAGTGGTGTCCATCAGTGGCTCCTTGTCGATGACTCGCACACGGCTCGGTATACGTACACAGATAGGAATGCGTTAACCCATAGAAAGCTGTCAGTTCCTACTCAGCCGCCGGGTCCGAGCACGCTTATTGAGTAGGCCGCCGTACACCTGCGCTTGCGCCGGCCCACTCCGGGGTGCTTCGCAAAGCGCAGCGCAGGTGCAAGTGTCGAAATCAGTGTGCTCGCACCCGGCGGCTGGCCGAACGTTGGTTTCGGTACGGCGCAGACGCCTACGCAACCAGCGCCCGGTACGGCGCAGACGCCTCCTCAACCAATGTTCGGCCCGCCGCCTGTGTAGCTACCTTTGGTCAAGCGATCAGTTCCCTCTTTGCCGCTCATCTTCGGTGACTGCCGACTCCAGCTTGCTGGTGAGATAACTCGCCAACAGCGCCCAGTCGCGGAAGTAGCGCGTTTCGCCGGTCAGGATGTGCTTGGCCTGCATGCGCACCTCCGACTGGCCCGCGTCCACCGGCTCGTACCAGACGCGCACGGTGAAAGACTGGGAGTGGGCCCAGGGGTCGTGGGTGGGTGATTGCGCGTCCATGGTCGCCAGTCCTCACGGGAACTCGAACACCAACACGGGGTTGCCGCTCGGCGCTGAGCGTGGCACCAGCCGGCGCAGGTTCTCCGGCCTGGCGCGCGGGTCCAGCAGGCCGTTGCGCACGAAGGCCAGCAACTGGTCGAACTCATCGACGGTCAGCGGAATCGGCGTCGCCAGCAGCGGATCGACCCGCGCCAACACCGGCTCCATCGGTCCCAACGGACCGTGCAGGTCAATGTCCAGATTCTGGCTGGCCGGGCTGTAGGTAGACACGGAAGTGACCACGTCCAGATGGTGGCGCACGGCGTCCTCCAGGCTGGTGAACGCGCCGTTGTGCATGAAGGTGGGCTGCACGGCGACGTTGCGCAGCGGCGACGTGCGGAACTTGTAGCGGTCGGCCGGGTCGCCGCTGACCTGCTCGCGACCGAAATCCTCGTTCATGCCCGGCCCATCGAAGGTGTTGTTGGTTACCAGAGGCGCAATCTGCGGAACGCCGATGACATGGCCCCGGAAATCGCTGAACATCTCGTTGGATGGGCCGGCCACCGCGTGGCAGGCGACGCAGTTGGCGGCGCCGAAGAAGAGCAGCGCGCCCCGCTTCTCGTCCTCCGTCAGAGCGTTGCGATTGCCGCGCGCGAAGCGGTCGATAGGGGCGTTGGCAAAGGTCAGGCTGAACTCGAACTCGGCGATCGCTTGGGCGAACATATCAAAGGTGATCGGGCCGCCGGCCTTGACCTCCGGGAAGCTCTTGGCAAACAGCTTGCGGTAGGCCGCGCTGGCGTTGAGGCGGCTGGCCACCTCGGCGCGGATGGCCTCGTTGTCGCCGGGGAAGACGAAACCGGTCACCTCCGTGCGCTCGGTCGGCGGGATGAAGGCCTGCGCGGTCAGTAGGTGCGGCTGGCTGGAAAGCGAGAAACCCTCAGGCGGCGGGAACTGGAAGCCGGCGCTGTTGTCAAACGGGTCATCCGTCAGGGCGAGGAAGCGCGAGTTCCACATCAGGCGGGGAAAGAACGCGCTGTTGATGATCATCGGCGTGCGCCGCATGTTGCGCGGGCCGGCGCGGTTCGGGCCGACGATGCCGTTGTTCTCGATGCCGATGGCGATCGATTGGGTGTCGCCGAAGCCAGCGGTGGGCGAGTGACAGCCGCCGCAGGTGTTGTCGTTGGCCAGACCGGTGATGGTGTCGAACCAAAGCAGGCGGCCCAGGTCGGCCAGTTGGGAGTCGACGCGACGGCCCAGCCGGCTCTCCAGCGTCGCTTCGACTCGGCCGGTGAAGCCTGCGGCGCGCAACACTGCTTCCAGTTGTTGATCCAGTTGGCTGCCGCGCAGAGGTTGGCCGCCATCCTGGGCGAGGGCGGTGGACACCAGCCACAGGCTGACCAGGACAACCGACATGACGACGACGGCGGATCGGCGAGCTTTCATACGTGACCTCCATGCGCTGGATCGTGCTGCCACCGCTGGCAAAGCCACCGGCGAAATTGCTCACGGATCACACAGATGGCGCAGATTTCTCCCCCTGCTGATCCGTGTCATCTGTGCAATCCGTGAGCAGCGCTGCCTGGCGTCTCCCTAGAGCGGATCGCAGTGCAGCGGGTCGCCGCGCTCAGCGGTCCGCTCCCAGTTATCATTGGGCGGCCACATCTCGGCCGGCGGCGTGAATATCCAGCGCCAGTTGAAGCCGACGTTCATATGGTCGACGCTGCCAGAGCCGTTCAGCACGAAGCTATCCACCATCTGAATCTGGTGGGCGCCGCCGCCGGCCGGGATACTCTCGACGCTGTTGTTGGAATAGACGAAGGTGTAGGAACCGGTGCTGTCCCAGGCGTCGCCCCGGATGGTAACGTTAGCCCTGATCACGGAACTGCCATCGGCGTTGACGCGCGTGTGGATGACCGCGTGCTGCTCGCCGTTGCCGGTCAGCCCCAACGGGGCCGTGTCGCACGTGCCGGCCGGCAGCGACCACTCAGGGATCGGCCCCCTGATCACTTCGGTGGTGTTGGTAGGCGGGCCGCCGGCAAACGCCGTCGATGCGACGGCCAGCAGCAGCAAGACGGCCAGACTGAGCGACATGAACTTCTTCGACTGTGACATGGGACTCTCCTTGATAGGGTGACGTGAGTTTCGAATTACGTTGGCGGAACAGACATCCTGTATCGGGAGAAACTATTCAGGCGGCGGAATAGTTTCTATCGAGAAATGAGCGTAACTCAGTGCATAGGCCGTTCTCCTCGTGCAGAGCAAAGACCGCTTTGTTGTACACTTTGTTGTGCAGCGGCGCGGTCAATCCGATGCGTTCAGCGCATCGCTCGGGAGTTGACATCGATGCGCAGCACCTCGCCAGCGGTGGGATCGCCACCGTAGCCGTAGTTCGAGACGTACAGTGCGCCGTCCGGTCCAAAGGTCATGCCGATGGGGAAGCTCAGCCCGGTGGCGATCACCTCAAGCTCGCCGGCTTCGCCGACGCGCACCACCCGGCCGGCGCCTGGCCCTGGGTAGTCGCTGTCCTCGTGCGTGGCTTCCAGCACATACAGCCTGCCTTGTTCGTCGAAGGCCAGGCCAAGCACGGCGGTTAATCCTTTGGCCACCACGCTCATGTCGCCCTGCGGGGTGATCTGGTACACGTTGACGCTACCCACCCTGATCGGGAATTTGCCGAGGGCGCCGACATAGAAGTTGCCATCATGCACCGTGAGCGAGGCCGGCGTGACATGCCCTTGGCTGGCCGTGATATCCAGCACACGCCGCACCTGGCCATCGAGCGTGATCTCATCGAGTGAACCGTGATTGGCATTGACGATGTACAGCTTGCCGTCGTGGGCGACCACGGCGTTCGCCGAACCATCCGGCTCGTAGTCTTCCTCGTTGCCAGCGGCCGCAGGGTGAGCGGTGAAGAACGCGCTGAGGTCGGCCAGCATATCGGACGTCCCGTCGCTGTTCACCTTGACGATGCCGGCAGGAGAGTCGGCGAAGCCGCGCGAGCAACCGCCGCTCGATGACACGGCATAGAGCGTCTGGTCAACAAAGACGACATCGCTCGCCCCTATCACATCGCCAAACTGGTCCTGGGCTGATGGCAGGTTATCCACCACGGTGCTGCGGACGCCGTCCGGGCCAATACGCGAGACGCGCGCCGTCATGCCGGTACGATAGGGCACGAACATCGAGGTAAAGCCTTCGCAGTTCCCCATGCTCTCGGTGTCGCCGCCGCTGCCCGCTTCGGCAACGTAGAGCGCGCCATCAGGCCCGAATTTGAGGCCGCGCGGATAGACCAAACCAGAGGCAAAGGTAGTAACATTAGCCGACAAAGGTGCAGGCTTAGCCTGCTCGTCGGCCGGCGGTGCAACCGTCGGTGTGGGCGGCGGCGACGTGGGGATTGCGGTTGGCGCAGGCGTGGCTGCTGGCGCTGCGCAGCCCGCTATGAGCGCGCTTAACAGGATGCTTGACACGACTAGCGTACTGAAACGTGACCTGGCTTGCATGGGACGCCTCCTGGAAATGAACTTCTCTCACATCTGATCCTTGGGATGCAAGAAGAGATTACCAGGAGAAGCGTTCTATGAGCGTTCTATCGTGACGTACCGGGTTCGCTGTGGATGAGTTCGCCCCAGGAGGAATCCTTCGAAACCTCAGCGCCTTTGCCGTGTTGGATCAGCCGCGTCGCGCAGACTGTCCCCCAGCACGGCGCAGGCCAACGCGGTCAGCATGATCGCCAGGCCCGGCACGCCGGCGACCCACCAACTACCCCCCAGCACGACCTGTCGCCCGCTGTTGATCATCACCCCCCAGTCGGCCGTGGGCGGCTGCGGCCCCAGGCCAATGAAGCTCAGGCTGGCCGCCGCCAGGATGACCACGCCCAGGTCGACCGTCGCCTGCACCAACAGCGGCCCCACGGCGTTGGGCAGCAGGTGGCGCCGCATGATGCCCAGCGGCGGGACGCCGGTCGCGCGCGCCGCCTCCACGAAGGGCTGGCCGCGCAGGCTCACCACTTGGCCGCGCACCAGCACCGCGTAGACGGGCCACCAGACCAGGGCCAGCGCCAGCACGGTGCTCGCAAATCCGCCGCCCAGCACAGTCACCAGCAAGATGGCCAGCAGCAAGGGGGGGAAGGCCAGAAAGACATCGGTCACGCGCATGGCCACCTGGTCGGCCCAGCCCCCGACATAGCCGGCCGCGAGGCCCACCGCGATCCCCACCGCCACGCTGCTGCCCACCACCAGCACGGCCAGCGCGAGCGACGTGCGGGCGCCGTAGAGCACGCGTGCCAGCAGATCGCGTCCCATCTCGTCGGTGCCAAACGGATGCGCCAGCGAAGGCGCCAGCAGCTTGTGCGCGATATCGTGCGCGCCAGCGCCTTGGGCCGCGTAGGGCGTGAGCCATGGCGCCAACAACGCCGCCAACACCAGCGCGACGAGGAACACCAGACTCGCCCCAGCGCCCGGCCGCCTCAGCGCCATCCGCCACCAGCGCGGCCGCCCTGCCAGCCCCACACCCGCGCGCTGCGCTGAACCAAGCGGCTCTTGCAACTCAACACGAGCCACGTTCCCCCCTCCACCAACCCGTTCCGAACCACGCAAGACATCCATCACACCTCACTCGTCACCCTGTGGCCTTGTCTACCTGTCTACTTGTCTACCCATCACCCTCGGATCCAACGCCGCGCGCAGCACATCCATGATGAACGTCACACCGACGAAGATCAGCGTGCTCACCAGCGTCACCGCCAAAATCGGC
The DNA here is from genome assembly GCA_049294015.1 of Anaerolineae bacterium. Lineage (GTDB taxonomy): Bacteria > Chloroflexota > Anaerolineae > JAAEKA01 > JAAEKA01 > JAAEKA01. Next base: position 24,298 of record JBAQCH010000314.1, read on the forward strand.
GGAAAGTCCCTGGCGACGATGGCGTCGGCAACGTACTTGCCCACGCCCGGCCAGCGAAAGAGCACCTCGATCAGCACGGCCCCGGTGATGGCGTAGGCGAAGGTCAGCCCGACGATGGTCATCACCGGCAGGATGGCGGTGCGCAGCGCATGGCGCAGCAAGATGGTTCGTTCGGGCAGGCCCTTGGCCCGCGCCACGGTGATGTGCGGGTGGCGCAGCGCATCGACCATGCTGTTGCGCGTCATGCGCAGGGCCAGGGACAACGGATAGACGGCCACCACCAACGCCGGCAGGACGAGGTGCGCCAGCGCGTTGCGCCACGCCACCCAGTTGGCGGTCAGGGCTGCGTCCACCAGCAAGAAACCAGTGATGAAAGTCACGGGATGGGCCAGGCTGACCTCGGCGTCCAGCCGGCCGTTGAGCGGCAGCCAGCGAAGCTGGTTGAAGAAGACCTGCTGGGCCAACAGCGCCAGTGCGAAGACCGGCGCCGCCGCGCCCAGCACGGCCGCGACCCCGCTGGCCCGGTCGAACACGCCCCGCTCCCTGGCGGCCGCCAGGATGCCGGCCGGAATGCCGGCCAGCAGGGCCAGCGCATAGCCGCACAGCACCAGCTCCAGCGTGGCCGGCAGAAAGATGCGCAGATCCTCAGCCACGCTGCGCTTGGTGGCGAACGACCGGCCCAGGTCCCCGCGGGCCAGATCGCCCAGGTAGCGCACGAACTGCTCGGGCAGCGGCCGATCGAGGCCGAGCTGGCTGCGAATGGCGGCCACCTGCTCCGGCCGCGCCCGTTGGCCCGCAATCAGTTGCGCCGGGTCCGATGGCAAGATGCGGGTGACGAAGAACGTCAGCGTGAGGACGCCGGCAATGACGAGGAGCGAGGTAGCCACCCGGCGCAGGAGATAGTCGGCGCGCATCATCGATCACTTCTCGCGGCGCACATCGTACCAGATAACCAAATGCGAATAGGCAGGATTGGTCACGAAACCCTGGATGTCGTTCGCGATAACATTAAATTCCGGAAGGTCCAAGGCGTAGATGGCAGCCGCGTCGTCGGCCAACATGCCTTGAGCGTCCACGTACAGCGCACTGGCCGCAGTCTGGTCTAGGGCGCTCTGCCGGCGGGCTTGATCGACGAGGGTATCAAAGGCCGGATCGCTGTAAAATCCTAGATTCCATAGCGGTTGTTCCTCGGAATGAAACATGTTGAAAAGGTAGGAATACGGATCGACCACGTCCGGCGACCACACGAGTAGGAAGGCCTGGGGGGCGTTTTCCGGTGCGCTCTTGGCCGCGTCCCATCGGATGGGGAAATCGGCGGGCTCCAGCTTGAGCGTGACGCCGATCTTGGCCAGGTTGGCCTGCCAAAGCTCGGCCATCGTCTGCTCAGTGGGGTCGTAAGAGAAAGTCAGTTCCAGCCCGTTGGCGTGGCCAGCCTGTTCCAACAAGCTGGCCGCCTTATCCAGGTCTTCGACGTAGCGCGAAGGTTCGGGGTCATGGCCCCACAGAGTGGTGGGTACGGCGCCATGGGCCAGCGTTCCTTTGCCAAGCATGGTATGAGCGATGACTGACTCATAGGGGAAGCTATAGGCCAGCGCCTGCCGCACGCGTATATCGTCGGTGGGAGGACGGCGGTGATTCAGGAAGATCACCCAATTGCCGGCGCTGGGGGCGGCGTCAAGCCGCAATCCGCTATCCCCGTCGAGACTTGCCATTTGGTCTGGGGCTAAGACGACCTGGTTGGCAAAATCGAGCTCGCCTGCGCGCAGCATCTGTTCGGCTGCCACCTGGTCGCCTACCATCTCGAAGACAACCGTATCGAATTGATCGGGCTGCCAGCCGCGCCAATAGTCGTCGAAACGCTGCAACACCAGCCGCTGCCCCGGTTCGTAGCGTGCGAACCGGTAGGGTCCCGTGCCGGCTTCATTGCCGGCGGCAAACCAGGCCGCGTCCTTGCCGGCGACGCCCGGACTCATGATCCATGCGCCGTAGGGGCTGGCCAGGATGGCGTCCAACGGCGCCGGGTAGGCCAGCTTGAAGACGACCGTGTGCGGGTCCGGCGTCTCGATCTCGCTGATCGGCTCCAGCAGATAGGCGGCGCATTGGCCGATCTGTTTGGTGCGCTCGATAGCCTGCTTGACAGCGCTGGCGTCGAAGTCGACGCCGTCGTGGAATGTCACTCCCTGGCGCAGGTTGAACGTCCAGGTCAGGCCGTCGTCCGAGACGGACCAGGACGTGGCCAGTCCGGGTTCCAAGGCATCTTCACTGCCGAGCGCTGTGTAGCGGGTCAGAGTCTCGTAGACGTTGGCCAGCACCCAGAGCTCGGATGTGCAGGCGGAGCTGGGATCGAAATCGGTGAAGGTCAGTGGTTCAGCAGCAGTACGGGCGATGTTGGCGCGCGCAGCCGTCGCCAACGGGCTGGCAGGTGAGGGCGATGGAGCCGTGCAGCCGGCGGCAGCAATGACAAGGCACAACGCTAGCAAGCGATTACGGGCAGAATGCATGGAGGAGCCTCCTGATCGAAAGATTTTGGGGGTGTTCAAACTCGGCTAGACGGCCAAGAAGTTCGACTTCTCGGAGAAGTCGAACTTCTTCACTTTCAAACTGAGTTAAACATGGCTGGAGTGGCTTCCGGGGCGAATGGTCGTCGAGCAACCACTCAATCCGACGGCGGTTTTGAAATGGCGGCCAGCACGCGGGCCGCCGCCTGCAGGTCAGGCGTATCATGCCCCTCGGCAAAGCAGTCGTAGATTTCCTGCAACTCACGATAGCCCTCTTCCTCGTGGCCGCGGTCGTGCTGCACCTGCGTGAGTCGGGTGGCAGCACGCAGCGCCGACACCTGCGCACCCAGCCGGCGCGCCAGGGACAAGGCAGCCCGATAACAGCCCTTGATCTCGTCGCATGGGGCGTTCAAAGCGTGCAGAGCGTCTCCCTTGAGCGACCACAAGTCCGGGGCGCACAGCAGGTCGTGATACGTCTCGAAGCGGCAGATGCCCTCGTCGAGCGCCTGGATCGCCTCTTCGTGCCTGCCCGCCGCGATGAGAATCTCGGCCAGCATCGCGGTAAGCTGGCTGTAGTGCAGCCGCAAGCCGGTCGCATCGGCGTCATCCATGCCCTGGCGAGCCAGGGCCAGTCCCTCCGCCACCTGGCCCTGCATCGCCAGGCTCCACCCCAACAGCACCGCGCTCAAGATACGCGTGTAGGGATAGCCTTTGTCGGTGCTGATCTGTAGGGCGGGCTCGGCAAAGAACCCGGTGCTGGCCGGGTCGCGCAGCAGGTGATAAAAGAACCCGGCGTAACTGTATGCGTCAGCGATGTTGGCCGGAAACGTGAGCTCTTTGGCAAGGGCCGCGGCGCGCGCCAGCCGGTCGCGCGCCTGATCCAGGCAACCCATGTTCCACAGGGCGAGAGCGCCTTCGTACAACGCACACGACTCGGCGTCATGCACCCCATAATGGACGCTCAATGGCTCATGCTGTAGCCGGTCATAGATCGCCAGCCCAGTTTGCATGTGCTCGAATGCCTGAACGTAGTCGCCCAGGAAGTAGCAGGAACCCCATACGGCATGGTGTGCTTCCAACAGCAGGCCGGGGTCGCCGAGCTCGATTGCAATGTCCAGGCATTGAAATGCCAACACCAGGCTCTCCTGATACTCCGCCCGATACAGCGCAACCTCGTGCAGCCCCCATAGCGCGGTAAACAGATGCGGAGTCTGACGCACTTGCCGGCAAAGCGCCAGCGCCCGTAGGTAGGCGGCCTCAGCTTCCTTGCCCAGGTAGCTGGTGATGGCTGCCCAGGCTGTGCATAGCTGTATCTGCAGTTCAAGTTCGAGCTCGACCAAGGCAGGGTCCGCCGGCAACTGAGGTACCAGGGACAGCGCGATCTCGAGCATGGCGATGGCATCCTGATAGGCCAGCAGCCGCAACGCCACGTCGGCGGCACGTTGGTAATGGCGTGTTGCTTGACGTAGATCGCCAGCTTGCTGGAAATGGCCGGCAATCTGCGCGCTGACGCTATCGTCGTCGGGGCCATGGACATGCTCCAGGGCCTGCGCCACCCGGCGGTGCAGCAGCCGCCGGCGCGCCGGGCTGATTCCGGCGTAGGCCACGGCGCGGATGCGGTCGTGGGTGAAGTCGTAGCCCCGTGTTCCCTGCTCGCGCACGATGCGGCGCTGCCACAGCTCGTCCAGGCTGCGCACTACCGCATCCTCCTCCTGCCCGCAGGCGTGAGCCAGTACCTCGTAGGTGAAGGAGCGCCCGATGGTCGCGGCCAGGGTCGCCAGCTCCTGCGCGCCGGGCGATAACTGGCCCAGACGCGCCTGGATCACCGACTGCACCCGGGGC
>JBAQCH010000315.1:0-13035 GCA_049294015.1 Anaerolineae bacterium
GCGTAGGCGCAGGTGGCGCCCCTCCAGCAAGGCCACCGCGCCCCAGCCCAGCAGCCACGCGCTCAGCCCACTCAACGCGCCGCTGATCGCCCATCCCAGCACCGGCACGAACTTGACCAACGTCTGCGCCAGCAGGCGCACGGCCATGCCGCCGGCCAGGCTGGCGATCAGTTCCCGGCTGGCGTCGCCTTGCTGTGAGCGGCCATAGAGCGCATCCAGCCGCAGCAACATGCGCATCTGCAAGCCCAGTTGCAGCGGCAGGTCCAGCAGCGGCACCGGCTGCAGGCCAGCCAGCGCCGCAAACAGCACCGTCTGGTTGATCAGCTTGCGGGCAGCCTGGCGGCGGATGGCCGGCAGCTCTCGGCCCAGCGCCACCAATAGCTTGGGGTTCGCCTCCAGCAGCCGGCCCGACACAGCCAGCGTCGCTTCCTCCTCGTTCAGCGCGCACACCGGCGTCACTGCTGCCACCAGCCGCTGCGCCAGGGTGCTGCACACCTCCTGCTCGCGCTGCTCCTGCTGCAACAGGTCGCGCTTGCTCAACACCGCGGCCACCGGCCGGCCCAGCGCCTTGATGCGGCTGTACCATTGATATTCGGCCAGTTGCCAACGCTGGCGCCTGGCCGCCAGGGAATTCTCGCCGGCGTCAGCGCCCAATCCGACATCACCATTCAGATGCAGCGCGCCGTCGAACACGAAGACGATCACATCAGCCTGCGTCAGCAACTCCCAAATCCACGGATCCTCGGCGCCGTCGCTCAACGCTGACGTTGCGCCGCTGGCCGCCGGCCCACGCTCGGACAGATCGGCCAGAAGGAACAGGCCGAGATCCTCCATCTGGCTGCCGGCCCCAAGCTGATGCTGGACAGGGGACACCTCCCAGCCGCGCATGGCGTTGAGCAGGGTCGACTTGCCCGCGCCTGTCAGGCCCACCAACGCCACCCGCGCCTGGCCTTCGTCCGTCACCTCCGACCGCACGTGATCCCAGTTCAGCGAGTCCAGCAGCGACCCAAGACCGCCGTGCAGCCCGCCGTCATCTCCAAACTCAGTGTGTTGCATCATCGTTTCCTCGCTTCCACAGTTGGTCGTCCGACCCTTGGCTGTCTTCCGTCCCTTCGCCGCCGTCTGGACATTCTCTGTCGTCCGTCAATTCGCCGCCTTCTTGCCATTCGCCGCCTTCCGTCAATTCGCCGTTGTCCGGCCATTTACCGTCTTCCGACCATCCGCTGTCTTCATCCGCTGTGGTATTCTCCCCCCACCCCACCAGCGCGTCCAGCGGCAGTCCTTGCACCATGCTCAGCGCCGTCACGCGTTGGAACTCCCCGGTCTGCGCCACTTGAGCGAACAACAGCTCGCCTGCATCCGCCAGCGCCAGCGAGCTTGCGCCCTCGCCCAGCCCCAGCACCAAACATGAGTAGAGCACGTCGTGTTCCAGACTGTGCATCCTCGTCTCGTCCCAGGCGAGAAACGGGCTGGCCGACTCCGCCAGCGCCTCCAGCGCCTCCAGACGGCTGCGCGGATCAGGTAGCGCATCGACGATCAGCCGGTCGATGGTAAGCGCTCGCAGCGGGCCGGCGCAGCGCTGGCGCGCGCAAGCCAGATAGACGCCGGCCATGTCTTCGCCGTCCGGGTCGGCAACGGGCCAACCGGACAGTCGGTCTGGCCCCGACGCCACGTCAGTCAAAAAATCAGTCAATGGCCCGCGCACCCAGATGGTAAGCGCCTCCGTCGTTTCTGGCGTCAGCACGGATTGTTCCAGGCCGAAGCCCAACGCGCCGCAAGGGGCAGCGGGTACAGGCAGCAAGCGGCTTGCCGCTGCTGCCGTCGACTGGCTCAGCGCTGCCAACCATGCGCAGCGTCGATCGGCAGCCTCCAGCGCCGTATCGTAGATTGCCGTGACCAGATCAAATCTGAGCACCTCCAGCGCCAGAAAACTCTGCCGTAGCAACAGCGCTGCATACGCGGCAGCCAGGCGCTGCACCTCCGGTAACAGGCGCGCCATCCGCCACAGCCGCAACGGCCGCAGTAGCAAGGCAGCCAGCGAACGCCAGGTAGCCTCCGGGAAGCACCCCGCGGCGATACTCCCGTCCAGTTGGCGTCCCGCAGCGTCCAGCTCGCGCTCGATCGCTTCCAGCGCGTGCCAGCGCGTCGCACTAGCCGCCCTGTTGCCTGCCTGCGCTTGCTTCAACCATTGCTTGACTGCGGCTGCCAAGGCCTCCGCCTCTGGCAGCCGGCCTGGCGCTGGCTTGTCCAGTGTCCTGGTGATGGTCTGCGCCAGTTGTTCACCTAAACGCTGGCCAATCTGAGCGGCGCTCTGGTCCAGTGCAGGGCGCTGCGCGGCCAGGTCTTCCAGTCGTGCAGCCATCTGCTGGTCCAGCGCAGCGCGCAGCGTGCGTGCTGTCGCCCACGTCAGCCGGTGATCCAGCGGCCGCCACAGCGCGCTGGCATCGAACTCGTCGGCTGGCAGCGCCTGATCTCTCAGCGCGTCGGGCGTTGCGCTGCTGCCCAACCCGAAAGCCGCCGCCTGATCCTCCCAACCAACAGCCGCGCCTGCGTTGTGCTGGTTGGGGCTGGCCTCCTCTCCCAGCCCGCCCTGCGGCGTCAGCCATGCGTCGAAAAGCTCCCCGGCCATGCGCCGGCTGACGTGATCGATCAACCGCTCTGCCGGATAGACCCAGGCCGCCAGTCCGACGCCGGCGTAGCTCTGGGACTTTTTGCCTGATCGCCAACTTAAGGCAGCGCTGGGCGGCCCGCCGCACAGATCCGCCAGTCCTGTCGTGGTCAGTTGCAGCAGGATCTCGCCGGCGAGCTCGTTGCGCTCATCCGCGCAAGCCAGGCTCAGACTCTGGGCATTGAGCGTCCCCAGCAGGTAACAGCCGCGGTCAAAGGGCGGTCCCCATCCTTCCACGGTCAGGTCACTGCTCCAGGTCGTGAAGAAGCCATCGTGCGGAGTCATGACCCTGTCCAGTTCTCGCAGCACAGCGCGGCAGCGAACCACAGCCGGTTGAGGATCGTGCGCACTTTCCATCTCCGGCAGCAGCAGCAGGGCCGCTATCTGGGGGGCTGCGTTCAGCCGCTGGTGGACCAGGTGGCGCACCAGATAGGTCGCGTCCAGCAGGCAGGCGCCGGCCAGCGGTTCGTCCAGAGCGCACGTCAGCACCACGTCTACCTCTGGGCTGAGTTTAGGCGCAGCGCCCCAAGGGCCTTGCGTGGGCTGCACGCGCGAGATGCCCATCAACCTTTCCACCAGCACCGCGGACAGCGTTTGTCCCGAAGCAAGCACCTGCTGTCGCAGCGCGTTTTGGTCTGCCCCAGGGCCTTCTGCGGTCACTGGGTAGCCATCGATTGGGATGACGTGTAGCCCGCCGCTGACCCGCGGCGCCGGCTGGCCGACCTCGCTGTTTCCGTCGACGAGGGCAACCGTCGCCAGATAGGCGCTCGTCCAGGATCGTTCGGCCAGCCGGCGTTGAAACGCCGTGGCAATTGCCAGCCCGCGCTGGCCCAAAGCCAGCACCAGCGTGCGACGAGCTGGCCGTTGACTGATGCGCGTTGTCATGATGGCGCCTCCATTATCCTTGCCGGGCGGCTACCCGCACGTTGGCCTGGATTGCCTCGGCGTAGCGCCTGACCGCCAGCTTCAACTGGCGCGTACTGTCGTCGTCGCTCTCGCCAGGCGCGGCGTAGCTCGTCAACCGCTCCAAAGCTGCGCGTGTACCGATGTGCTCAACCTCTCCTTCCACCCGGTCCAGAATCTCCTGCGCCAGGTCAGAGCGGGTGTGCAGCGTCTTGATGGCGTTGGCAACTCCCTGCGCCAGTCGCACCTCGGCAGCCAGCGGGTCGCTGGGCCGGTAGTAGAAGTAGACGCCGCGCGTGAACACCTGACCGAAGACCAGACCTAACGCCAGGGCCAGTTGCGCATCGTTGCTCTCGATCTGAAAGGCCGGCAGTGTGTGCAACGGCCGCAGGCGGCGCGCCCGCTCGTATTCGGCCAGGTAGGCCGGCCACGCCTGCAAGGCTGCATACGGCGCTCCTACTGTCAACGACAACGCCAACACAGTGCGGGGTGAGTGGATGGACACCAACTGGCGCGTCGTCCCGCGGAAGATCGTGCGGGTGTGATCTGGCACGCCAACCACGGTGATGCGGCGCAAGCTGGCGTCTCCGCCTGGCAGGCGGGTTTCGTCGATATTCCAGGCTGGCCGCGCTTCGTCCAACAGCGCAGCCAGCCGCGCGGCCGGCGAGTAGTCGTCTCGCTCGACCAACGCCTGCTCAACCGACATGGTTCGCAGCGCCTCGAAGCTGTTCGCGGCGCCCGCGTGCTGAATGGTCGCTGCCAACTCGGCCGGGTCCAGAGTGCGCCAGGCTGCGGCCCCCTCGCGGCCAGCGCTGGCCAGCAGTGTATGGAGTCCGGCGCTCAGGGTGGGCGCATGGCTGTGATAGAGCTGGCGCAGATAGCCCTCGTCCAGCAGATTCAAGGCCTGGTGGCCGCGCCGCCGTTCCAGTCGATTGCGCTGCTCGCGTGCTTGCTGCTCCAACAGCGCTGCTGCCGCCTCCAGCCGTCCTTGCAACAGGGCCAGTTGGCGAGATTGCTCGGCCGCCTCTCGGGCCAACGTGGCAGCCAGACTAACTGCCTGGTCCAGCACGACCCCCTCCAGGCGCGCCGCCAACATGGCCTGGTTGACTTGCAGGTAACGGTCCAACGCCGCTGCAATGCGCGTGCGCCGAAACGGCCAGATGGCTTCGGGCGCCCGGATCAGGTCGCTTGTCGCCTGTTCGAGCTCCTTCTCGGCGTCGCTCTGCGCCGTGCGCGCCGCCTGCAGGCGACCAGCAAGCAGCGCTTGCAACTCTCCTAACCGTCGGGCCAATTCTGCCAGGAACCCCTGCGCGCTGACCAACCCCTGCTGCGGATCGTTGACCAGTGCATGAACCTGGCTGTGCAACTGGCGTGTGGCGTGCTCTGCCAGCGCGCGGCCGTTGTTGCGCACGGCCACGCGAAAGTCGCCGTCCACCCGCAGGCGACCGTAGGCCTGGACGTACTGCATCGCCTCCTGCGCCGCCTGATGCTCGGCAACGCGCTGCAAGCTGGCTGGCGCGTCGATCACCGTAACTGCCAACGGCGCGCCGGTTTCGTCGCGGCCAATCTCAGCCAGCAGGGTGGCCGGGGCAAAACCCTGTGCCTGCAGCCAGCTCAGCGCTGTCGTGGCCTGCTCTTGCTGCCGCGCTGGGTCACGGCGCAACAGCCCGTCGCGCAGCAGCGTGTGGGCAAACTGCGCCGTGAAAAGGTCGTAGAGCGCCTCGGCCGGGAACTCAAGAACCGATAAGCCCAGGCTGCCGAAAAAGGTGCCGTGGCCATCGGCTGTACGTTGGCTGAGCACCTCATCCAGATTGTCCAGTTCGCCTTCTCCTTGTTCGCCCAGTTGGCTGGCGGCCAGCACCAAGGCTGCGCGCGCCACCATCTGGCACAGCTCATCGGTACTCACCCAAACCCGGCCGCCTTCGTCCACAGCGTCGATCAGCAGGTACATGTCGAAGGGAGGCCGCGTCGGCTCGATCACGGCGCCATCGCGGTAGCGCAGAGGCGTGCGACCGTTCATGGTGACCGCCTCCACTTCCAGCAGCGAGGCGACAGCGTTGGGCGCCAGGTTGGGACCTTGCACCCCGCGAAATGCGCCCGGCAACATGCCAATGCCGATCACGGTACAGGCGTCGCCCAGCGTGCCCAGCGCCTCGAGCTCACTGCGGGCCAGCAGCCCCAGGTCGATGAACATGCCGGCGTTGGTGCCGCCGCAGATCGAGCCAATCTGGATTACCTTGATGCCGCGGCTCGGATCCATTGCCAGGTTGTCGTCGCCGCGGTTGTCGCGTCCCGCCAACTGCCAGACGGCGTTTTGTAGGACCTTACGCACAAGGGAGAATCGCCACTGCAGCGCCAAGTTGCCGACCGCGCGCACTTGCTTGGCTGCTCGCGCCGCCGCAATCGGCGCCAGGTCGTGGATGCTAGGCAGCCGCTCCTCGATGGTCGGCAGATTCTTGAGGTTCTGCTTGATGCGAGCTACCGGGATCGGTCCCAGACAGAACAGCTCTGCGTCCCGCTCCAAAGACACCGACCGGCCGCCGGCGCGCAGCGACAGGTTCTCGTCGTCGATGTCGAATGCCAACAGGCGGATGCCTGCTGGCACGGCGCCGAAGGTATCGACCAGATGCGCCTTCAAGGCCAAGACGCTGCGGTGGCCCATGCCGCCGCCGCCGATTACCAGACAGGGTTGGGCTACAAAGGGCTTCATCTGGTTGTCTGTCTGGCCTTGCCTGCCAGGCGCGCCTTCATGGCCGTTGGTCGTTGTTTGGTTGCCGTGTAACATGGGTCCTCCTGTGTCCTTGCCGAATGTCCCGATGGTTGCAGGGGTCAGATCGTTTGCTAACATGGTGTTCTCCTGTGGTGTGCGCCGAGACCTTTCGCCGAACGTCACTCAGGGTGACAAGGTTGCGACGGCGTGTCATCCTTGGGCAGTTGATGGGGTGACAGGCTGCGCCTGCGGAGTGTCCGGCCACCCGAGGTCCAGGTCCGTTAGTCTGCGGGGCGGAGAGGTTTTTTGCGCCTGGCGTCGCAAAGCCAGGTTCTCATAGCGCAGATGATAGGCGCCCAGTTCAATGGCGTCGCCGTCGCGCAGCGCAGCCTGCTTGACGATGGGTTCGCTGTTGATCCGAACGCGGCCCTCTGGCGTCAGGTCGATCAACAGGGGAGCGCTGCCCGCGTCGCTCTGGCTGCTGATTTGGATGACCGCCGCCTGCGCCGGCAGTTGCGGGTCATGCGCCAACAGCACATCGCAGCGACTACCGCTGCCCAGGGTGGCCGACTGCCGGCGTCCCGCGCTCAGATCCCAGCTTTGGCCCACCGTCTGGCCGGCCGGGCCACGCGTCAGCCGCAACACGCCTGCCAGGTGCGGGCGGCTGCGTCGCCGACGGACGCTGTGGCCCACGACGGCTGCCGCGGCTAAACCCAGGCCAGCGCCGGCCAGCCAGCCAGCCGGAAAGGTGCGTTTGGCCACTGTGAACGGTACCTGGCGCTGTTCATGTACAACCACGCCCCGCCCCAGCTCGCTGCTCCAACTCACAGTCAGCGTGTAGTTGCCCGTAGCGTGCAAAGGGGCGCTCTGGCCTTGCCAGTAGATGCCATTTTCCACTATGTCCTGGGTTAGGGTGATTACCTGGGGCCCTGCCAGGTCGCCGCCGGCTACGCTAACCGCCAGGGTGTCCGGTTGGACGCTGGCAACCTCGATCAGCACCGCCGCTGCAGCGCCAGGCGCGTAGCGCGTGCCGGGTTGCGGCTGCATGATCTCCAGCCGGGGCGCAGCCAGGGTCAGCGGCGTCGCCGTAGCTGTTGGCGAAGGCCCAGGCATTGCCGTGGCTGGGGAGCTTGCCGTCCTTGTGGCGCTGCGGGTTGCCGTTGGCGAGGGCGTTGCAGTCGGGCTGGCCGTCGGCGTTGCCGGCAGCAGTTGATAGTCCAGCCACACAGCGACGGCGCCGCGGCCAGTAATTTGCACCCGCCACTGGCCAGCAGCCGGTTGGTCGATCGTCCAGGTCTCGTAGCGGCGGTCCAGTTGGCCGCTGTAACGCACGCCCGGCGCATCGGTGCTCACCACTTGGCCGTTTGGCCTGACCAGGACTACCTGCATGCCAGGAACGCTCTTGTGAACGACGAAAGTTGCGCTCTGCCAGCCAGCAGCCACGTCGACCGTCGCTTCCAGTGCGTCTTGCACGGTTTCTCGCAGCACCATACCCTGGCTGCTGCTGCGGTGGAGCTGCGCCACGATGTCGTGATAGATGGGCGCCAGGTCCTGGCTGGAGCGAGCATCGTAGAAGCTAACGCCCTTGCCTGCCTCGGCCAGCTCGACCCACAGCGGCCGGTAGACGTCGCGTGTCAACGGGTCCGCATCGCTAGCCGCGTTGCTCAACAGCACAGTGTAGACGACAGCCCCCTGGTCGGTGAACGCCTGGATTTGTGTGCGCAGCGCGTCCAGATAGCCCTGGGTGGCCGCAGGTGTGGTGAGCGCATCGGTCTGCGGCCGGCCATCGGTAAACAGAACCAGCGCCTTCAGCCGGTTAGACTCCGCCCGCTCACTTGTGAAGATCTCCTGGTAGGCCAGCGCCAGAGCGGCGTTAATGTCGGTCCAGCCCATGGGCTGCGGGTCAGCGGCCAGGGCCGCCAAGAGCGCCTCGCGGTCGTTGTCTGGCCCGGTCAGCGGCGTCAGGGGAGAGATCAAGCGCGGCTGGCTGCCAAAGTACATGGCGCCCACCCGGTAGCTGTTCGCTGCGCCATCGACGCCCAGGGTGGCAGCAAATAGCCGTGCGCCTTCCATGCGCAGCCTTTCCGGGTCCGTGCCCACGCCGCCCAGCTCCCACAGCGAACCGGATTGGTCGATCAGCAACATCACGTCCAGCCCTGGCTCCTCAGCCGCCTCGGTCCACTTCGCCACGCCCCAGCCCAGGGCCACGCAGGCGCCAAGGAGCAGAAGGAGCGCCAGGGCAACGATGGCCAGGCAGCAGCCTCGGCCTGTGCGCCAAAGATCGGTAATTCCGCTCATGTCACCTTAACCTCCAGGTGTAGATCGAGCCGGCTGGCTCATCGGTGCGGCGCCTGGGGCTAGCTGGTCGGCAGCTAGCAGTGAAAACGGCGCTTGCTCTCACCCGCAAGTCTATCAAATTGCCGGCGCGATTCTCAAGAGGCAAAGACCGATCCTGGGGCGGATTGATTGCAACAAAAAGACCGGCTCAGAAAGCCGGTCTTGGTCAGCCCCGTAGAAGTATGGGGCGGATGAACAGTCCTACGACTGACAGTTACCTATCGCTGCCCAGAGTAGGACGTCCAGCCAGCACGAGAAATCGTAGCTGTTCCCGGTTGGAGAGATGCAGCTTGTCGAGGATGTTGCTCACGTGGGTCTTGACCGTCTTCACGCTGATCACCAGCGCGTCCGCAATCTCTTGGTTGGACATGCGCTGAGCCACCAGTTGAAGCACCTCGCGCTCACGTTCAGAAAGGCGTTGCAGCGATTCGTCTGGTCTTTCCTGCAACGGCAGCTCCTGCTGGAAGTAGGTCCATAGTTGGCTCGCCACATCAGGATCAAGGGGAGGACGTCCGGCATGCACCTGCTGGATCATGGCGCATACTTCATCGGGTTGCACGTTGCGCTTGAGCAGATAGGCTGTGGCGCCGGCCTTGATTGCAGCAAAAATGTGATCGCCGTAGCCAGTCAAGACAACCACTTTGGTGGCGGGGCTGATTTCTCTGATCTGGCTAATGACCTGAAGGCCTCGCTGCGCTGACCCGTCCTTGAGTTCCAGATCGAAGAGCACGATGTCAGGCACTTTCTCTTCGACCAGGCTCAGCGCTTGCAGCGACGTCTCTGCTTCACCCAGGATCAGGAGTTTGTCGTTCTTGACCTGAATGTAACCCCGCAGGGCGTCGCGAAAGATGGGGTGATCTTCCACCAAGACGACAGTGATCTTGTCGCTGTTAGCGCAATCCATGGTTGTCGCTCCTGCTACAAACTCGGCCTCGGATGATGGTGCCTGCACCGGGTGCGCTGCGGATGTGCAAGCTGCCTCGGATCAAGTCCATGCGGGCTCGCATGTTGTGCAGGCCATGATGCGGCTTTGGCGAGAGATGCTGTGGATCGAAGCCACAGCCATCGTCTTTCACGAGGAAATAGAGCCGGCCATTGCGAGTCGTCAAGCGCACTTGGACATGGCTCGCGTGGGCATGGCGTGCGGCGTTGGTGATCGCTTCACGAACAACCATGAAGACTTCGTCCTGCACCGTGGCATCCAACGTCTCAGCCACCTTGTTTGTCAGTGTGATGTTGCTGCCGAAACAACCCCTGAGGAACTGGATGTCGGTCTCGACCGTGGCTACCAGGCCGTGTTCAAGGGTCACAGGTTTGAGCTGGAACAGGTTGAACTCCACGTCGTTCAATACGGCCTGGGCCGCCGACTGGATTTTAACCAGCCAGGCCGCCGTTTCCTCCTGACAACAGCCTAGCTGTTCTCGGGCTGTCGACGCCATGAACTTGATGGCCGGCAGATACTGCGACACCGACTCGTGCAGCTCGCGCGACAGACGGCTGCGTTCCTCGTCAGCCGTAATCTGGCGTTCCAGCGCGTTGATTGCGGCGTTTTTCATAGCAATAGCGGCCTGTTGGGCAAAAAGCTCCAGAATTTGTTGTTCATCGTCGGCAAACAAGTGGCGTCGGCGGTAGTTGACGCACATGATGCCGACAATGTGTCCGCCAGCCAGCAACGGCAGTCCGGCAAACGAGCGGATGTTCTGCCGCTGGGTAAAGCTGCGATGCTTGGCCTCGCTCGTCTTGAGCACAACGTCGGCTACGACGGGATTGAGATAAGGATCACGCAGAGCATCGGACGCGTAGTAGGCTGACTTGTCCCGGATGATCTTGGCCAAAACGCCAGACTCTTTGAGCATGTAGTCAGGCGGCTGGCGTCCGTAAAGTGTCCCGCGAACGTGCGGCGTCAGAAGTCGGTGCTCCTCCTCTTGATACGGGTAGAGCATCACAATATCCGCTCGCAAGATGCGTTGAGCGCTGGAGGCAATCTCCTCCCACACGCTGGGCAGATCGCGTGCGGCTGCAATCGCTTGTCCAACACTGTGCAAGCTGGTCAGGATCTCCGTCTTCTCTTCCATGCGATCGAAGAGATGAGCCTTTTCGATGGCAACCGCCGCTTGATTGACAAAGGAGCGCAGCATAGCTACTTGCTGGTCATCGAGGGTTGGTCGGTGGATCTTGCGGCATCCGGCTTCGACGACGCCAATGGTTCTTTCCTGCTGCGTAGCCTGGTCGACTATTGTGATCGGCGCGAAGACCCGAACCATATTATGTTGGCTGTGTTTCTTCCACAGCCGTTGGTCCAAACGCTCATCCCATCCGTCGACGATTTCCAACTCGCCCGTACGTACGATGTCGGCCCGAATGTTCGCGCCGTTCAGAGGGAAGGTGGCGCGCCGAATCCAACTGCCTGGGACGTTGACGCCCTTGAGCGCCCGGATGATCCCACGATCTGGCTCAACCAGGCTCACGACAGCAAACTCGAAGCCAAGCCGGGTGACCGTGGCATCGAGAATGCTGTCTAGCACGTGTTCAAGATCGACCCCCATCGACACCTGCCGGCTGATCTCCTGGAGCGCTGCCAGTTCCAGAAGGTTTTGCTCGTAGCGGAAGAGCGGTCGAATACGCACTACCATATTGGTCAGGAGACTCTGGTAGTCGCCGATTACACCTCTCGGCTGCGGGGCGCGATCGTAGCCAATGCATAACAGAGCAATGGTCTTGGCCTGCACCTCAGGGTCTTCTGTGATCGGGATGACCATCAGGGAGTTCACCATCTTGAAGCCAGGAGGGCGCGGTAACTGCATCTTCTCGCCATCTTTACACGATCCGATTTGTGTCGCTACCACGTAGTAGCATGGCGATCCTTGGCGCGCCACCAAGGCCAGGACATGATGCTCGGTCAGCGACAACGAGATAGGGATTGTCTCGCCGTCGCTGAGCGAAGCCTTCGGCTCGGCGCGCCGCGCCGTCGATTGCGCAAAGAGCCGCAGTTCCTGGGTCTTGTGGTCGCACATCCATAGCGTCGCCGATTGGCCTTGCACGACCTTGAGGCATGTGTCAAGCACGGCTTCCCACTTTGCCTGAGCATCGGTCAGGGTCTCGAGCCGTCCCGACAGCGCATCGACCAATTCGTAGCCGGAGATTGTCTCTTGGCGGGCGTCGATATTGCGCACCAGATAGTGGATGACAAAGGCCAAGAGGCCGATCCAGAGACACTGGGCAACTACGTCAAGATTCTGTACGATCAGAACCTCTAGCCCTGCCATCTGGCCGACCTGAACCCCTCGCACGACGATCAGTACAGCCCACACCTCTACCAGGCAAATGAGGAAGCTGGAGGTCGAACAGTGTTTGCTAACAAGCTGTAGGACCAAGACGAACAGCAGCCAAAGGCTGGCTTGCTGCGCGCTGGGGCCTGAGAAATAGATCAGCAAGGCAACCGCGATCACGCCAATTTGTGCTCGGACGAATTGCACTTCCGGGCGGTAGAATACCTGACGCCAGGTTTCGTTCATCAGCTTGCGCGCCGCGAAATAGGTCAGGTAGAGCGCCAGCCAGAGCGCCACAGTGGGCGCTGTCATGCTGGGCAGCGCTGCCAGCATGACAATGGTGATAGTGAAGGCGGCGATAATCCAATGATAGAATCGGGCGACCAGCAGCCCAAGGCGGCTGAGTTGCGCCGTTCCAATGCCTGCTTGAAAGATCATCTCGTCGGTCTCTTGGCGTGTTGGTTGCAGCAGCATACACCCTCCGACTGCGCTGACCCCGGAACAGCCGCGCCCATCGGCCGGCCAGGACTTCATCATAGCACAGATCCCGAGCTGCGACTATCGGTCTCGGACGGATTGCTGGATGGAGTATCAGCCTGATGCGGCCTGGTCGATGCGCCGCGTCTGGCCCAGCCCTTGCGTCGTCTTCTGGCCCACCCCCGCGAACAGGGCGAACTTGGCTAGCGCGTTGATTGCCCGGCAGTAGACCGGGTCTTTGTGCAGCAGGCGGAACTGGCAGTCGCCCACGAAGCCGTTGAACTGGTGGCCGCCATAGTGGACCACCTGCGTCTCCAATTGGTACCGTTCAGCCGCCACCTGGTCGGTGATAAACACATCCAGGTTGGCCGGCAGCGCCGTCGCGCAGAAGGCTTCCCACTTGCGGGCCAGGCTGCCGAACACGCTGGTGGGCAAGGGAAAGAGCAAGTTCATGTCACCGGTGCGAAACGTGGTCGGCGAGCTGAAGTGCAGCGTCACCCGGTCGGCCGCCGACGCCTCAGCCAGCAACTGTGCTTCCGTCGCGAGCCGCGCCCAGCCATCCGACTGCGCCGGATTCGCCACGATATCCTCCAGCGCGAAGGGCTTGCCGTCGATCTCCACCGGCTCCTGGTCGGCCAGCTTGCCCAGCAGCACATGGCCCAGCGCGTTGA
>JBAQCH010000316.1:0-6829 GCA_049294015.1 Anaerolineae bacterium
GTGCGCGCGTTGGAGGTCTGCCTGGTCAGCGGCCGGCCGATCAGCGAGCTGCAGGCTGCTGCGCCGCCCCCGTACCGTATCGTGCGTGTCGGCCTGACCCGGCCGCGCGACTCGCTCTATGCCCGCATCGATCAACGGGTGGACGAGATGCTGGCGCGCGGCCTGCTGGCCGAGACGCAGCGCCTGCTGGATGTCGGCTATTCCCCACAGCTTCCCGCCCTGACCGGCCTGGGCTACCGCCAGATGATCCAATATTTACACGGGGATCTGAGCCACGACGACGCCGTGGCCGCCATCAAGCAGCAGACGCGCCGCTTCGTGCGCCAGCAATACACCTGGTTCCGGCTGGATGATCCCCAGAATACCTGGTTCGACTTGGAGGAGATGGGAGTTAGGGATATCCTCGACGCCGTAGGTCACGTTATCAACGTGACGCCGTAGGTCACGTTATCAACGTGACATTGGGGCTGTGACCCGATTGTCACGTTGGTAACGTGACCTACTACAGGAGTCGCGCCTGCGCCGCCGCTTCCTCATATACCAACCGCACCGGCGCCCCTGCTGCCTCGGCCGCGTGCTGGCAGTCGTCGTATTCCGGCATCGCGCCCCACACAACGCCGTCGATCAGTTTGAGCTTGACTTGGATGGGGCCGTAGCGGGTTTCCACCGCACGCTGTGCGCGGCCGGCTTCGTGGCGATGCACGGCGTGAACGCGCACACCCAAGGTGGTGGTCTCGCGCAGCAGCAGGTCGCTGAGGGTGCTTTCCAGCGCAGCCGGCGCTATGAGCGACAGCACAATCCCCGGCCGCCCCTTCTTCATCTGCACAGGAGTCAGCCACACGTCGCGCGCGCCGGCCGCAAACAGCCGCTGCGTGACCGCGCCATACAGCTCTGGGTTCATGTCGTCGATGTTGGTGCTGATCTCGACCATCGGGCCGGCCGCCAGCGGCTCTCCCAGCAGCAGCCGGGCCACGTTGGGCCAGGCCGGATCGCGCTGCCCCGCGCCGACGCCGACGCGCACCAGCCGCATCTCCGGCTGCTCGAAGCGGGCATACTGGGCCAGGATGGCCGCGCCGGTGGGCGTCACCAGCTCGCCAGGGCCGGGCGCCGGACGGGTGGGGGCCTTGGCCGCGCTCAACAGCTCCAATGCGGCCGGGGCGGGCAGGGGGATTTGGCCGTGCGCCGACTGCGTCCAGCCGCTACCCAGCGGCGCGCCCGACGCGTAGAGCTGCTCGACTCCCAGGCTGTGCAGCCCTGCGGCCGCGCCCACCATGTCCACGATGGCATCCAGCGCGCCGACCTCGTGGAAGTGGACCTGCTCCACCGGCTCGCCATGGACGCGCGCCTCGGCCATGGCCAGGCGGGCAAAGGTGGCGATGGCGTGGGCTTGCACCCAAGGCGCCAGACTGGAACGCTCGATCAGCTCACGGATGTCGCTCAGGTGGCGGTGCTGCGCGGTTTCGGCTGCGTCCACGTGAACCAGCGTGGCGCGCAGTGGCCCGCGCTGCACCTGCTCGGCATACACCTGTACGGAGCCGTCCGGCAGCCCCAGCGCGGCGACGGTCGAGCGCAGTGCCTCGATCGGCCAGCCAGCGTCCACCAGGCAGCCCAGAAACATGTCGCCGGACAAGCCGGCGGGAAGGTCGAGGTAGGCGATCATGGGGCGAAAGATCGGGTGATTGGGTGACTGGGTGATTGAGTGATTGAGTGATTGGGCAATCGAGTCACCTATTCACCCAATCACCTAATCACCTAATCATCAGGCGTTCTCGTTCAGCAGCGGAATGGCTGCCACTTGTCTATTGGCTCCGTTGAGGGAGCCGGAGCGGAAGCCGGCCAGGTCCAGGGCCACGAAGCGGTAGCCGGCGGCCTCGACGCCGGCGACGATGGCATCGCGCTGGGCCAGGGCGCTGGGCAAGTCTTCGGCCGGCAGCTCGAGGCGGGCGACCTCGCCGTGGTGGCGCACGCGGAACTGGCGGAAGCCCAGCGCCGCCAGCGCGTCCTCGGCGCTCTCGATCTGGCGCAGCAGCTCAGGGGTGATGGGGGTTCCGTGGGGCACGCGCGACGAGAGACAGGCCATGGCCGGCTTGTCCCACACCGGCAGCCCCAGCGCCTGGGCCAGCTCACGCACGTCGGCCTTTGTGAGACCGGCCTCCAGCAAGGGGGATCGCACGCCGTGCTCGCGCGCGGCGGTCATGCCCGGCCGGTAATCGCCCAGGTCGCTGGCGTTGTTGCCGTCTACGACCGCTGCCCAGCCTTCCGCTTGCGCCAGCGCCTGCAACTGATCGTGCAGCTCAGTCTTGCAGAAATAGCAGCGATCGGCCAGGTTGGCGGCGTAGCGGGGGTCCAGCGTCTCTTCGGTGTCGATCAATCGGTAGGGCACGTTCAGCTGCTCGGCCAGTTGGATCGCCGCGCGCATCTCGCGCGTCGGGTAGCTGGGCGACACGCCGATGCAGGCCAGCGCCCGCTCGCCCAACTCCTGATGCGCCACAGCCATCACCAGCGCGCTATCCACGCCGCCCGAATAGGCCACCAGCACCGATCCCAAAGAACGCAGCGTGGCCCGCAGGTTGTTCAGTTTGCTGTTCAACTCGTCATTCATGATTGATATCTGCCACACGTAACTCGTAACACGTAACACGTAACCCGGAATATGCGCCATGCGGAGACTCTCCGGGTTACGCATTACGGGGTACGTGTTACATCCCGATAGGCCAACTCATTGATCACTGCCGCCATATGCCCAGCGCCGAAGCCGTTGTCGATGTTGACCACGGCCACGCCCGACGCGCAACTGTTGAGCATGGCCAGCAGTGCAGCCAAACCGCCAAAGCTGGCGCCGTAACCGATGGAAGTGGGCACGGCAATCACGGGACAGGCCACCAGTCCACCCACCACGCTGGCCAGCGCGCCTTCCATGCCCGCGACGGCGATCACCACGTGGGCGGCTTGCAATGCAGGCACGTGCGGCAGCAGGCGGTGCAGGCCGGCCACGCCGACATCAGCCACCACCTGCGGCTCATGGCCCATCAGCCGCAGGGTCAGCGCAGCCTCCTCGGCCACGGGCAGGTCGCTGGTGCCGGCCGCCACGATCATCACGCCCGCCTTGAGCGGCCGGTCAGGCTCGCGCTCCAGCCACAGGGCGCGCGCGGCCTCATGGTAGCGCAGTTCGGGCACGCGGGCTTGCGCAGCCTGGAACTGTTCCAGCGTGGCGCGCGTGCCCAGCAGGCGCGGGCTGCGCTCGGCCAGCCGCTCGACGATGCCGGCCACCTGGTCGGCGGTCTTGCCAGGGCAAAAGATCACCTCAGGAAAGCCCCAGCGCAGGGTGCGATGGTGATCCAGCTTGGCGAAGCCGATGTCCTCGAAGGGCAGGGTGCGCAGCGCAGCCACAGCCTGGTCGATGCTTTCCTGGCCGGCCGCCACCCGCTCCAGCATTGCGCGCAGGGTGTCTTCGTTCATGGACAGCTAGCATAGCCAGAACAGCGCGCTTTGTCAATAAACAGCCGGGCCTCGGTCAAGAGGCCCGGCTGCGCCTAGGGTCGAACTAATGCCACGAATTTTCCATGCCGGTCGGGCGCCACGGCCCACGAAAACCTAGCTGGCTCGGTCGGAGACCGGCCAGAGCGCTGTTTTCAGGATAATCACACGAATTCGCCGGACGACATCCGCCTATTCGTAGAATCCGTGCAATCTGTGGCCGGTTTAGCTGTGATCGGCGCCCAGGTGCGCCATCAGCCGCTGCACGTCGCTATGGATCTGCTCCAGCTTGGCCATCAACAGCTCATTGCTGACTGTGCCAGGTTCCTGGGGTGGCGGCGGCGGAGGAGGCGGAGGCGGCGGCGGCGGAGGAGTTGCCGCATCCTCGCCGACCTGGAAGGTCAGAAAGAGCGGTCCCGCGTGATTGGTGCCGCCCAGCATGCCGACGCCCGACAGGCCATCGCTGGCCAGCGAGGGGCTGAGCACCCAGAGGGTATGCGGCCCACCTGCTTGCAGATCGCGGATGTAGGAGCCGACGCCGATGCCGAAGCCAGTGAAGCCCGCGCCGTCGGTGCTCTGGTAGACCGCCTGGTCGCGCCACAGAGTTTTGAGCCCTGAGTTGCCCAGGTAGGGCAGCGTGGAATCGGGCCAGTGGTTAGCCACCGGCTGGCCGACGAGCGCCTGGCCTTGCTGGTCCAGCAGGCGCACTTTGATCACGGCCGGACCCTCGGTCTCGTCCACGCGCACAAGCCTGAACTTGGGGCCAGCGCCCGCGTCGAGAAACTGGACATTGCCGTATTTCTCGCGCAGCCAGGCCTCATCGCGGCGGTTGCCGTTCATGTCGTAGATTTCAGGGGGCATCGATGAGTCTCCTTGGAAGAGTTGCGGGTTGCAGATTGCACGTTGCAGGTTGCGCTGACGCGTCACGCATCGTGAGCAGAGCGCAATTATACCACAGCCGGCCCCATATCACGTCCATGATAGGCCACGTTGTTCCAGTCGCCGCTGCGCACGTAGTAGACGCGCACCGCGCCGCTGGCCAGGTTTTCGGCGCGTTGGGCAACATAACGTCCGTTGCCGAACTCCACCTCGAACTCAGGCGAGTTGGGCACGAAGCCGTCGGCAAAGATGCGTTTCTGCAGGCTGGCGTCAGGGTTGAAATGGATCACCTGACGGCGCGCAGCCTCGGCCAGCAGCGTTGCTTGCAGCGTGGCCGCTGGCGGCGGCACAGGCGTGGGGGTCGGCGGCAGCACGGGCGTGGGGGTTGGCGGCGGGGGCGGCGTTGGCGTCGGCGCGCTGCGCTGGAAGGCCTCCAGCCGGTCGATAATGCCGCCCAGGTTCTCGAATGTCTGCCAGGGGGTGACATTGCCCACGACGTACAGCAGCGCCGCCTTGACGTAGTCGTCCTTCATGATTTCGCCGTTGTACCACATCAACGACTGCCAGTAGCTGTCCTCGCTCACAGCCGGCTCGGCCAGCCAGCCGACGTCCTGCTTTCCAGTGATCACACCCTGCGTCATGCCGCACTCGGTGATGATGGCGATGTGTTTGTTGCCGTAGACGCGACGCACGTCAGCCATGACGCGCCGGTAGCGCAGGGTCAGCCACATGCCGCCCTCGTTCTTCTCGCGGATGTTCTCCTCGTGCAGCCGCCACATGGTGGGCCAGTCGTACTCGTGGAAGCCCAGGTATGTGTAGCTCTCCAGGGTGCCCGGGAAGTAGTTCACGAAGTGATGGCCCAGCATGTTGCCGGTGGCAAAGTTCATGCCCACCGGCTCCATGCCGGCGGCCTTGATCTTCTGGCCGAACGCCACCTGGAAATCGTCGTACTTGCGCATCTTCTCGGGTGAAGCGCTTTCCGGGAAGGTCTCGTTGTACGATTCCCACGCGTCCAGCAGCCGCCGATTCTGAAAGGTCGTGTTGCTGGCCTCCATGCGCAGCAGGCGGTCGGCGAAGGCGCGTCCCTCGCCGACCGGGTCCGCCTCGAAGCGTTCTTGCTCGTGCAGCGGCACCACGATGCGGCCGATGATGAAGACATCGGGATGCGCCCGGCGCAGGTCGGTCAGAAAATCGACGTTGGGGTCGAGAACCTTGACAACCGCCGGTTTGATGCGCTTGAACGCGCTCAGGATGTCTTGGCCGGTGCGGTTACTGTGAAAGCCGTATTTGTGGTTCATGGATGCTCCTCTCAGGTGTTTGCTGCAATGATGCCGAACGCAACTGCAATCTGTCGCTGTACACAGGCGGCTGAACCTGTCGCTTACTGGCTGTTCTTCCAGCGAGCGGCTAGCTCGGCCGCGAAATCCTCGACGCGACCCCAAAAGATGCTGATGTCGGCGTCGCCGAAGTACTCCTCCAGATAGCAGCGCGCGCCGTCCGGCTCCAGGATCTGACCCTGTTCTGGGTCGATCTGCGCGGCAATGTGCGCGTAGCGGCCGCGGCGATTGCGCCCCTCGCGCTGCATGATGCTGCGAAAGAGCACGCGAAAATCCCACTCGTCCAGGTTGAAACCCAGGAACAGCAGCGCTGTGTCGGTGAGGGCTCGGCGCACCACTGCCGGGATCAGATCGTTGTTGCTGGTAACGCCGATCAGATAGTCGAAGTAGTCGTCCTCAGTCAGCACGACCGACTCGGCCTCGTCCAGCCGGCCGAAAAGATGGTAGACCAATGGCCGCTGCGCCGTGGGCCGGTAGTCAGGCTCGCGGTCGTAGATCGACGGCAACGTGGTCAGCTCCTCGCTCCAGCGGCAGATCTCGACGACAGGATCTTTGCCAGCCGCGGCCAGCGCCTCGCCCAACAGGTTGCCAGGGTTGGTGGTGATGTAGATCGGCAGCGGCAGGCTGGCCAGCACCCGGTAGGTCTCGGTCTCCTGCTGGCTGGCGTAGATGGCCCCAGCCGCGCTGATCAGCTCGTCCAGCGACGCGCTGGCCATGCCGGGCGGCAGTAGCGCCCCGAAACGGCGCAGTACCTCCTGGCGCAGGTGCGACGTCAGTTGCTCGCGCATGAAGCTCAGGTCCTGGTCGACGGCCAGATACTGGGCCACCTGGGGCAGACTCTCCCGGCCGCTGGCGCTCATGGGGAAGCCGAACGTTTCAGCCCAGCCCTCCGCGATCTCGCGGCGCGAGCCAAACAGCCACTCGCTGGTGCCGGGACCGAGGATCGGCGTGCAGCGGCCGCTTCTGATGTTGTTGACCAATGCCGGCCACTTGCGCAGGCCCTGCAGGTCGTCGCCAAAGCCGGGCCGGTAGCTGATCCGTCCGCTACGCAGGCGCATGAACAACACGGGCATCCACCAGTCGGGCCGCTCGCGCACCTGGCCGCGCGCGGCCGCGCAGGCGCGGTCGACCACGCC
>JBAQCH010000317.1:0-6033 GCA_049294015.1 Anaerolineae bacterium
GGCCACGGTAGCCCGCTGGCAGCGCGTCCTGCGCGACCTGCTGGCGCGGCCGGTGGCCGAGCGGGCGCTGGATGCCGCGCCGCCGGCCATGCCCAGCACCACGCAGATTTCGGTCATGGACGAGGGCGGCCTGGTGGTGAGCCTGACCACCAGCGGCGGCGAAGGCAACGGCTTTGTCGTGCCGGGCACGGGCGTGATTCTCAACAACATGCTGGGCGAGGCCGACCTGCACCCCCAGGGCTTTCACAAGTCACCGCCGGGCGTGCGCATCCCCTCCATGATGGCGCCGACGGTGGTGATGCGCAACGGCGCGCCGCTTCTGGCGCTGGGCAGCGGCGGCGCCAACCGCATCCGTAGCGCCATCGTGCAGGTGCTGCTCAACAGCCTGGCCTTCCAACTGCCCCTGGCCCAGGCCGTCGAGGCTGCGCGCGTCCACTTCGAGGAGGGGGTCTTGCAGGTGGAGGGCGGCAACGACCCGGCCGCAGTCGATGCGCTGGCGGCCGCGGGCTACACCGTCAACCGCTGGCAGACCCGCCACATGTACTTCGGCGGCGCGCACGCGGTGGCGCGCCAGGCGAGCGGCTTTGCCGCTGTCGGCGACCCCAGGCGCGGCGGCGCGGCGCTGCTGGTGGACGACGAGCCGGGTTAAGTTGCGGTCAGAGCATCAGGGATGGACCGGCCAGCCGCTTGAGCAGGATGAGGGAATCGCCGCGGGCGCCGGCCAGCTCGAAGCCATGGCGGCCGTACAGCCGGACGGCCGGGTTGTCAGCCGCCACCGAGAGCGAGATCGCCCGGTAGCGCGGCTGCGCGGCTTGTAGCAGGTGAGCCAGCAGCGCCGTACCGATCCCTTGGCCGCGCCAGGCCGGTTCCAGTGCGATGGACAGCTCTGGCGTCTCATCGTCCACGTAGCCATAGCCCCGATTCGTAGCGCGCAACAGACGGATCCAGGCCGCGCCGATAGCCAGCCCGCCAGCCTCGTCCAGCGCGGCAAAGCCCATGTCGTGCTCCCGGCCCCAACCCGCGACGTAGCGCGCCAGTTCCGGCTGCTGCACGATCTCCCGCGGCAGCGGCGGCGCGCCGTCGGGGACGAACAGTGCGAGGTAGAGCATGTCCCAGAGGATGGGTTGGTCGGCTGGGGTGAGGGGGCGGATGAGGATGCTGAGCGGAGGGTTCATCGGCAGATCCCTCAAGGATTTCGAACATCGTTTGCCGTCCAGGGACCTCCCGGCGACCAGGTCATGGGAAATGCTTGCCCACCACAGGCTGCATCAAGCACAGGCCCAAGGAATTGCTTGATTTCCTCGGCCACTGTGGTCAGATCCTCTGAAACATGGCGCATCTGGCTCCTCTGTAGAAATGCCTTCCACTGCTGCATCTTGACAGGGTTGCTGGAAAACTGCACCGTGAGTGCGGCGGGCAATACCAACGGGACCGGGGTCTGGCGGCGATCAAAGGTGTTTCGCACCGCCTCAACGAGCACATCACCGGTGAAACTTCGCTCCGCACCCAGACGCCAAATGTCGAAGAAGTCCTTCATGCGGCTGTTCTGCATATCCAGCACCACCATCGCATGCAGTTTCTCGGCAATCGCCGTTTCAGCGCGATAAGCTCGTAACCGCGGCCGCGGCAGGTCAATCAACACGGGGTACTCGATCCACTCGGCTGGGGGCGTCAAACGGTCGCCGACGCCGACGTCCACTTGAACGTGCAGGCGCGCCGTGCCCAGATGTCCAGCGAGAGTAACCCGTTGGCCGCCGTACTCATCCTGTTCGCGGATGGCGCGAACCGTCACCGAATCGGCAAGAAAACGTATGCCGTCAGACTCCACCGGTTGGTCGCAGAGTTCCGCAAAGATCACCCGTAAGCGGTCAGCAGACAAGTCCCCGAAACCCAACAGATCAAGGTCACGCGTGGGACGGCCCATCTCCGGTAGCCAGATCTGCAAAAGCATAGCGCCTTTGAGCACGAAACGATCGACATACGGAGACCGGGCCAGTCGATAGAGGAATCGTTCGTTGGCAAAGCGTGCCAGGAGCAGGTTAAAATCGACATTGCGCGCTCTACTCTCATTGAGAAGTCGTTGATGTACCGAGGCGGCCACGTTCTGGATGCTCGCACTCACTGGATTATTACCTCAATGTAAGGTTGCATCACGCGTTGGACGCGATCGATCCTGGCATAAGTGTTTAGATCGGCCAGTGAGAGCCGGTGCTGGCGCCAAGCGTCGTTCAGCGCTTCCAGCGCGACATCCAGCCCGATCTTGTTGCGATATTTGAAGCAATCGGCGATCGTCTTGGCCAGCGTATAGACGCGTACTTCCTGCCCTTCAATAGTATGGTGTTCGACGCCTGAGCTGTAGGCGGCGCCTGAGAAACGCACAACGCGCAGCGGCGGATAGCTCAGCCGGGGATACGCAGCCCGCTGCTCCAAGGCCACCCACACGTCCACCGGAGTTTGCGTACCGATTTGGTGAAATTGGAGCGCCGAAAGAAGGCAGACAACGGCCGCGGGTGCTCTGGCAGCCACCAGCGCCAGGGTGTGATGCTCCGTAGCGTCACGGCCAGCCAGGCGATAGCGACCGCGCGCCACCCGCTCCAGCAGGCCTTCGGCGACCGTCCGCGATAGCCATACCGAATGGATGCCCGCAGCCGCGACATCAGCGGCGCTGAAAATGTCCCGGCTCCTGGCCATCTCCAGCAGGCGTTGGCGGTCCGGAGAGTATGTCATGTAGGAAATTATAGATAGCTGTGGATAAATGTCAATAGTTTCAAACAGACTCTCGACGCCGGCTTGCCGAATAGCCTTTCAGACTGCTCGGTTCATTGATGCCATGCGCAGATCACCGGCCCCTGTCCCGGTCCGCAACATAGCGTGCGATCTCGGGCACGCGGACGATCCCGCGCGGTAGCAGTGCCGCACTGTCCGGTACATACAGAGCGCAGGCCACTTCGTCTACATCACAGATTGCTACGGATGAAAGGATTGCACGGAGCCGGAGAGCGCGCCGCGTGCACAGACTTCGCCGCAATTCGTGAAATCGGTGCAATCTGTGGCAATCCGTAATTCAGGCCCCTCCCTCACAACACCTGCCTCTTGCAGGTCAGGCTCTTGCTGCCGAAGTTGAGCAGGAGGCCGACTTCGAGGCGGTAGCCTCGCAGGTAGTTCAATACCTGGGCCAGGTGTACATCTTCTAGCTGTATGACCGCCTTGAGCTCGACGAGGACTTTGCCTTCCACGACGAAGTCAGCGCGGCGCGTGCCGATCGGCTCGCGCATGTCCTTGTAGTATATCTCCTGCTCGATCTCTCGCGCGAACGCCAGCCCAGCTCTGGTCATCTCAAAGGCCATGCCCGCTGGTAGATGACTTCCTGAAAGCCGTTGCCGAGGGATTTGTGTAGCTCGAAGCCGCAGCCCAGTACCTTCCCTGTGATATCCGCATACTTCAGTTTGTCCGTCATGATACCTTGCCTCCTATCCCTGCAACCGGCGTAAGAGCAGATCCTCGATGTGAGTAGCGGCTCTCAACTGCGTAGGCCGCCTTACAGATACTCCGCGCTCTTGACGGTTCCATGAGCCGCCCAATCATCGGCGCTACGAGAACTCAAGATTGCCCACCTGGTTAGCATCCACAGCCCAATTGACTGTTACCGCAGTGTACGCGTAGTAGGCTGGCGATAGGTTGCCGGCGGGATTCTGTAGGAAACTAATTTTCGGCGCGTCCATGATGCCCACAACCACACCCAGGAAATATGCATCCTGTTTCTGGTTTGCTACTCTCCACTCTTTGTCTGTGAAGGTGACCCCTCCGGGCTGTTTGGCAATGCCTTTAATCTCAAGTACTACGTGCTGAGAATCTTTCACAACCTCGAAATCGAACCCTACGCCATCATCTCGGCGATCACCGACAATGCTGTGAAATGGGGTCAAACCTGCGTGAAACCTGGCGAGAAAGAATTCCTCCGCCATTCTTCCGGTCGGTCCTCGCGGCACATACTCAACGCTCTTCCTTTTTGCATGCGGCTTTTCTAGAGCCTTGATCTCTTGAAGAGCCGGATGTAACTCAGTCTCAACCTTCGAACGCGTTTCTGGCGATATGATGTCAAGCACGACGGCCCGCAAGGCGCTTTCACTCAGATCATCAAACGCGAGCATAACCTTCTGACGACTTGGCCGAAGTTTTCGGACCCAGCCTTGTCTGCCGTTGTCATAGTATGGATCGAATTCATCGCGCCAGTTTTTGACTGAGTTTTCATTCACACATAGGCGGCTGCTCACTTGAGTGAATGCTTGTGTATAGGATCGGAATCCAAGATTCCTCAGCCCTTCTTTTCCGAACTTCGACAAGTAAAAGGCTACGATCATTGCCAGTTCGTTCTCTGGTTTCATCTTGGGCCGCTTCCTTAAGAATCTTCGTCATTCTTGGTGGATAACCAGATACATCGGAGGTTTCTCGTTATCCGCAACACCCTAGAGCTCTACCCTTCCAACGCTTCCTCAACCAACCCATCAAACACCGCCACCAAATCGCCGGCGTACTGCTCCAGGTACCGCCGCACGCGCCGCACATCGGCGCCGGCCTTGATCAACTCGACCACGTCCAGCAGGTCCTGGCGGCGCCTGGCCCTGAGCTTCATGTAGATCAACGCATCGATCGGTACCACGGCCAACCCCTGGCTGCGGGATGGGTCATCCAGGACCTCTTCCAACTGCGGCCCCAGCGCCACGGGCGACAGATAGTCGATCCTGACGCCGTCGACCTCAATCGGTACACCCGGCCGGAAGGTAACCAACACGCCGTGGTGCTCAAAGGCCTCTTCCCCTACCAGAAAATCGACGTCAGCCGTGGCCCGAACGTAGCCGTGGGCGCCAACCGCCAGGCCGCCGGCCAGCGCGTGGCGAATCCCCAACTGCTCCAACTGCGCCGCCGTCTGGATGGCAGCGTCACGCACCTTGGGCGCAACAAAGCTCAGTGCTGTTGTAATGTCCATCAAGCCCACCTGCCTGTAGGGTATTTGAGCATATGACAAGTGCATCAGATTGCCTCTTGTCCGAGATGATCGCCTGATCTCGTCACGATTCGGCCTCTGAGAATAGCCAGCGGTGTCAGCGCAACGCGGCCATTACCTCGGCAGCGATGTCGTAGCGGCGGAAGGGGGGCATGATGTAGACGCCCTGCACGTGCGGCCGCGCGGCCAGCAGGATCTCCTGCGCGATGCGGATGCCCTCCTCGCGCGCCGCGCCCCGTTCGTCAGCCGCCTCGATGCGGGCCATGATCGGGTCGGGGATGGTGATGCCCGGCACCTCGTGGTGGATAAAGCGGGCGTGGCGGGTGTTGTAGAGCGGCAGCAGGCCCATCACGATCGGCAGCGGCGGCTGGCCCGCGAAGGACTCCAGGAAGCGCGTCACCATAGCCGGGTCAAAAACAGGCTGGGTCAACACAAAGCGCGCGCCAGCCTCGATCTTCTTGTGCAGCACGCCAATCTCCCGCTCCAGGTTGGCCGCTCCCATGCTCAGGGCCGCGCCCACCACGAAGCCGGTCGGCTGGCCGATAGACTGGCCGGCCTGGTCCACGCCCCGGTTCAGGTTGTGGGTCACCAGCCGGATCAGGCCGGAGGGCACCACGTCCTGCGCGTCGCTGGCGTCCGGGTAGTCGCCGATCTGCGGCGGGTCGCCCATCACCACAAACAGGTTGCGCACCCCCAGCGTATGGGCCGCCAGCAGGTCGCCCTGTACCCGCAGCAGGTTGCGGCCGCGCGTCGGGAAGTGCAGGATCGTCTCGACCCCCACCTGCTGTTGGATCAGATAGGCTGCGGCCCAGGGGCTCATCCTCATGCGCGCCAGCGGGCTGTCGGCCACGTTGACGAAGGTGGCGCCGGAATCGACCAGCCGCGCGGCGCTGGCCAGGATCTCGGTGGCGTCGATGCCGCGCGGCGGGTGCATCTCCACCGTGACGACGAAGTCCTTGCCCAGCGCCTGCGCCAGCCGGGTCGGCGCAGGCGGCTCGCCCGGCGAGGGCTGGCTGATGGAAGTAAGC
>JBAQCH010000318.1:0-11587 GCA_049294015.1 Anaerolineae bacterium
TGCCCGGCAGAACAGGACAGGCGGACAGGCCAGCCCGCCCGGGCCGTTGCGCTGCGCCATGTCGGCCGGCGGCTGAAACTGCCAGGCGGTAGGATCGCCGGCAGCTTCCAGCGTGGCCAGTAGCACAGGGTCGGCCAGCACAGCCTGCATGAAGCCGCTCCAGATGGGCGCAGCGCCGGTCAGGCCGCTGGTGTTGCGCATGGGACGGCCATCGCTGTTGCCCGCCCAGACGCCAACCACCAGATAGCGGGTGTAGCCAACGGTCCAGTTGTCGCGCCAGTCGCTGGTGGTGCCGGTCTTGACGGCTGCGGGCTGGCTGATACGCAGCGGGTTGTTGACGCCGAAGGCCGGCGTGCGGGCCGCGTTGTCGCTCAGGATGTCGGTGACCTGGAACGCGGCCGCCGGGGATACGGCCTGGCGCACCTCGGCCTGGGGCAGCGCGACCGGCCGGCCCTGCGCGTCGGCCACGGCCAGGAACGGCGTCGGCGCAACAAACGTGCCGGCGTTGGCCAGGGTTGCGAAGGCGGTGGTCAGGTCCAGCAGCGTCACCTCGCCGCCGCCCAGCGTCAGGCTCAGGCCGTAGTGGCTGGCGTCCTGCGTCAGGCTGCGCAGCCCCATAGCCTGGGAACGCTCCAGCATGCGGCCTACGCCGACCGCATCCAGCAGCTTGATGGCCGGCACGTTGTAGCTGTTGGCCAGAGCCGTGCGCGCGGTCACCGGGCCGTGAAACTGGTGGTCGTAGTTGACCGGGGTGTAGACGTTGCCCGCGCTGACGGTGTAGGTCACCGGCACATCCCAAAGGACGCTGGCCGGGCTGAGCAGGGTATCGTCGAAGGCGGTAGCATAGAGCAGCGGTTTGATGGCGCTGCCCGGCTGGCGCGGGCTGACGGCCACGTTGACCTGGCCGTCGATGCTGGCGTCGTCGAAGTCGGCGCTGCCCACCATGGCCAGGATCTGCCCCGATCCTGGCCGAAGCGCCACCAAGGCTGCGTTGCTCAGATCGAACTGCGGTTGGAACTCTGCCACGCGGGCTGCGACCAGGTCCTGCGCCACGGTCTGCATGGGCAGGTCAAGGGTGGTGGTGATGGTCCAGCCGCCGCGCGCCAGCGACTCCTGGTCCAGCAGCGCCTGGGCCTCTTGCGTCACGTAGTGGGCGAAGTGCGGCGCGGCCACGATGCGCCGATCAGGATCGGGGTTGAGCGCGATCGGCTCGGCAAAGGCTGCGTCGGCCTGGGCCGGCGTCAGCTTGCCGTGGCGCACCATCATGTCCAGCACGATGCGCTGGCGGGCGCGCGCCGCGTCGAAGTTCTTGAATGGGTCCAGGGTGGCGGGCTGCTGGGGGATGCCGGCCAGCAGCGTCGCCTCGGCCAGCGTCAGATCGGCAGCGGGCTTGGCGAAGTAGACCCGGCTGGCTGCCTCTGGCCCGTAGGCCAGGTGGCCGTAGTTCAGCAGGTTGAGGTACATCTCCAGCAGCTCGTCCTTGCTGAAGAGCGTTGTTAGCTCCTGGGCCAGGCCCGCCTCCAACATCTTACGGTCCATGCTCTCCCGGTAGCGCTCGTCGGGACCGATGAACAGGTTGCGGGCCAACTGCATGGTGATTGTCGATGCGCCGCTCTGCACGCTGCCCTGCTGCGCGTTCTGCAAGGCTGCGCCGGCGATGCGCGCCGGATCGATCCCCACGTTGGCGTAGAAGGTGGCGTCCTCCGTGGCGATGGTCGCGTCGAGGAGGTGCTGGGAGACGGCGCTCAGCGGAATCCAGGTGCGGCGGCCCTCGTCCCACAGCTCAGCCAGCAGCGCGCCGTGGCGGTCGGTGATGCGCGTCGTTTCGAAGACGCGCGGCAGCGGTCCAGGCTGGTAGCGCTGCAAGTAGATCTCCACGGCGTCCTTGACCGTAGGCGCGGGCCGCTCGCCCAACTGCTTGGGCGTCGTGCAGCCGGCCAGCAACAAAGCCAACGCCAACAGGCTGGCAACGAGCAGCGCGCGCGGGCCGTTGAGCATAGCATGGGGTGCGGAGTTGACGGTTCTTGACATCATGAATGACACGCCGAGACGACCGATTTGTTCACCGCCCGACAGCGAACACCTTGTAACGCAATCCGCCCGATTGCACACCACCTGCGACCTGCCACCTGCCACCTGACACCTGACACCATGCCACCTGACACTTTTCCCCTTCTCACTGCCCCCGATATCTGCGCACGTTCTCCAGGTGCTCCTCGAAGGTGCGGGCGAAGACGTGCCGGCCGGCGCCGCCAGGCTCGGCTACGAAGTAGAGGTAGTCGTGCTGGGCAGGAGCGAGCACGGCCTGGATGCTGGCCAGCCGCGGCGCAGCGATGGGACCGGGCGGCAGGCCGGCATTGAGATAGGTGTTGTAGGGGCTGATCACCTGGCTGTACTCTTCCAGGTAGACGGGGCTTTTCCACCATTGGCCGCTGTCCGGCTGGAAGCCCATCGCATATTGTACGGTGGGGTCAGCCTCCAGTCGCATGCCGCGCGCCAACCGGTTGAGGTAGACGCCGGCGATCAGCGGGCGCTCCTCGTCCAGCACCGCTTCGCGCTCGACGATGCTGGCCACGGTCAGCACGGCATGCAAGTCCAGCGCTGTTGCCTCTTGGGCGATGGCCTGCCAGTAGAGCGGCATCACCCGCTGCTCAAACTCATCCAGCTGGCGCTGCAGCAGGTCGGCTGCGCTGGCGCCGTCGCGCGGCAGTTGGTACGAGTCGGGATACAGGTAGCCCTCCAGGCTCTGGCCGGCCGGGAGGAACTGCAGGAAGCTGTAGCGTTGGCGATCCTCCGCAGCCAGCCCGCTCAAATCGGCTGCCAGCGCGGCGCGGCGGTATTCCTCGCCGTCGGCAACGCCTGACCTCGTCAGGTAGTCGGCCGTCTGCTCCAGCCGCCAGCCCGGCCGCACGGCCACGGTGACGCCCGGCGCGACGGAGTTCTGTAGGGCCGCTGCGATCTCCGGGATGGTCATGGTGGCGTTGAGGGTGTATTCGCCTGCCTCCAGCCGGCTGGCAAGCCCGCCCGCGCGCACATAAGCCTCGAACAGCAGGGCGTCGCTGACCAGGCCGGCCGCCTGCAAGTCCTGGGCGATGGCTTTCGCTGGCGCGCCCGGCGGCACAGTAAAGGCAACCGGCCGGTCGTCGATGCCGGCCGGCTGGCTCAAGCGCGCCCGGTTGGCCTCCAGATAGACGCTGAGGGCGGATCCGCTGTCGCAGGCGGTCAGCAGCGCAAGGGCTGCGGCGAGCAGGAAGGTCAGTAAGATCTGTCGTGGCATAGTTTCAACTCGATCGTGTCTTCGTTATACTCGTTTGGTAGCAGGTTTGCCGCACAGTGCTTGCACGCGCTGCGTCAGCGCAGAGTTCACTGGACGGCTGCATTATAGCCTGCTGCCAGCAGTCTGGGAAGAAACCGCGCGCCTGACGCTCGGAAAGGGACTTGCCGCCCGCTGCTATTCATGCTAAGATAGCGACAGCGTGATGGGTCAAGCCTGGGCCAGCCGTCGGTCTCAGTTGAACAACAAGGAGGCATGCCATGACTCGGATTTCCAACACCAACACGGTTGTCTGTGACGGGTGCGGGGTCGAGATTGCCTGGGCGGCGTTCGTGTTGGGCGACAAGACCTTTTGTTGTGTGGATTGCGCCGAGGGGCGGGACTGTGAATGCGACTATCCGCCGCAGGAGAGTCCCACCGCCGGTCAGCAACAGCCCACTCTGGCGGTCGTCGCCAGCTATGCCTAGCCCTGCGAGTTGGCTTTTTTTTGGCCTGCCACCAGCGCTGCTGACTCTGCAATGCGGCCTGTTGCATGACAGCAGCGCTGTGTTTTGTCGCACAGCCATTGGGCGCAATTTCCAAAAGACCGATTTTGCGGTATGATGTGGCGATTAGATACATCGGTAATGAAGTAATCGAGGCGCCCGGCGCTTGAACCGAGCTTGTCATCATGTGCGAATCGTCGCAAGAGTGCCGGGCGCCATGTGCAGTAACTTTGTTGACGCTGTACTCACTCCACAGATGGTGATCTTTCGCGTGATATCATGATCCACAAACAAATCATACGCACAAAACAAGCTACCATGTGTCGCCTGACGTTTGTGCTGCCTGAGCTGATCTGGGCGGACAGTGTTTTTGTGGTGGGCGACTTTAACCATTGGGACACGGCTGCCCTGCCTATGCAGCAGGACGCTCATGGCCAGTGGAAAGCCACTATCGAGGTGGAAGCGGGCGGCGTTTATCAGTTTCGCTACCTGTGCGATGGCGACTGGATCAACGACAATCAAGCCGACGCCTACTATGCCAACGACTATGGCGGCCATAACTCGGTAGTCATGACTGACCCCGAACCGTCCGCCTGACCCCTGGACCCTTCCTCCCTGGATCAACTGCCGTGGGCACTCTCAATCCTGATATCCCAGCGCCCGATCTGACCCAAGCCCTCAACAGCGCGGCCCGCAGCCTGCTGGTCTTTGGGCGTCGTTTGTTGAGCCCGGAACTGCTGTTGCTGACGCTGCTGCGCAGCCCGGAGCTGCCGGGCTATCGCCTGCTGGAGCGGTTCAGCCGCGAGCGGGGCTTCAAGCTGGCCGACCTGGAGCGCGCGACCGAGGACCAGATCAAGGCGCGTGAAGGCCGCGGCGCTGACTTCGACTTCGTGGCTGGCGACGGCCGCCGCGTCCCCCTGTCCGACGAGATGCTGGTGGTGCTGGACGAGGGCAAGGCCGTGGCTCAGTCCATGGACGAGATCTACGTCGGCACGGTGCATGCTCTGGCTGCCATGTCGCAGCGCGGTGTCAGCACGGCTGGCCTGTTACAGCGCTACGGACTGACCCCTACTGTGCTTTCCAGCGTGCTGGCCGACGACGTGCTGGCCCGCCGCATCACCACGTCCGACCTGGTCAGCCTGGCCAGGGCCGGCGAGCTGAGTCCGGTCTTTCAGCGTGAGACCCTGCTGCGTGAGCTGCTCAACCTGCTGAGCATGGCCCGCAGCCGGCATGTGATCCTGTTGGGACCGGCCGGCGTCGGCAAGCGTTCCCTGGTGCAGAGTCTGGCGCTGCTGATGGCCGAGGGCAAAGGGCCGGCCGGGCTGACAAAGCTGGTGCAGGTTGGCGAGAGCGCGCTGTTAGACGATGCAGCCGCGGCCATGCAGGCGGGGTTGCGCCAGGCTGCTGGCGGCATCCTTTTCCTGCCCAATATCCATCGCTTCTTCGGCGGCGTGGTGCGGGCCGATTTTCCCAAGGCCACCCGCTACGTGCAGAAGGCGCTGTTGGACAGCGGCGTCGTGATCGTCGGCACAGCGGTCGAAAGTGACTTCAAGGAACGGCTGGCTGGCGACCCGGCCGTGGCTGAACATCTGCACCTGGTGCGCGTCCCTGAGCCGGACGAAAAAGAGACAACTGCAATCCTGGCCGTTCACCAGCCCAAGCTGGAGGCTGACTATAGCATCCAGATCGCCGCCGATGGGCTGCCAGCCGCCGCCCGGCTGGCGCGGCGCTACCTGACAGCCACACCGCTGCCGGCCTCGGCTGTGCAACTGCTACACCGGGCCTGCGCGCTGGTGCGCATGGACCAGCGGGCCCACCAGGCGTTTCGTCCTTCTGGCAGCGGCGATGGCCGCCTGGATGGCGAGGACGTGACCCTGGCTCTGAGCCTGATGACCGGCATCCCGGCCAATAACCTGGGCGCGGACGAGCGCAGCCGCTACGCCGCCATGGTCGAGCACCTGCACCAGCGCATCATCGGCCAGGAGGAGGCGGTGCTGGCGGTCAGCCGGGCCGTCAAGACCGCGCGCGTTGGCCTGAAGGATCCCAACCGGCCCATCGGTTCCTTCCTGTTCCTCGGTCCCACCGGCGTCGGCAAGACCGAGCTGGCCAAGGCGCTGGCCGAGTTCATGTTCGGCTCCGAGGACGCCATGGTGGTGTTGGACATGAGCGAGTACCAGCAAGAGCACGCGGTCAGCCGGCTGGTGGGCGCGCCGCCCGGCTACGTGGGCTATGAGGGCGGCGGTCAGCTCACCGAGCGGGTGCGCAACAAGCCCTACACCGTGGTGCTTTTCGACGAGGTGGAAAAGGCTCACCCGCGCGTGCTGGACGTGCTGTTGCAGATGATGGAGGAAGGCCGGCTGACCGACGGCCAGGGCCGCGTTGTTTCCTTCGCCGAGACGGTGATCATTTTGACCAGCAACCTGGCGGCCGACATCCTCGAGACCACCCAACTGGACGAGGCTACGCGTGAGCTGGTATTGCTGCGAGTCAAGCAGTTCTTCCGGCCGGAGTTCCTCAACCGCCTGGACGAGATTGTGCTCTTCCTGCCGCTGACCGGCGAGCAGTTGGGGCAGATCCTCGGCCTGATGCTCAAGAAAGAGGCGCGGCTGCTGGAGGCGCGCGGCCTGCGGCTGGAGATCGCCGCCTCCGCCAAGGCCTGGATGTTGGCTCAGAACGACCATCCGGAGTGGGGCGCGCGGCCGCTGCGTCGCATCATCCAGCGCTACCTGCGCGAGCCGCTGGCCGACCGCATGCTCAGCGACGAGCCGCCGGCCGGCGCTACGATTCTCGTAGACGCCAGCGACGCGGGGCTGGTGTTTACCGTCAGCCCATAGGTCACGTTACCAACGTGACGCCCGTAGGTCACGTTACCAACGTGACATTTCCATCATTACTCGGACGTCCGGCTGCTAGCCGGACCTACTGCTGCCAAACTAGATCGACGACGATCATGCGAATGAACCCCGGCCAGTTTCACGCTGCTGCGACCGTGCAGCAGACCTTTGCAGCGCTGCGTCATCCCAACTACCGCCTTTGGTTCCTGGGCCAGCTTGTCTCCCTGGCCGGCTCCTGGATGCAGACCACAGCCCAGGGCTTTCTGATCTTCGAGCTCACCAAATCCCCTGCCTTTCTGGGCTACGTCGGCTTTGCAGCGGGCATTCCCTCTTGGGTGTTCATCCTCTACGGCGGCGTGATCGCCGACCGGGTGCCGCGGCGCACGCTGATCATGGTCGCCCAGTCGGCCATGATGGTGTTAGCATTCATGTTAGCAGGCCTGGTGGTGACCGGTCTGGTGCAGCCCTGGCACGTCCTTGTGCTGGCGCTGCTCAACGGCGTGGCCAACGCCTTCGACGCGCCGGCCAGGCAGGCCTTCGTCGTGGAGCTGGTCGAGCGTGACGACCTGACCAACGCCATCGCGCTCAACTCCACCATGTTCAACGCGGCGGCCGTGGTCGGCCCGGCCATCGCCGGCGTGGTCTATGCCCTGCTGGGGCCGGCCTGGTGTTTTACCATCAACGGTCTTTCCTACCTGGCCGTGATCGCCGCACTGCTGGCCATGCGCCTGCCGCCCTTCCTGGCCACGCCGCGCGTAGGGTCCACCACCGACCAGTTGCGCCTGGGGCTGAGCTACGTCAAAGGTGAGCACGCAACGCGCACCCTGATCCTCAACATGGCGGTGGTCGGCCTGTTCGGCATCAGCCTGGTGACGCTCTTCCCCGCCTGGTCGGTCAACGTGCTGGGTGGGGACGTGCGCACCAACGGCCTGTTGCTGTCTGCCCGCGGGCTGGGCGCGATGAGCGGCGCGTTGATGATCGCCTCGTTGGGCCAGCGCGCGGCGCGCGGCCGCTTGTGGACCATTGGCAGCTTCGTCTTACCCGTAGCCATGGCCGCCTTCGCTGCGGCGCGCTGGCTGCCCTTGTCGCTGGTGCTGTTGGTAGGTATGGGCTGGGGCTTCATGGTGGTGGCCAACAGCTCCAATGCCCTGGTGCAGACGCGCGTGCCGGACGAGCTGCGCGGCCGGGTGATGAGCGTTTTTACCCTGACCTTTTTCGGCGGTATGCCCCTTGGTTCGCTGCTGGCCGGCGCCATGGCCCAGCGCATCGGCGAGCCTATCACAGTGCTGATCAACGCCAGCGTGGTGCTGCTGGCCTCGTCGTTGATCTGGTGGCGGCTGCCCTACATTCGCAAACTGCGTTAGGAGAACGACCTTCATGCTGGTTCAAGAGAAAATCACTCAAGCCATCGCCATTCTCGACGAGCTGGGCATCGACGCCTGGCTGACCTTCGTGCGCGAGACCTCGGCCGCGGGCGATCCGGCGCTGCCGCTGATCTACGGCCCGCACAGCCTGACCTGGCAGAGCGCGCTGCTGCTCAGCCGCACCGGCGAGCGCATCGCCCTCGTGGGCCGCTTCGACGCGATAGTGGCCGAGCAACTATGCGTTTACACCGAAGTCATCCCCTACGACCAGTCGCTCCAGCCGCACCTGCTGGCGGCGCTGGCGCGGCTCGATCCGCAGCAGATCGCACTCAACTATTCGCCCAACGATGTCTGCGCCGACGGGCTGGGGCATGGGCTGTACCAGGTTTTACAAGGCTATCTGGCCGGTACGCCGTTCGCCGAGCGGTTGGTCTCGGCCGAGGGGATCATCGGCGCGCTGCGCGGGCGCAAAACGCCGGCCGAGGCGGCGCGCATCCGCACGGCGGTGGCCACGACCTTGGAGATCTACGGCCGCGCCTTTGACTTCATGCAGCCGGGCATGAGCGAGGCGCAGGTGGGCGCGTTCATGCACGCCCAGATGGCCGAGCTGGGCATCCACGAGACGGCCTGGGATCGGGAGAGTTGTCCGGCCGTCGATTGCGGTCCCGATAAGGCGGTGGGGCACGCCGGGCCGACGGACCTGCGGCTGGAGCGGGGCCACATCGTCCACTTCGACTTTGGCATCCGCGAGGACGACTACTGCTCCGACATCCAGCGCGTCGTCTACCTGCTGCGTCCAGGCGAGACCAGCGCGCCAGAGCCGGTGCAGCGCGGCTTCGACACGGTGTTGGCTGCGGTCGACGCGGCTGTGGCCGCCATGCGGCCGGGCGTCAGCGGGGTGGAGGTGGACGCGGCTGCACGGCGGGTGATCGTGGAGGCGGGCTATCCAGAGTTCCGCTATGCCACCGGCCACCACCTGGGACGCAACGCACACGACGGCGGCGGTGTGCTGGGGCCGGCCTGGGAGCGCTACGGCGACACCCCCTTCCGGCCGTTGGAGACCGGTCACGTCTACACGGTGGAGCCAGGGCTGGCTGTGCCGGGCTACGGCTACATCGGCTTGGAGGAGGACGTGCTGGTCACGGAGCAGGGCGCGGTCTATCTGGGGCAGCCGCAGCGGGCGCTGATCCTGCGCTGACGCTATGGCCCAGCGAGTTTTGCCAGAAGCCATTCCATCCTCCGGACCGCCTCCAGGAAGCCGGCCACGCAAACTCTTGTTTGGGCACACAGCGGATTGACAAAATCAACAGCCGGGGATAGAATTTGCCCTATGGGCTGGGCACAAGTTGGATGATCCAGCCCACATAACGCCCTCAACGATCTTCCGCCGCCTCCGTTCTAGTCGCCAAGCCATTTGTTTCGACGATCGCCGGCGCTTCTTAGCGCCGGTCAAGGAGTGTTTGAGCATGAAACCGTCATTTATCCATCGCATGGTTTTGTTGGGAATGGTCCTCTTATTGGCCGCGTGCAGCCGCGGGGTGAGCGTCAGCACGGCCAACATCGCCGATGCGCGCCTGACGAAGGATGAAGCAGGCGCCCAAAGCACCACCTCTTTTAGCCCTGAAGATGTGTTCTACCTCAAAGTTGGCCTGGCCAACGCGCCGGATGACACCAAGGTTAAAGCGGTGTGGACGGCGGTCAAGGCTGAGGGCGCCGAAGCTGACACGTTGCTGGATGACGCAGAGCTGACCAGCGGCAGCGCAACCCTTACCTTCGATTTGAACAATGACAATCCCTGGCCTGCGGGCGACTACAAAGTCGACCTTTACCTCAACGATAAGCTGGACCGCACGGTTGCCTTCAAGGTGGAAGGCGTCGTGGCACAGGTTCCGACTGAAGCGCCAACCGCGACGCCTGCCCCCACCCCTGACCCGGTGGCCCTCCTGGCCGTTAACTCGCTGCAAGGTGTCAAGTCAGCCACTGTTCAAATCGTGTCACAGGGCACTTTCGAGGACCCGCAGTTCGGCACGCAGTATAATTCGGCGGGCAGCGGCTCCGGCTTCATCATCGATCCCAGCGGCATCGCCGTGACCAACAACCATGTGGTCACCGGCGCTGCTTTGCTCAAGGTTTACGTCGGCGGCGAGAGCAGGGCGCGTAACGCCCGCATCCTGGGCGTCTCTGAGTGCGCCGACCTGGCAGTGATTGACATCGAAGGCGACGGCTATCCCTTCTTGCAATGGTACGATGACAACGTCGGTGTCGGATTGGATGTCTATGCCGCCGGCTTCCCGCTGGGCGATCCCGAGTTCACCCTGACCCGCGGCATCATCTCCAAGGCGCGCGCCAACGGCGATACCGATTGGGCGTCGGTGGACAGCGTGCTCGAACATGATGCGACGATCAATCCCGGCAACTCCGGCGGGCCGCTAGTGACCGGAGAAGGCAGGGTGGTGGCGGTCAACTACGCTGGCGACAGCAACGCCGGCCAGTTTTTCGCCATCGCTCAGCCGCAAGCGCTGCCGGTGATTGAGCAACTACGTGAGCGTGAGGATGTGTTGGCGATTGGCGTCAACGGCACGGCTATCAACGACGGCGAAGGGTTGTCGGGTATTTGGGTTTCCTCGGTGGAGTCTGGTTCTCCGGCCAGCCGCATCGGCGTGAAGCCTGGTGACATCATCACCGAGCTGGAAGGGCTGGTGTTGGCAACCGACGGCACCATGGCCGACTACTGCGACATCCTGCGCAGCCGCGATCCCGAAGATGTGATGGCCATCGAAGTCCTGCGCTTCGACACCGAAGAGGTGCTGGAAGGCGAGTTGAACGGCAAGGATCTGGCGCTCTCCTTCTCGTTTGCCCAGCAGTTGTCCGACGAGGCGACCACAACCGATGAAGGCGCATCCGAAAGCTACACCGACTACGTCAGCATCTCCGACGACACAGGCACGCTGACCATGGAGGTGCCGGTGGAGTGGAGCGATGTCAACGGAAGCGCATGGGTTCAAAACGACGAAGAGATCGGGCCTGCGTTGGCTGCATCGACTGACCTGGATGGCTTTAGCAATACCTGGGAGGTCCCAGGGGTCTTCTTTGGGGTGAGCGATCAACTCACTATGACCATTGAAGAATACCTGGACTCCATCGACTTCAGCGAAAGTTGTACCTATGACAGCCGGTCGGATTATTCCGATGGCTTCTACACTGGTTTCTATGATCTTTGGACCAACTGCGGTGACGCTGGTTCCTCGTTCGTGGTAATCGCTTCCAGGCCGGAAGACGGCAGTTATCTGGCGCTGGTGCAGGTGCAGGTCGTCGGCGATGCGGATCTGGATGCGCTAGACCGCATCATGAACACCTTCATCTACAATCCCTAATCCTGGCCGCAACCTGGGAAAGCGCCTGGCCGAGGCTGCGGCGCTTTCCCAGGCAGTAGGTCCGGTTACCAGCCGGACATCTGGCTATGAACACTCCTACTCCCGGTCGCATTGTTGCCTACCTGCAAGCCCAACAGAAGCCGATGGTTGATCTGCTGCGCCGGCTGGCTCTGGCCGAGTCGCCCTCGCTGGAGCCAGCCGCGCAGCAGTCGGTGTTCGACCTGCTGGCCGAGCGCCTGGCCGCGCTGGACTTCGC
>JBAQCH010000319.1:0-25006 GCA_049294015.1 Anaerolineae bacterium
TGCTCTGTCACTTCCTGTTTGGATCAATGCATTCGTTGTCATCATCGCACACAAATGTTAAGATCGCGTTAGACGAACGCTAGAATTGCGTTTGCGTTTACCTTCCACGGATTATTGAGAAGATACGTAATTCGGAACATACGGCATGTCTTCCAAGGAAAGTTGGCCGCAGTCCAGCGTAACCGGGTCTGTTTGTTGTAGTTCACAAATGAGCTTGCCTTCACTGCCGGTCCAAAGCCACAACTGCGGACGGAACCCCCATCGCTTGGCGCGATCGAGCATCATGTCACATATCTTCCGCTGACCCTCGTCACTCATGCCTCCGACTACGATCAAGACCAGAGGAGCAGTCTGGCCGTCCCAGCCCGATAGCGCGTGCGAAATGTCGTCGCTGCGCTGCTGGCACAAGGCCCTCAAGCCGCGATAAATCTTGTCCTCAAGTGACCCACCGCGATGATCAGCATAGTAGACCCAATCAGTACGGACGTAGCCCTTGAACTCGATGATAACCGGCGTCGATCCGATGAAGCCGACTGAGTCGACGCTGGTCTTCAGGCCGCTGTAGTCATCAAAGTACTCCTCCTGGTATCCGGTCTGCGCCTTGTACCAGCGAGTAAACCCATCCTGCACGGCACCTTCTGTGAACGACATGTTGACCTCCTTACTGATGTGCTGGTCGGCCTAGAAGTTCGACTTCTCCGAGAAGTCGAACTTCTAAACTGATCGCAATGTGAAAATGCTGGCTGGCTCCGTGCCAGACCGGCTTGCGCACTGCAAACTGATGCAATCCCACCTTGCGATCATTTTAGGCCTCTACCGATGTTGCTTCCGAATTCCGATACGTCTTCTCGAACAGCAGCGATTGACGTGCTAGGCCGCCAACGGCCACTGCTCATACGTCGCCTCGGCCTGCTGCATCAGCCGCTTCTGTAGGAAGGTGAAGGCCTCGCCTCGGACGTGATTCTTGCGCAGGACGCGGTTGACCGCGCTCTGCACGCTGGCGTGGACGTCGCGGCGGTGGGCCTGGGTCCAGTCCACCTTGAGGTTGGCGCGCACGGCCTCGACCACCTGATGCACCAGGCCGGCGATCCAGGCGTCGTCCGTGGGGACGCCAAGCTGCGCGCCCAGGCAGACCACGTCGTAGAAGCCCAGCTCCTCGTCGCTCAGCCCCAGCGTCTGCTTGCGCTGCTCGTAGCGCAGGAAGAGCAGCGGCAGCACGTAGTGCTTGTAGTCGGCCGGCGCCACCGTGCCGCGCAGGGTCACGGCTGTCTCCCACAGATCACGCTCGGAGTTGATGTCGGCTTGCGGACTCACGGGTGAAGATGCCCTCTCTGCGGTGGAGCGCCCCGTCCCGGCTGGGGCGAGGGAGTTGGGTGGTCGGCGCCTGGGGCGTACCCAGTGTCGGCAGCGACGTCTATTCGCCAGCAAGAGACAAGACTCTTGCAAGAAGGGCCTCTCCGTAATGTAGAGATGAACTGCGCAACCGCTCCACATAAGGTGCAACCTGTTGAACGACCCCTTCGTGTTTTGCCAATAGCAGAACACCCAACGCGCCAATGCACACGATTTGATTGTACTCGGCAACCGCCCTGGCTCGACGATCGTCGATCAAAAGCGCATCGGCGGCTAGTTGTCTGTACAGCGCCATTGCCTCTAGTTCGCCTTGTC
This sequence comes from Anaerolineae bacterium, assembly GCA_049294015.1. Lineage (GTDB taxonomy): Bacteria > Chloroflexota > Anaerolineae > JAAEKA01 > JAAEKA01 > JAAEKA01. The sequence goes on from JBAQCH010000319.1 coordinate 1,669, forward strand.
CCAGCCCACCTGACGCCACGATCCAACGGGTCATGTCCACTTTGACAACTCGCCCCGCCAGGAACACGGACAACACCGGAGCCTGCGGCTTCTCCGACACAACGACTTCATCATAAACGGCCTGGGGCACCCTGACTTCATCGTAAAGACTCGCCAACACATTCAGCGCACCACAGGTCGCCAACGCCACCAATGCAGAGCTATCAGCCACTACCAGCATGGGTCATTCTCCCGTAAACCGCGCGAAGTCGGCCTCCAATTCGTTGGGCGTTTGGGTTTGAAGAACGATCCCCTGCCGCCGGCAAAAGTCGAGAAACGTATAGCGATCGACGCCGGCCAGCTCGCACGCAGCTCCGATGGACAGCTCACCGGCGCGGTACATTCCCGCCGCAGCATGAAGGCGGATCTTGGCTGAAACAGTGTCACGGGGTTCGGCCACAAATGGTCTTTCGGGAACTGAAATGGTGATCTGCATGATTAACTCCTTGCCGGACGGTTGCAGAGAATGATACAGCACTGGCGCCATTATACCTGAGACGGGCTGTAGCGTCTACTTTGCGCGCTCCTTTGGCCCTAAGCTGCTCTGTCCGTTATACTGTGTGCGCCATGCGTAGGACTGACGGCGCCACCTGCGCGTGGCGTAGACTATCGCGTCGAGCGATGCTTGCGGCGCAATCAGCACCGTCAGTCCTGAGACACAACTATGAACCAAATCCTCCAGTCCCCCATCCCGCCCCACATCATCGATCTCGGTGTCGGCAACCCGGCGCCGGAGCTGCTGCCGCTGGACCTGCTGCGCCAGGCCGCGGCCCATGCGCTGGGGCAAGGCGACGTCGCGCCGCTGCAATATGGCTACGAGGCGGGCGATGTGCGCTTTCGCGCGGCGCTGGCCGAGTTTCTGGGCGGACAATATGGCCAGCCGGTGGACCCCGGCCAGCTCTTTGTCAGCAACGGCGTGTCGCAGGCTCTCGATTTGATCTGCACGCTGCACACCCGCCCGGGCGACGTGGTCTTCGCGGAGGAGCCGACTTACTTCCTGGCGCTGAGTATCTTTGCCGATCACCGGCTACGGGTGGTGGGACTGCCCACCGACGAGCACGGCCTGGTGATCGAGGCGCTGGAGGTCGAACTGAAGCGCCAGCGTCCCGCCTTGCTCTACACCATCCCCTCGCATCAGAACCCATCGGGGGCCACGCTGCCGCTAGCGCGTCGCCGCCGGCTGGTCGAATTGAGCCAGCGACACAGCTTCATGGTCCTTGCCGATGAGGTCTACCACTGCTTGACCTTCGGCGCAGCGCCTCCGCCTCCTCCGCTGGCCAGCTTCGTCGAAAGCGGCACGGTGCTGTCGCTGGGCTCGTTCTCCAAGATCCTGGCACCGGGCTTGCGGTTGGGCTGGATCCAGGGGCGCGGCGACCGCTTGCAGACGCTGGCGCAATGCGGCCTGCTGGACAGCGGCGGCGGGCTGAATCCCTTCACGGCCGCCATCGCGCGCAGCGCGCTGGAACTGGGGCTGCAACAGCAGCACTTGGACCGCCTGCGCCAGGTGTACGCCGGCCGGTTAGCTGCGCTGGATGCAGCCTTGCAGCGCCATCTGACCGGCCAGATCACCTATCGGCGGCCGGATGGCGGCTTCTTCATCTGGGCGCGGCTGGCAGATGACCTGAACGCAGAGGCGCTGCAACAGACCGCGCGCGTGTACGGCGTCGGCTTTCGGCCGGGCGTGCGCTTCTCCAGCAACGACGGCCTGCAAGACGCCATGCGGCTCTGCTTTGCTTACTACGACGAGGGGCGGTTGGCGGAGGGGGTGATCCGGCTGGCGGAGGCTATGGCGACTCAAGAGCGCTAATGGGTTGCTCGGGAGCCGATGACGGGCCGCGCGCTACCAGGCTGTTCAATAGGCGCTCCGTGGCTTCGGCGATCTCGGCCACGGCCGCGTCAAAGGCCAGCTGGTTGGCGGTCGAGGGCTTGCGGTAGCCGCTGACCTTGCGCACAAACTGCAGGGCAGCAGCCACGATCTCCGCGTCCGTCGGCGGCTCGGCCGGGTTGCGTAGCTGTTTGATGCTTCTGCACATCAGGTTGTCCTCGATTCGATAATACCGACGACTTGCAGCCAGGGCGGCTCAGCCAGCATGTTCGCTTCGACGGTCATGCCCAGCTTGCGCATGACGCCGATGGACGCAGGGTTGTCGTCGCGCGTCATGGCGACGATCCGGCGCAGCTTGAGCTGCTGGAAGCCGTATTCGATCAGCGCCTGGCCGGCCTCAGCAGCATAGCCCTGGCGGCGCTGGCCGGACGCGATCTCCCAGTACAGCCCCACCTCGGGCCAGGTCAGCCCGTGCAGTGTGTCGCCGTTCGCCAGCGAGGGCAATTGGCCAAACTCGGCCAGGCAGGGCGCAAAGCCGCACGCGCCGATTAACTCCCCCGTGGCGCGCAGCTCGATGGCCCGGTCGTAGTAAGGCGGCTGGTGCAGCCAGGCCAACTGGTGATAGCTTTGAATCGTCCAGCGCAGCCAGTCGCCGCGCTGTTCGAGGCTCAACGCGCCGTAAGACCCCGGATCGTTGCGCGCCGGGTCCAGATCGAGCATCTGGTGTACAGCCGGCAGGTCGTCCAGGGTGAACCGACGAATCAGCAGCCGAGGAGTCGTCAGGGTCAACATGGAGGATTAGCCGCCGCCCTGCCGCTGCTCGATCATAGCGACGATCTGTTGGCGCTTGCGGGCCCTGGCCATCTCCAGCGGCGTCTGGCCCTCGTGGTTGCGCAGCGTCAGATCGGCGCCGGCATCGACGATCACGCGCGCGGTCTCGACGTTGTTCTGCCAGATGGCATCGTGCAGCGCGGTGTAGCCGTTGTAGGGGCCTTGCGCGTCGATGTCGATGCCGTGCTGGATCAGCAGCCGGGCTGGCTCTGTGCGGCCAGCGTAGGCCGCGGCGTGCAGGGCCGTAGCCTTCATGCCGGAATCGACGGCGGTCACGTCGGCGCCAGCCTCCAGCAACAGGCGGGTGATCTCGGTGTGGCCCAGGTACGCGGCCATGATCAGGGGGATGTCGCCGCTGGCGTCGGCGGCGTTGACGTCGACGCCAGCCGCGATCAACTGGCGCACCTGCGCAGCGTTGTCAGCCTTGACGGCTTGCATCAGGGACATTCGGTTCTCCTTTTGCCATGTTCGGCGGGATCAGCGGGAGGATGGCAGTTGCTTGCATCACCAATCCTCAGAAACGTAGGGCCGCAGCGGGATGGCGCTGGGCACAGAACGGAAGGCGCAGTTGGGCCGCACGTCCACGGCCGGATACAGACAGATCATGCTCAGGCCGTTGTCGAAGCGCACGATCACGGCCGAGTGGTCGCTGTAGTTGCTTGACGGCCGCAGATCGATGAAGCGGTCCAGGTCGGTCTCGGTCCACTCCAAGGTGTAACCGTCGCTGGCGTTGGCCAGGAAGTTGCCGCTGCGCAACATCTGCAGCTCGTCGGGCAGATCAGCTGGGCTGGCCGCGGCCAGCCCGGCTTGCAGGCTGTCATTCATGCGCAGCAACAGCGTGCGGGCCTTGGCGTTGTAGAGCGAAAAAGCCGCAATTACCGCGACCAACACCAACAGAATCAAGGGACTGCGCCAGCGCCGGCGGCGTGAGGTGGGATGGCTGCGCAGGTCCACGAAGCCGTTGATGGCCCAGCGCAGCGCCATCATGGCCGGCGCCATCAGAAAGGCTGTGGGCACGCCCAACACCACGGCGATGATCAGCAGCCGCCCCAGCGGTTCGTCGATGCCCGCCAGGCCGCGCACGACGCTGACTGAGATGCTGGTGATGCTGGCCAGCACCACGCCGATGGCCGTGCTGTAGGGCCAGGCGCAGATCAGCCCCAGCAGGCCGCCCCACAGCGCCCCCAAGGCCACGTTGTCCCAGAAGCCCAGCGGCGGCTGAAAGAGCGGGACGGTGGGCAGGAAAATGGCGTTGATGCCTTGAGAGACCAGCACGTAGACCAGGCCCAAGAGCGCGCCCAAGGCAACGCCGATCAGACGGCGATAGCGATCGACTTCAGCCGGGTTCTCCCTGACGGCGACAGGAACTCGGTGCATGGCTATCAATGACCGCGCAGCTTGAGCGGAGTCACGCGCAGTGCGACCGAATAGCTGGCGGCGAATTCGGCTGCCGTCATGCCGATACGGGCAAAGCCAGGCCGGTACTTGGCGGCGTAGGCCGGAACTTGATCGGCCGGCGGCGCGGCAGGATCGATCTCGGCTTGGCCGGTGAAGACCACGATGTCGCCGCCCAGCCCGTCGCCGTCCAGGTGCAGCGCCACCTGGGAACGCTCGGCGACGTGCCGCAGCTTGGCTGTGCCTGGCCGGCTGTAGATCAAAAATGTCTCGCCGTCCCACAAGAACCAGACCGGCCGGGGCTGGGGCGCGCCGCTGCTGTCGATGGTGGTCAGCCAGGCGATCCGTTCCTCGGCCAGGCGACGGGCGACGCGCTGGCCAAATTCAGTGTTGGTGTCGATCATTGGGTCCTACTCCTCAAATCGTTGGCCTAAGCAACGAGAAACCGGGTTTCTGAATCCAGCAGGGGTTGCGCAGTTGACAGGAAACTGGGACGCAGATTTCCGCAGATTGACGCTGATCAGATGGAACACAAACCCAGAGTCTGCGTTACTCTGGTGAATCAGCGTACATACTCCGGTGAACAAGGGCATCTACGCAGTTCTTATCCAGATTATAGCAAGCGCTGATGCGCGCCTGGTGGGTCCAGATCAGCCAGTCGCCGGAAGCTGAAGGGGTTGGCGTCGTCGCTGGCCGCGCCTGCAACCAGGTCGGCCAGCAGCCGGCCGCCGCCCGGCGCGCCCATGATGCCGTGGCCGCTGTAGCCGGTGTTGAAGTACAGGCCGTCGATGTCCGGGTGCGGGCCGATGATGGGCTTGTCGTCGGGCGTGACGGTGTACTGGCCGGCTTGCACGTAGACCTGATCGCGCTTGAGCGACTCGGCCACGTCCAGCCAGAAGGGGCACAGGCGATAGACCCCCTCCAGCACCTCGTGGACGAAGCGCGGGTTGGCCGGCACGTCGTCCAGCGGCTCGCCGGGCGGCTCGTGGGGCTGCGCCCAGGCCAGGGCTGCGCCCGGCTTCTCCGGCCGCCAGTGCGCGCCTGTGTCCTGGTCGATCACCATGGGCGCGTCCTGCGGGATCAGCGGATGCTGGCCGATGGTCATGCGGTGGCGGCGAATGATGCGCAGCGGCAGCTCGACGCCGGCCAGGCTGGCTACGCGGCCAGAATAGGGCCCAGCGGCGATCACCACGACCGGCGCAGCCAGCGGGCCGCGGTCGGTCTCGACGCCCAGCACACGACCTGCCTCGATTTGAAAGCCGGTGACAACAGTGTTGAGACGAATCGAGGCGCCCGATGCACGGACAAAGCCGAAACAGGCTTCGTGGGCCGACAACCAGCCGTCGCCCTGGCGGAAGGTGCCGGCCGTAATCTCCTCGGCTGTCGCGTACGGGAAGCGCCGCCGCACATCGGCGCCGCTGAGCAACTCTACGTCGGTCAACCCCAGGCTGTGCTGCACGGCGACGCGCTGGCCGAGGCGCTGCGGGCCGTCGTCGGCTGTGGTCAGGAACAGATAGCCCTGCTGATGCACGCCGATGTCGTAGCCGTCCAGGCCCGTGTGCTCGGCAAAGCGTTCATAAAACGCGATGCTCTCACGCATCATGGCCACGTTCTCCGGCTCCACGAACTGGGCGCGCATGGCCTCCATGGAGCGCGATGTCGTCAGCCGCGCCAGCGCGGGCAGCCGCTCGACGATCACGCAGCGCAGCCCGGCGCGCGCCAGGAAGAAGGCCGAGGCCGCGCCGTTGATGCCGCCGCCGATGATGATGGCGTCGCAGGTTGCAGTCATGGATTGGCGAAATCAAGCTGAGCGCCAACAGGGTCGGCCTCATAGCCGGTCGCCGGCTCCTTGACCAGGCGCAGCGCCGGCCGGTCGGCTTCGAAGTCGATCTTGTCGTAGACATCGGCCAGCGCCAGGGCGCAGTCGATGGAAGCGATGGCGACGGCAGCGTCCATGCCTCTGTGCGCCGAAAGCGCCCAGCGGCCATCGGGCAAGCGGCTGAAGTGCTCGACCAATGGCTCATCTTGGGCAACCAGCAGGTAGTCGGTGAGCGATTCCAGCGTGCGGTACATCTCGAACTTGCGGCCGCGGTCGTAGGACTCGGTGGAGTCAGAAATCACCTCAACGATGACGCTCGGGTTCAGCAAGGTGTCTCCGTGCTTGTCCTCGTAGTGTCCTTTTCCACAGACGACGCCGACATCTGGATAGGTATACAATCCGTGGGCACTAACCTTGACCCGCAGATCGTTTGCAAAGGCTGAGCATCGCCTACCCTTGAGTAGCACCCCCAGCGAAGCAACGATGTTGGTGACAATGAAGACATGGCGTCGACTCGCACCAGCCATGGCGTATATCTCGCCGGCGTAGTACTCGTTCCTGGTGGGCGCCAAACGCTCCATCGCCAGGTATTCGTTTGGGGTAAAATAGGAAGGTCGCTGTGCCTGCATGGTCGATGTCCTCCGCAATGAAACCAAAAAACGTCCTGCTGTTTCGTTGCGCTACTCCTGCACCGCCTGTGCGGTCTGCAGGATACCCTGCAGCGGGATGGCCACCCAGTGCGGCCGGTTGTTCAGCTCGTAGCCCAGCTCGTAGACAGCCTTGGAGAGCAGATAGGCGTCCAGCAGCGCCTTGAGCTCTTTCCGGTCCGCCGGGATGAAGGGCGCGCCGGCTGCCACCTGGAGATAAGTCTGCAAGTAGGCTACCGACACCCACAGATGCCAGTAGCGGGCCCAGGTCTCCAAGTCAGCCGCCGAGCGCTGTGAACGATCCGGTCGATCGATCATGTAGAAATAGGCAGCGTAGGCGGCGTAGTGGAAGGAACGCAACATGCCGGCCACATCCTGCAAGGGCGAGCCTTTCTGGCGGCGCTCGCTCAGCGGCCGGGCCGGCTCCCCCTCGAAGTCGATGATCATGAAGTCGTCGCCGGTGTAGAGCACCTGGCCCAGGTGGTAGTCGCCGTGGATGCGCTCGCGCAGCGCCGAGATGTTGCTTTCCAGCAGGGCGTCGAAGTTTTGGACGATGCGCTCTTCCAGGGCCAGCACCTGGCGCGCCGTATCCTGGCTAGCTGCTGGCAAGCCTGGGATGTGGTGGCGCAATTGGCGGAAGATCGTCTCGGCCAGCTTATGCATGTCACGCTGCAAGTGCTGGCGGTAGGCTGGGCTAAAAGGCTCCAGGCCAAAGACCGGGTCCTCCGGCTGCGAGGCCAGCGCCAGGTGTAGCTCGGCGGTGCGCTGCCCCAGCAGGCGGGCCGAGTCCAGGTAAGGGCCGATGGCCTCCGCCGCCTGGGCCGGGATTGGTTCCTGCGCTAACGCTAGCAACGGCTGGCCGGGCAGGTCAGCCGCCCACGCCGGCGGCGCGTAATGGGCCGACGAGCGTTCGAAGTAGGCTTGCAGCGAGTCCAGGGTGTAGCGCCAGGCGTCGCCCTGGTTGGGCACGAAGCCTTGCAGCAGAGCCAGCGCAATCGGCTCGCCGGTTTCGTCGTCGTGGCGGCGATACTCCAGCGCGCCGGCCACAGGCGGGACGTGGGGAAAGGCTACCTTCTCGGTCAGGAAGCCGCCGATCTCGTAATCGGGGTTGGCGCCTGTCTCCAGCCGGCGGAACAGCTTGAGCAGCAGCCGCTTGCCGTAGCGCACGTTGGTGTTGCTCTGTTCCACGCCCAGCACGTGCGGCGTCAACGCTTCTCTGGGATCGCCGCGCAGCCAGGGGTAGGCGATCGTGGACGAGGCCACGATGTCGCCGTTTTCGCCGCGCCAGACGCGGCGCTCGGCGAAGGCGTCGAGCAGCAGAGCGTCGAACTCCTTGTTCCATACGGCGTCATACAGCATACCCTCGCCTGCGGCCGATTGAAGATTAGCGACTACGGCATTGGGCCGCTCGCTGCGCAGCGTTTCGGCCTCTTCGCCCGCGGCAAAAGCCAGCGGCAGAACGTAGGTCTCCGGCGCGCCGGCGGTGAAGTTGACCTGGAGCAGGGCCAGATGCACGTCCATGCCCATGGGGATGGCCTCGGCCAGCCGCACAGCCTGGATTGTGCGCGCCTTGGAGCCGAACCAGCGGCGCGGCAGCAGGTAGCCGGGCAGGGTCTGCTCCAACGCGGCCCGGCCGGCGCCGGTCAGGATGCTGTCCCAGGGGCCGGATGTAGTGAGGAGGGGAAGATCTGGTGAGGAAGAAATGGGGTGTGACACAACGATGCTCCTTGGTGCTCTAAAGATGGATCGAGGCTTGGATTGCTCCGGCCAGAAGCAATAGCCGACGCTCTCCGACGCGCTGCTGGGAATTGAATTGAAGCAATCGAACGGTCACGCGACCAATGGGTGTCAGCGGAACGATCAGACAATCCTCAATTACAAAGTGCGTAGGCCACTTGTCTTGACGAGGATTGAACAAGGGTACTACAGCGCCCGTTTCTGAATCAAGGGAGGCGAGATCGCTGCCTTTGTACTTGTTGCACAGCGTGCAAGATAGCGCCAAATTCTCTGGCTCGGTTGAACCGCTATGTTTCAGGGCAATGATGTGGTCCACCTGATGCGGCGCCAATGTCACGCTTTCGGGAATCAAGCAGTATTCACAGCGACCATGAGCGCGTTCAAACACTTGTTGGCGCAGCGCGGCGGATATGTACGTGCCCATGTACTGCTACTTCTTGAGTCGCAAAAGCGCTTGGGCCTTAGCCAGGCGAACAAGGTGCTCCAAATATTGATACTGCTCCCACTCACGTTCTTCTTCTGGAGTCAGTCCGCCAAGCCGGTTCTTCTCTAGCAGGTCGTTGACTCTTCTCTGCAGGCCATCAGACGGTCGCAAAGCCAGAGTCTCCTCGGGCGAGGGTAGCTTCGCTAGAAACTCCAGCACTTCTGATGCCCCTTCGAATCCCGTCTGTCCAACTGCCGTCCACTCGCGCAAACCAAGCTCGATAATCCTGGGTAGCTGCTTGGCGAAGGGCCGTAGTCGCACTGCCAACTCGTGTGGAACTTCAACGCGTAGTGATGACTGCATGGCTTCTCACCTGACTATACTTAACTTAAGCGGAATACCAATCAATAATCTGCATTATACAACAAGGCTGGCGTTCGTCCAACGGCTTGCGCGGCGAAGTTGCCAACTTCTCCGAAAAGTTGGCAACTTCGCCCCACGTCAGCGCCCTGCTAGTCCTCGGTGATGATCTGAAAACTGGTGGTGATCTCGGCCGCCGGCCGGATGGTGGCTGCTACGGAGCAGTACTTGGTCTCTGACAAATGGATGGCGTCGCCCACGTTCTTCTCGGTCAGCCCCTTGCCGCGCAGGATATACTCCAGGTGGATCTGGCGGTAGGGCCAGGGCGGGTCGGCCTCCTGCTCGCCAGTCACCTTGACCTCCAGACCGGTCAACGTGGCCTTCTTCTTCTCCAGGATGCCCACAACATCGTAGGCCGAGCAGCCGGCCAGGCCCAGCAGCAGCATCTCCGACGGCGACACGCCGATTGCATTCTCCTCGTCCTGGCCTGACATGACGACTGAGCGTTTGGAACTGCCAATGCCGACGAACTGCTTCTTCTGTAGCCAGGTCACGCTAACGTTTTTTGCCATGATGGATCCTTTACAGGTGAGTTTGGGTCAAGTGTCAAGTGTCATGTGTCAAGTGTCAAGTGTCATGTGTCACGTAGAACGTGAAACGTGTCACGTGGTGCTTTTCAGATGCCTGATCCCGTACATCAAGTTACATCTCGTCAGTAACCTGGCACCTGGTACCTGACACCTGACACTCGGCACTCGACACCTGCCACTCGACATCTGCCACCCGCTACTCCTCATCCACCAGCTCCCGCTTCAGAATCTTGCCTGTCGCCGTCATGGGCAGCGTGGTGCGGAACTCGATATAGCGCGGATACTTGTAAGCGGCCAGCCCTACCTTGGCGAAATCCATCATTTCGTCAACAGTCGCACTTTGGTTAGGCTTCAGCACGATGAAGGCCTTGATCTCCTCGCCCAGCTTGGGGTCAGGCACACCCTTGACGGCTACCAGCGAGACCTTGGGATGGGTCATGAAGTACTCCTCCAGCTCGCGCGGGTAAACGTTGAAGCCGCCGCGGAGGATCATCTCCTTCAGCCGGTCGACGATGTAGAAGTAGCCCTCCTCGTCGGTCTTGCCCAAGTCGCCGCTGTGGAACCAATCGCTGCGGATGGACTCGGCCGTGGCCTCCGGCTTCTTGTAGTAGCCCTTCATCAGTGGATGGCCGCGAATTACCACCTCGCCCACCTGGCCGGCTGCCAGGGGCGTGTGGCTCTCGTCCATCGGATCGACGATGCGCATCTCGGTAAGCCAGATGGGCTGGCCGATGGAGCCAGCCTTGCGCGGCCGGTCGAGCTGGTTGAAGCAGGCCACGGGTGAGGTCTCGCTCAAGCCGTAGCCCTCCAGGATCGGCACGTCGAACTTGGCCTCGAAGCCCTTGATCACTTCCAGCGGCAGGGCCGAGCCGCCGCTGACCGCAATGCGCAGGGTGGCGGCGATCTTGGCCAGGTCGAACTTGTCGGCCTCCGGGTAGCTCATCAACGACCAGTACATGGTCGGTACGCCGGCGAAGATGGTCACGTTGTCCCTCTGCATGATCCCCAGCGCGGCGTCGGGTGTGAAGCGCGGCAGCAGGGTGATGGTTGCGCCGGAGGTGAAGGCGGTGTTCATGATTACCGTTTGGCCGAAGGAGTGGAACAGCGGCAGCACCGCCAACGCGACATCATCTTTGTTGAAGCCAACCATGTCGCGCGTGGCCACCGCGTTCATGATCATGTTGGCATGGGTCAGCTCCGCGCCCTTGGGGCTGCCGGTGGTGCCGGAGGTGTAGAGGATGACCGCGGTCTCGTCGGGCGAAGTCTGCACCGTGTCGAAAACCGGCGGCTGGCCGGCCATGACGCGACCCAGCGTTGTGACACCCTCGCCCTCGACCGGCGGGGCGGCGGCCGGATCGACGGTGGCCACGATCAAATGCCGGCAATTGGGCGCCTGTTGAAAGCCCTCGAAGGCCATCTGCGCCAGGGGCAGGTCGGGCGTGCCCTGGAAGACGATCATGGCCACGGCGTCGCTGTCGTTCAGATGATAGGCCACCTCGCGCCCCTTGAAAAGCACGTTGAACGGCACCACGGCGGCCCCCACCTTGAGGATGGCGTAGTAGGCGATGGGGAAATAGGGCAGATTGGGACAGGACAGGGCGACCTTGTCGCCGCGCTGGACGCCCAGCTTGCGCAGGCCGTTGGCCAACTGGTTGGCCGCGCCGTTGAGCTGGGCATAGGTCAGCCTGGTGTCGTTGAAAATGACGGCCAGATGGGCGGGATGGGACTTGGCGCTGGACTCCAACAGCATGGCAAGATTAAGCATGGCAGCCTCCTGGGAAAGTGAAATTGGAAATATCAAAGGCGGCACTATCTTAGCGCAGGAAGTGAGCACACGCAAATGCGCCACCGGACTTGACACCCTTGGCCGGCGGCGTTAGACTGTTGACATCATCCCTCTCGTCAGGAGCATCGCTATGTCCATCGAGTTCATTCACGGTCGCCTGGCCAACGCCGCGCTGCTGTTCAGCATCATCTGCACAGCCTGGGGCCTGCTCAACTTCGCCCGCAAGCAGCCCGTCACCAGCAGCTACTGGGGCGCCTTGGTGATCCTGCAGATTCTTGCTATGGCCCAGGTGGTGCTTGGCATCGTCGTCTATACCTCGACCGACGGTGGTCAGTTGCTGCGCCCCATTGTCCACGTCCTCTACGCCGCCACGCTGGTGATCTCGCTGCCGGCCGCCTACGTCTACACCGGCGGCAAGGACACGCAGCGCGAGAACATGATCTACGCGCTGGTCTGCCTCTGGCTGGTCTTCATTGCCGAGCGTTCCATCAGCACCGGCCAGGAAGGCATACTGGCTCCACTTTCTCTGCTGCTCGTGGGCATTTGAGGCCAAACAAAAAGCCAGACGTAGTATCCGGCTTCCCTACCACACCATCAATACGCCTTCCCCCGCTCGCTGTCCCCCATCCGCTGTTCTTCATCCGCTGTCGTGTCCCCCATCCGCTGTTCTTCATCCGCTGTCGTATCCCCCATCCGCTGTGGTATCCCTCTCCCAGCCGCTACGGTGCAGCAGTAGGCGCCGGCGCTTCCCCGCCCGCCGGCGCATCCGGACCCACCAGATAATACGCCGCCCAAGGCGTATAGCTGCTCTTCAACGTCTCATCCTTCAGCACGTTGCCCTCGCCGTCGCGGATCACCCGACGCCAGGCCACGTCCATGCCCTTGCTGGCCCACTCCACCTGGCGCACCTGGCCCGGCGCCAGGCTGGCGTCGCGCTGGTAGACCGCTGGCGGCGGCGGCGTTTCTTTCAGGATCTCCGGCCCGGTCACTTCCACCTGCCAGGGCGGCTTGGTGCCGTAGAACTTGAAAGTCAGCGTGCCCTTAGCCTCGTCCAGCACCGATTTGATGATCAGATAGTGGTCGGTCGTGTTGCGGAACTTCAGATCGATGTTGGGTGTGTAAATCGTGGCGTCCAGGCCGGGCGTGCCATACCAGCCCACCACATAGCCGTGGTTCCAGCGCTCCTCGATGGGAAAGCCGCCGTAGAAGGCCGCGCGAAACACGGTGGTGCTGGCCTGGCAGACGCCGCCGCCCACGCCCACCGCCGTGCGGTCGCCCCAGATAATCAGCGAGTCTTTGTAGCCGTACTCCGCGCTCACGTCGCCGATAGCCTGGTTGAAGGAGAAGACGCCGCCGGGCGGCACAACGGTGTTGTCGATGGCGGTTGCCGCTGTGGCGATGTTATGCACGCGATCGGCGCTGGATCCCTTGAAGTTGCTGGTGCCCTCAGCCACCAACTCCTTGACGCCCATCTGGTCGATCTTGTGCATGTTGACCGCCGGCTCGATCAAGGCCAGGGGCAGCGCGGCCTGGCGCTCAGGGCTCAACGCAGCCTGGCGGATGGCCTCCAGCGTGGCGTCGACGTCCAGCGTGCGGCCGATCTGGCTGGGGGAGACGACGGCGATCTCGCCGCTCACAGGATCGAACGTCACTTTGGCGTCGTGCGGCTCACGCGCCAGCTCGGCCGCCCAGCTTTGCACTTGAGCGCGCAGCGGGCTGACGTCGAAATCTGTCACCACCTGCAGCGAGCCATCGGCCAGAGGCGCGATTTGCGTGCTGACCAGCTTAGCCAGTTCCTCGGCCGGAATGGTGTAGCTGGGGGGTGGGGCGTCGCTGTCCAGATCGGGATCGGCCGCGATCAACGTCACAGGTCCGCCCAGCGCCTGGCGCACGAAGACCTCCGCCTGGCTGACGTCGGCCAGCAGCGGGCGGGTCTCCTTCACCGCCAGGTCGACCACGCCGCCGCTGTTGTGCAGCAGCGCCCCGTAGATGGCCTCCAGGCTGCCGGCCACGTCCAAGGAATAGCCCACCTGGCTGGGCGTCGAGGTGACCTGTAGGCCGTCGATGCGCAGCGTGGCTTCCGATGTGGGCCGGTTGATCTCCCGAGCCCGCTGCTCCAGCCAGACCAACCCGGCCGAGCGGTCTACCGCCTCGTCGGCCAGCACCTCGTGGCCGAAGCGATAGGCCGCCAGTTGATCCTGCAGGTTGGCCTGAAGTTGGGCGACCTGGTGCAGCGCGTCGGGTCCCGCGATAGGGCGGCGGCCAACCTGAAAGGCCGCCTCGGCTGCACTGACGGCGTCGAAGTTGACGCCCAGGTCCTTGGCGGTCAACGTCCATGCCTGGTCGCCGTAGCGCACCGTCACCGGCGCCATGGGATAGGGGTCGAAGGCGGCCTCCAGCACCGTCTGCGCTTGGGGCAGCGTCATACCGCTCAGATCGATGCCGCGCACGGATACGCCCTGGTGGATCAGGCCGGCATGTCGATATTGGTACCAAACGACTCCTCCCACGGCCGCCAGCGCGCTCAACCAGACCAGCACGGCCAGCAGGGCCAGCAGGAAACGGCCAAAGGAAAAGGTCGTCTTCGGTTGGGCCGGGCGGGGCCGGGAGATGGTTGGCTGCGGCGCCTGTATCGTGGTCATAGTCGTCCTATAAAGCGCTTACGGTTTCGGTGCGAGCCTGGCCGCTGGCATCGGTGATCGTCACCAGCCACTGCGGCGTCCAGGCTACGGCCAATTGTTGAATGTTGACGTCGGTCTTACGGGGGCGGATCAGGTATTGCTCGATCTCGTGCTGCGCCTGGTCCCAGCGCGCCGCCGCCTCGCGGCTGATCGCTTCCAGCTCAGTCTGTACGTCTGCGATCTGCTGTGTTAGCTGGGCGATGGTCTCTTGCGACTCGATGATCTCTTGCTTGGCCCGCTCGGTCATCTGGCGCTTCTGCGACGCCGAGCCCAACGCCGAGGTCAGTTTTTTCTTGCGGCCGCCAAACAGACTGAGCAGCGAACCGCCCGCCGACAACATCTCTTGCTGCTTGCGCGAGTCGTAGACGGTCTGGTCCTTCTTCAGCTCGATCTCCTCGCGGCGCAACTTTTCCTGCAAGGCGGCCAGCTTAGGTTGATATTTGGCCTCTAGCTTGTCCACCTCGGCATCGCGCTGCTCGCGCGCCACCTGCTGCAGACGGATCTTGAAGGCCCGCTCGTCCTCGCCGGGCTGAGAATAGACTTTCAACGCCGGGCTGAAAAACAAGGGATAGGTCAGGTTGCGGTATAGGTATTCGGTCAGGTCGCTGCGCAGCGCTGTCAGCTTGCGGGCGGTGTTAATGGCCGCAGGCGCCTCGCCAAAGACTGCGTCGCCGTCTGGCTGGCCTGCCAGCTCACGCTCGTCCAGATCGGGCCGCAAGGCCTCGTCCCAGCGCAGCAAGCCCGCTCCGCTGGGTGGAGTGACCAGCAGTGTGACGCTCTGCTGCTCCCTGACGTTCCGCCGGTCGTCCACAAAGTTGACCGTGCCCATGCCCAGCAGTTGAGCGTCGTAGCGCAGCCTGGCGCCGGCCGCGTTGAGCTTGCTGCCCAGCCGGGCCTCCAGATCGCCCAGCGCCTGGTACATGCTGCGACGGGCTGGCAGGTAGACCTGGGGCACGTCGGCGGGCAAGCCCGGCGCGGCCAGTCCCAGGGCTGCGGCCATGGCTGGGGCGGCTGGCGCAACGGCTGGCTGCGGCGTTGACGGCGCTGCGGCGGCTGGGGCTGCTGCTGGGGCGGTCGCCTGGCCCAGCAGCGCGGCCCGCTGATCCTTGACCAGCTCGCGCACCTGGCTGCGGGTCAACGGCCCACGCAGGTAGCTCATGGCCCAACGCGTCTGGTAGATGATCGGCTGCTTTTGGTTGACGTTGTGCAGCATGAAGACGCGGTTGCCCAAGGCCGAGATGATCTTGTCCATCTCCTGGCGGTTGGGCCGCGTGCCGCCTTCGCTGGAGAGCCCCTCCAGGCCGTCCAGCAGGCGCTGCTTGTCGCGGTCGGCCTGCAGCTTGCCGATGAACCAGGTGCCGGCGTTGGTCAGCCCCTTGTAGTCCAGGTCCACCGGGTTTTGTGTGGTCAGCATGACGCCCAGGCCAAAGGCGCGCGCCTGCTTAAGCAGGGTCAGCATAGGCCGCTTGCTGGGTGGGTTGCTGCTGGGCGGGAAATAGCCGAAGACCTCGTCCATGTAAAGCAGGGCGCGCAGGCTGGTGGTGCCGCCCTGCGCGCGCATCCAGGTGATCGTCTGCTCCAGCAGCAAGGTCACGAAGAACATGCGCTCGGCTTCGCTCAGGTGGGCGATGTAGAAAATGCTGACGTTGGGCTTGGCGTCGCCGCCATAGAGCATGCGGTCGATGTCCAGCGGCGCGCCCTGGATCCAGGTGGCAAACGAGGGGGCGGCGATGATGTTGTTCAGCGCCATGGCCAGGCCAAAGCGCTCCTTCTGCGGATAGAAGGTGTCCACGTCGAAGACGCCCAGTTGGCGCACCGGCGGCGTCTGGATGGCCATGATCAGGGTGGCCAGGTCCAGGTTCTGGCCGTTACGCCAGTAGTGCTCGAACAGCGTGGCCAGCAGGATGTGCTCGCGGCTGCGCACCGGGTCGGCGTCGACGCCGATCAGCCCCAGCAGCGCGCTGACCGTGCCGCTGATGCGCTCGCGCAGCGCTTCCTGCTCGTCGTCCCAGCTCAACTGCGGCGCGGCGAAGGAGCTGAGGATGCTGACGGGAATGCCCGAGTCGGAGCCGGGCGTGTAGATGACGAAGTCGCAGCTCTCTTTGAGCAGCTTGATGCGCTCCGGCCCTTGGTCCCAACTGGCCAGCCCCTTAGCCCAGGTCTCGGCCTGGTTAGCCGCATAGGCTTCGACGGTCATATCCTTGCGGCGGGCGTCGTCGGCGTTGATCCAGGGCTGAAAGTCCTCGGGCAGCAAGTTGGGGAAGGTCAGCAGCAGGTTGGTGATGTCGCCCTTGGGGTCGATGATGATCATCGGCACCTGGTCGATGGCGGCCTCTTCCATCAGGTCGATGCACAGGCCGGTCTTGCCGCTGCCGGTCATGCCGACGCAGACGGCGTGCGTGGTCAGGTCGCGGGCGTCATACATGACGGGGACGTCGCTCAGTTTGCCGGCGGCCAGGTCGTATTCCTTGCCCAGATAGAATGAGCCTAAGCGTTCGGTGAGTGTCATAGCTACCTTTCGATGGGTGGAACCAGGTATTGTGGCGCGCTGCATCCAGTATACTGTGGATAGACGATCTTGGTGTGCAATTATAGCATACATGCCGGGATGTGTCAGGTTAGCCGTGCTCCCATTCGGCAGAAACCTGAGGGCTGTTTGGACGCGGCAGCACACCGCGGGTATAATGACGGCGTCGACCACCCGCCGTCCCCGCCCCAGCCGGGACGAGGCGCTCCACCGCAGAGAGGGCATCCCCACCGGGAGCAAGACCATGAGGAGCGTAGCCTTTTCAGATGCGGCGGTCCGATGACCACCGACCTGACTTTTTTCACCAACGAGCCGGACGCAGCGTTGCTGGACCGCTTCACCGCGACGCTGCGCGATGTGCAGTTCTTTGACGTGCTGCGCAGCAACCTGCCGGCCAGTTTGCTGGACGGGTCGCAGACCGCCGGAGTTGACGCTGCGCCGCCGGTGGAGATGATCTTGTCAGAGTATGTCGCAGTTCACCAGGGAGGCGAATGAATGGACACAAACCTGGCTCAAATCGAAGCGTGGCTCGAAGCCAAAGAAGACGAGCATCTGGAGTTCAAGGAGGCCAAGAACCGCTATGACTTCGAGAAGCTGGTCAAGTATTGTGCGGCGCTGGCGAACGAAGGCGGCGGCGCGTTCGTTCTTGGCATCACCGACAAGCGCCCGCGACGCGTGGTTGGCAGCCAGGCCTTTGCAGATTTGGAGCGCGCCAAGGCCGGCCTGATCGAGCGACTACGTCTGCGCATCGACGCCTACGAGCTCCATCATCCCGACGGCCGCGTGGTGGTCTTTGCCGTCCCCTCCCGCCCATTGGGAACGCCCGTTCAGTACGAAGGCGCCTTCTGGATGCGAGGGGGCGAAGAGTTGGCGCCGATGACTACCGACTTTCTGAAGCGCATTCTTGCTGAGGTTGGACCGGATTTTTCTGCCGAGATTTGCGCCCGGGCAAAGCCTGAGGATCTGGATCCTGGCGCTATCGACCGTTTGCGTAGCGCGTGGCAGCGCAAATCCGGCAACCCGGCTCTGGAGCACGTCTCTGATGAGCAACTGCTGGCCGATGCGGAATTGGTCGTCGATGGCCAGATCACCTATGCGGCTTTGATCCTGTTGGGCACGCGACAGGCGTTGGGCAAGCACCTTGCCCAGGCAGAGACGGTGTTCGAATACCGCGCAGCCGAAACCTCCGGCCCCGCCCAGCAACGGGATGAGTACCGACAGGGCTTCTTTCTCTTTCAGGACGAGCTTTGGCGGCAGATCAACCTGCGCAACGACTTGCAGCACTTTCAGCAGGGCTTGTTTGTCTTCGACGTGCCAACGTTCAATGAGACCGTTGTGCGCGAAGCGATTCTCAACGCTGTCAGCCATCGTGATTACCGCCTTGGCGGTTCGACCTTCGTGCGGCAGTTTGCCCGCCGCCTGGAAGTGGTCAGCCCCGGAGGATTCCCGCCTGGCATCACTCCGGATAACATTCTATGGCGTCAGGCGCCGCGCAACCGGCGCATCGCCGAGGTCTTCGCCAAATGTGGCCTGGTCGAGCGTTCCGGCCAAGGGATGAATCGCATGTTCGAAGAGAGCATTCGCGAGAGCAAACCAAGGCCGGATTTTGCAGGCACGGATGATTTCCAGGTCTCGATTACGCTCGAAGGCGACATCCAGGACCCCCAATTCTTGCGCTTCATCGAGCAGGTGGGCCGTGAGCGGTTAGCCGCGTTTACGACGGCGGACTTTCTGGTGGTCGATCTTGTCCACCGTGAACAGCCTGTTCCGTTGGATCTGAAGAAGCGATTGACGGTGTTAGTGGACCTGGGTGTCATCGAAACGGTAGGCCGCGGCAGGGGTACTCGCTACATCCTGTCGCGCAGGTTCTTTGGGTTTATGGGCAAGAAAGGAGTTTATACTCGAAAGAAAGGGTTGGATCGAGAGACAAATAAGACTCTCTTGCTCAAGCACATCCAAGACAATCAACAGGAGGGATCGCAGTTTGATGAGCTAACACAGGTCCTTCCTGCGCTGTCAAAACATCAGATACAGGCTCTGTTGCGAAAACTCCAGGCCGAAGGACAGATACACACGGTAGGTAGAACCAAAGGAGCGCGATGGTTTCCGGGTCCAAGGGCAGAAAAGCAACACCACACTGTCAGAGAATCATCCAATCCTGAAGAATAACGCAATTAATTGCGTTAATAATTGCGTTAACGCAATTATTGACGCAATTAATCGCGTTGAACTCGTAAGGAGAGCCTTGGATCAGACGCTGAAAATGGACACGGCCCTCTGCCACCATGAACCAAACCGAAGTCCCCCCCATTTGATCCGCCAGGTCTTCGAGCAGCCCTTCGGCGAGGCGCTCCATTGGTCGGCTACGCAAAAACGCTGATCAGGCGGCGATCGTGAATAGACGATGCAGTTTTTCCTGCGTATAATACCGTCATCAACCATCCAACGCCCTCGCCCCAGATTGGACGAGGCGCTTCACAGCAGAGAGGGCATCCCGACCGGGAGCAGGACCATGAGCAACGTAGCTTTTGCAGGCGTGGCGGCGCCATGACCACCGACCTGACCTTCTTCACCAACGAGCCGGATGCAGCGTTGCTGGACCGCTTCAAGGCGACGCTGCACGACGTGCAGTTCTTCGACGTGCTGGTGGGCTACTTTCGCACCAGCGGTTTCCATCTGTTGAGCGACGCGCTGGAAGGGGTCGAACAGATCCGCATCCTGGTCGGCTTGGGCGTGGACCGGCAGACGTTGGAGATTGTCGAGACCAGCGGTCAGCAGCTCGAGCTGGCCTTCCAGTCGACGCGTCAGACCAAGGACCTGTTCGCCGATGAGTTGGTGGACGAGATGGAGCGCTCGGCCGACACCTACGACACCGAACGCGGGGTACGCACCTTCATGCAGTGGCTGCAAAGCGGCAAGCTCAAGCTCAAGGCCCACCCCAGCCACCAGATCCACGCCAAGGTCTACATCAGCCGCTTTCCCAGCCATGACCGCGACTTCGGGCGGGTGATCACCGGCTCCAGCAACTTCAGCTACTCTGGGCTGCTGGGCAACTATGAGTTCAACGTCGAGCTGAAGGACGCGCCCGATGTGCGCTTTGCCCTGGCCAAGTTCGAGGAGCTGTGGGCCGAGGCGGTAGACATCTCCGACGCCTACGTGGACACCATCCAGCGGCGCACCTGGCTCAACGATCAGATCCCGCCCTACGACCTCTACCTCAAGTTTCTCTACGAGTACTTCAAGGAGGACATCAACGCCGACCAAGAGATCGACGTCTGGCTGCCGGAGGGCTTTCTCGACCTGGCCTACCAGAAGCAGGCCGTGACCGCGGCGCGCAAGATCCTCGAAGCCTACGGCGGCGTTTTCCTGGCCGACGTGGTGGGCTTGGGCAAGACCTTCATCGCTGCGCTGCTGGCCCAGCAACTGCCCGGCCGCAAGCTGGTGATCTGCCCGCCGGTGCTCAAGGACTATTGGCAGGAGACGCTGCGCGAGTTTGGCGTGCCGGCCCGGGTCGAGTCCATGGGCAAGCTGGACCACATCCTGGCCGGCGACTACCAGCGCTACGACGTGGTCTTCGTGGACGAGGCGCACCGCTTCCGCAACGAGGGCACCCAGGGTTACGAGAAGCTGCACCGCATCTGCTGGGGGCGCAAGGTGGTGCTGGTGTCGGCCACGCCGCTGAACAACACCATCGGCGACGTCTTCACCCAGCTCAAGCTGTTCCAGGCCCCGCGGCGCAGCGCGATCCCCGGCGTCAGCGACCTGGAGAGCTTCTTCGGCAGCCGCCTGCGCTGGCTGGAGAGCTTCGACAAAGGCTCGCCGGAGCACCTGGCGGCGGTCAAGATGGTGGCGGGACAGGTGCGTGACCGCGTGTTGAAGCACGTCATGGTGCGGCGCACCAGGAGCGAGATCACGCGCTTCTTCCAGGAGGACATCAGCCAGCAGGGGCTGGCCTTCCCGGAACTGGCCGACCCGCAGCGCATCGTCTACCGCTTCGACGCGGCGACCGAGGCCGCCTTCGACGCTACCATCCAGCGCCTGCGCGGCTTCAGCTATGCCCGCTACACGCCGCTGCTCTACCTCAAGGCCGGCATCACGCAGTTGGAGGAGCAGTCACAGCGCAACGTGGGCGCGTTCATGAAGGGGCTGCTGGTCAAGCGGCTAGAGAGCAGCTTCTTCGCCTTTCGCCGCACCCTGGGCCGCTTCATCCAGTCCTACCGGCGCTTCATCGCCATGGCCGAGGGCGGCCTGGTCTACATCAGCAAAGGGGTCGACATCTACGCGCTGCTGGAGCAGGAGAACGAGGAGGAACTGCTGCGGCTGGTGGAGGCCGGCGAGGTGCGCCAATACGCGACGTCGGCCTTTCGCGCTGAGTTCTTCGACCTGCTCCAGCGGGATCTGGCGCTGTTGCAGGAGATCGAGGCGCTGTGGCAGGGCATCGACAGCGACCCCAAGCTGGCGCAGTTCATCCGCGAGCTGCGCAGCGATCCCGTGCTCAAGGGCCAACGCATCATCGTCTTCACCGAGTCCAGCGAGACCGGCAGCTACCTCTACGAGCGGCTGGACGCGGCCTTTCCCGGCAAGGCGCTGTTCTACTGGAGCCAGGGAGCCAGATACGCGGGCGGTGAGCCCAGCGGGCCGGCCGCGCGCGATCTGATCCGCCAAAACTACGACCCGCAGCACCAGGCCCCGCGCAACGACCTGCGCATCTTGATCACCACCGACACCCTGGCCGAGGGGGTCAACCTGCACCGCGCCAACGTGGTGGTCAACTACGACCTGCCCTGGAACCCGACGCGTGTCTTGCAGCGGGTGGGCCGCGTCAACCGCGTCGGCACGGCCTTCGACCGGGTCTACATCTACAACTTCTTCCCCACGGCTCAGTCGGACGAGCACCTGGGGCTGGAGGGCAACATCAAGGCCAAGATCCAGGCCTTCCACGACATCCTGGGCGAGGACGCGCGCTACCTGACCGAGGAAGAGGTGGTCAGCCAGCACGAGCTGTTCGGCGACCGGCTGCTCGAGGCGCTGAACCGCAAGGAGAGCTACCTGGGCGAGGAGGAGGCGCGCTCGGAGCTGGAGTATTTGCAGGCCATCCGCCGGGTGCGCGACCAGACGCCGCAGACCTTCGAGCGCATCAAGCGCCTGCCCAAGAAGGCGCGCTCTGGGCGAACTGTGGCAGCCGCGCCTGACGACGCGGCCGGCGACCGCCTGGTCAGTTTTTTCCGCCGCGGCCGGCTGAAGAAGTTCTACGCCTGCTCTGGCGACGCGCCGATGGAGCTGACCTTTCTGGACGCGGCCGAGCTGCTGCGCTGTGAGCCGGGCACGCCGCGGCTGGCCATTCCGGCCGGCTACTACGAGCTGCTGGCGCGCAACAAGGCGGCCTTCGCCGAGGCTACCGAGCCGGAGGTCGAGCCAGCGTCGCGGGCGGGCGGAGGCCAGTCCAACGTCCGCTGGGTCGTGAACTACCTGAAGGCCATCCGGCGGCAGCCTGAGCTGACCGACGACGACGAGCGCCTGGTGCAGGCGGCGCTGGACGCCTTCGACGCCGGCGTGGTGCCCAGCCCGCTCAGCCAGCGGCTCAAGCGCAGTCTGGAGCGCGAGACCAACCCCCTGCGCGCCGTGGGCATTCTGCGTAGCACCCTGCCGCCCAGCTTGCTGGATGGGCCGCAAGCAGCGGGAACTGGCGCTGCGCAGCCGGTAGAGGTGATCTTGTCGGAGTACGTCGCACTTCCGGTGCCGGGCACTTGGGTAGACCAGTAGACTCGCCCTCGACGCGACGACCATCATTCGACCAAGGCCCAAGTGCCCGGCACCTACACGCGTGCCATTCCGGTGCCGGGCACTTGGGTAGACCAGTAGACTCGCCCTCGATGCGACGACCATCATTCGACCAAGGCCCAAGTGCCCGGCACCTTTATCGTGAGGAGTCTCCATGCCGCAACGTCAAGTCAAGTTCGCCCCTGGCGAATACTACCACATCTACAACCGCGGCAGCGGCCGCAATCCCATCTTTCGTGAGCAGGTCAACTACCAGTTTCTCCTGCTACGGCTCAAGAAGTATTCGGTCGAGTTGTCAGTTGCGGTCATTGCTTACTGCTTGATGCCCAACCACTACCACTTCCTGCTGCGCCAGGATGGCCTCGACGCGGCAGGCCTGGTAGCTCAGCGAGTCTTCAACAGCTATGTCAAGATGTTCAACAAACGGTATAATCGCACCGGAACGCTGTTCGAGGGCCGCTTCAAGGCGATCCATGTCGATCGCGAAGGCTACCTGTTGCATCTCTGCCGGTATATCCATGCCAACCCAGTGAAGGATGGCCTGGTGGCGCGGTTGGAGGACTGGCCCTACTCGAATTATCACGAGTGGGTCGGAGCGCGGAATGGCAGCTTGGTCGACAGAGAGTTTGTAACAGCCAGCTTTCCACAACCCGGCTTGTATCGCCAGTTCGTGCAGGATTACCTGGACGGCCGGGCGCAGATGCCGAAGGGTATCAAGCCGTATTTGCTCAGATAGGTGCCGGGCACTTGGGCACACGCCGAGAGATAGCCGTCGCGTTGAGAGATCGTTGACCGGTAGACATAGGTGCCGGGCACTTGGGCACGTGCGCAGAGATAGCCGTCGCGTTGAGAGATCGTTGGCCGGTAGACCCAAGTGCCCGGCACCGAGACGCGCG
>JBAQCH010000320.1:0-2631 GCA_049294015.1 Anaerolineae bacterium
CTGCTCAGGGTCACCGCTGCGCCGGCCAGCGGCTGGCCGCTGGCGGCGTCGTTGACCTGGCCGGCCACCGAGACAGGCAGGAAATACAGCACGGCGAGCAGCGCCACAATGGCCACGCCGCCCACAACAGCGGCCAGGGTCAGGCGCCGGCGCTGGGATTGGTTAGAAGGTTTAGGGGTACCGTTCGAGAAGGTCACGGGTCGTCCTCATTGCAAATCTTGATGTCGTTGCTTGGTACAAAACCAAGCCATTATAGCCATTGCACGCAGGGCTGGCAAACTACACGCCCGCGGCCAGTTGACAGCAAACGCCATCGGTGCTACCATTGCGCCACAATCGAACACAGCACATCGGCTGTGACGGGGACAGGTCGAGGCGAGTTCCCCGGCGTCCAGAGAGCGACGTTCTAGCTGCAAGCGTCGCCGCCGGCCCGCCTCGACGACACCCCTGAGCCGAACGGCGAAGGCAGGACACAGTAGGTAGTCAACAGTAAACAGTGGCCCGATCGTTCCTTTCTGACTGTTCACTGGTGACTGATGACTGATGACTGTTGACTGACCACTAGCCGTCTCCGGGATGCGCCCGTTAACGCGCAGCGGCTTCGCCCCACCAACGTCGTCTGCGGGCTGAGCCGGTCAAGGCCCCAACCGGGGCAAATGGTGGTGGCACCACGAAGGTTTTCTGTAAGCCCTCGTCCTCCTGTAGGATGAGGGCTTTTTTGTTTCGCACGTAACTCGTAACCCGTAACCCGGAATCGCGTTCGACGCCTCCGCTTCCGAGTTCCGGGTTACGAGTTACGAGTTGCGTGTTACGCACTTGGAGGCAATGATGCAACGAATTACAACGATCGAAATCAAAGAACACATCGGCCAGCGTGTGCAGGTGCAGGGCTGGCTGCACGCACTGCGCAAGCTGGGCGGCGTCACGTTTGTCGTCGTGCGCGACGGCTGGGGGACGGTGCAGGCGGTCAGCGAGGACGAGGCGGAGCTGGCCGCGCTCGCAGACGCCGGCCTGGCCGCGGAGACGGTGTTGGCGCTGGAGGGGCTTGTCGTGGCGGAACCCCAGGCGCCCGGCGGCGTGGAGCTGCGCCAGTTGGCCGTGCAGGTGATCACGCCGGTGGCTGAGCCGCTGCCGCTGCCCCTCAACAAGCGCCAGATCAAGGCCAGCCTGCCCACGCTGCTGGATCACGCGGTGGTTGCCAACCGCCATCCGGCGCGGCGCGCGGTCTTCCGGCTGGCGGCCGGCGCCATGGCCGGCTTTCGGGCCACGCTGGGCGGCCGCGGCTTCACCGAGATCCAGACGCCCAAGATCGTCGCCTCGGCCACCGAGAGCGGCTCCAACGTCTTTCAGCTCGACTACTTCGGCCGGCCGGCCTACCTGGCGCAAAGCCCGCAGTTCTACAAGCAGATCATGGTGGGCGTCTTCGAGCGGGTGTTCGAGGTGGGGCCGGTCTTCCGCGCCGAGCCGCACGACACCACCCGCCACGTCAACGAGTACGTCAGCCTGGACGTGGAGTTCGGCTTCATCGAGGACCACTTCACAGTGATGACCTTGGCGCGCGACGTGATTGCTGGCATCCTTGCGACGCTGCAAGGCGCTTATGCGGCCGAGCTGGCCCTGCTGGAGGCGCGCCTGCCAGCCGTGCCCGCCGCGATCCCCCACATCCACTTCGCCCAGGCGCAGGAGCTGATCCTGCAACGCCACGGGGTGGACGTGCGCGGCGAGCCGGACCTGTCGCCGCAGGACGAGCGCTGGCTGGGCCAGTGGGCGCACGAAGTGCACGGCAGCGACTTCCTCTTCGTCACCGGCTACCCCATGGCCAAGCGCCCCTTCTACACGCACCCCGACCCCAGCCGGCCGGGCTACAGCAACTCCTTCGACCTGCTCTTCCGCGGCGTGGAGCTGATCACCGGCGGCCAGCGGCTGCATCGGTACGGCGACTACCTGGACGCGCTGGCGCGGGCCGGCTATCCGGTCGCGCCGTTCGAGAGCTACCTCGAAGCCTTCCGCTACGGCATGCCGCCCCACGGCGGCTTCGCCATCGGCCTGGAGCGGCTGCTGATGCAGTTGCTGGACTTGCCCAACCTGCGGCTGGCGACGCTGTTTCCGCGCGATTTGAATCGGGTGGCGCCGTGAGAAGGACACAGAGAACACAGAGGAGACACAGAGATCACAGAGAAGAGACGAATGTGTCAGTTGCTGCAGGAGTTTGGAGTTTCCAGGCAGACTCTCCGGTTTCTTCTCTGCGCACTCTGCGCCTCCTTTGTGAACTCTGTGTCCTCCCTTTGGCTCAGCGCAGCCATTGACGGTTGCGACGGCGTAGCGAGTGTGGCATAATCTTGGCATGAGCGAAACCCTGTCTGTCTGGATTTTGGGCGACCAGTTGCTGACCCGTCATCCGGCCTTGGCTGTGGCTGCAGACGCCGTAGGCCGGGACAACGTGCGCGTGGTGCTGGTGGAGAGCGCGGCCCGCGCCCGGCGGCTGCCCTATCAGCGAAAGAAGCTGGTGCTGCTGTTCAGCGCCATGCGCCACTACGCCGAGGAGCTGCGCGGCCACGGCTGGCAGGTGGACTGCACCCGCGCCGATACGACGCTGGCCGGCCTGCAAGGCCACGTGGCCCACCACCGGCC
>JBAQCH010000321.1:0-7223 GCA_049294015.1 Anaerolineae bacterium
GCCCAGCGCAGTGCGCCGAGCGCCGGGTCACTACCCTCGGCGTCGCTGGGCGGCAAGAGCGCCAGCAGCGCCTGGCTGATCGCCGGTGAAATCGCCAGCGGCACGCGGCAACGGCGCAGCTCAGCCAGCAGCAACAGGCGGCGGCTGGCCGGTTCGACGGCCTGCAGCGCAGCCAGCAGCGGTTGCCACGCCTCCGCCGCGCCGCGCTGGATCAGGTCTTCCAGATGAACCAGCAGCCGCAAGCTGGGCAAGCGCGGCAGGTCGGCCCTTGTCGCCAACGCGTTCGCTGCACTTTGAGCCTGCTCCTGATGTCCTTGTCGGGCGAGCAGCCGGATGCGCAGCAACTCGCAGCGCACCTGCGAGACGGGTTCCAAAGCATTTTCCTGCGCCTGCCGCTGATAATCCGCAGCCTGCCGCAGGTCGCCCGTTTCATCGCTGTGGAGCTGGGCGTACGCCAGGCGCCACGCGATGCCCGCCTTGGTCTGCGGCCCGTAGATGCTTTTGACCAGCGTGTCGATCTCAGGCTTGGCGCGCAGTGGATCGACCAGAGCGAGGAGACTGCGCGCTCGCAGTTCTGTCTCGAACGGCGGGCGAGCGGCCGAGCGGCCCTTGATGGCTCGCCGTGTGTTGCGCTCCAGTTGGCGGAAGGCCTCGGCTGGCTGTTGCTGCGCCAACAGAATCTCGGCCTGCAGCCGGTCAGGCCAAGAACCCAAGGCCGTGAGTTGGCCGCTGGCGGCTGCCAGCCAGGCGTTCAGGCCCTCCTGGGCTAGCTCAGCCGCGCGCTGCTCTTGCCCCACGGCCAGGTATTGGCGCAGGTGAGCCAGCAGGCTCTCGCCCACCGGCTCAACCTCCCCGTCCTTGCCCAGCTTGTCGCGCCAGGATTGGCAGACCTGCGCCGCCTCCTGGTAGCGTTCCTCCGCCTCCAGCGCCTCGACCCAACTCGGCGCGATGGCCAGCAGCCGGTCGGGCTGCAGTTCCTCGGCCAGCGCCGCAGCGTGCGCGAACTGCTCCACCGCCTCGGGTTGATCCAGCGCGCGCAGGATCTGGCCGTATAGCATGCGAAATTCCATCTCGTTGGCCGGGCTGGCCGGATTACGCAGCGCCCGCTGGCAGATCTCCAGCGCTCGCTGCGGTTGACGCTGGGCAAACAAGGACCGGCCGCGCAGATAGTCGATGTCGGCGGCTGGCGCTGCCTGGCCGGCCGCCGCGCCGAGGCTGTCGATGGTGGCCAGATGGCGGTCGACGGCGCGCCAGTCGTCGGGGCTAGGATCCTCACGGCTGGCGGCGATCCAGCGCGCCACCTCGAAGTGGGCTCTGGCGCGCACGGCGGCGCCGAAGCGCAGCATCTCGTCCGCGGCTTCGCGCGCCGGTTCATCGAAGATCAGCGGCTCGCGCACGGCTTCCTCAGCCAGAGCCACGATAGTTTCTTGATCGCTGGCCGCCTGCAGCAGCCGCAGCCAGAATGCGTCGGCGCTTGCGGCATCGCCCTGCAACTGGTGATAGACGGCCTCGCCCAGCCACTGGGCGCGGTTGGCTGCGTCCGTCTGCGCTCGCTGCTCGTAGTAACGGGCGCAGGCCAGATGCAGATCGGACAGGATGCGGCGGCCTGCGGTCTGATGTTTACGCAGCAAGCGCCGCATGGGTTCTATCACGTCGGGATGGAAGCGCAGCGCCCCAACGGCTTCATCCTCGATCACCCACGAGTACTCGGCCGTGTAGCGATAGAGGGTTTCCCAGAGCAACTTCACGTCGATGTCGATGGCCTGAGCAGCCCGAACCGGGAAGGGCGGGGTGTCCAGTTGCGGCTCAACGCTCGGATCCTGGGTTGCGTCGTCTTGATCTGTCTGGCCGCGCATGCCCTGAACCATGAAGGGAACCAACACGCCTTCGACCACCTCTTTGGTCAGCAGTCGCGGCGCCACACCGTAGCGCACCAGCCACTTGACCTGGTCGTCGTGGATGCGGTCGACCACGCGCTCGATCAGGTAAGCCAGGTCGACATCCTGGTAACGGGCGAACTCTTGGGCGCTGATCGTCGGATGGACGCGCACAATGTCGGCCAACAGGGCCAGTTTGAACGGACTGACGCCCTCGCGCCCGTGGTCGCCGTCCTGAATGCGGGCAATGGCGATCATGACGGGCACGCGGTCGTCGTTGGCCAGGCCACGCTTCGCCTCCAGATAGGTGTGCGCCTCGTCATCGTCGAAGCCCTTGAGGCGCATGGCGATGTTCTGGCCGCCGAAGCGTTCGCCAAAGTCAGTCGTGTGGACCCCGGTTTGGCCGGCGACTCCGGGAAGCGGCTGCTCCAGGTCCAGCCGTCCCGCCAGGATGACCCGCACGTGCGGGCAGCGAGCGTGTACCTCGGCCAGCAAGTCGAAGAGCGCCTCCAGGTCGACGTGGCCGTGCAGCAGGTTCTCCAGCGTGTCCAGAATCAAGACGACCGATGGACGCACATCCAGCAGCGCGCCGGTGAAGCGGCTGAGTACCTCAGCAGCCAGGGCGGCTTTGTCGGCGGGGGAAAGGTCGGAGCCGACAAACTCGCGCGGCGAGATGATTATTCGTTTATCGGCTTCGGCGGCATACGAGCCGTAGGCAGTCAGCAGCTCCTGGAACGGGTTGTCGCGCAACTGGCGCGTCAATTGCTGCGCCATGTGCAGCAAAATGCGCCAGGGCTCGGCGGCGATGTTGGCCAGATGCGGCACGAAATCGAAATCGACTTTGGCGCAGGGGATATTCTCCGGTACACAGCGGCGGGCCAGCACAGCCCGGATGAACATACTCTTGCCCATGCCGCCGGGCGCGTGGAGGTTCAGAATCCAGCGTTGCGGGTCTGCCAGCAGGTCGTCCAGCAGGCGGCGGGTTTCGTTGCGCTCGACATAGGGTACGGTCTCGCGGTACTCCTGGGCCCACAGGCCGCGCGTGTCCAGCCGCAGGCGTTTCGCTGCCAGCGCTTCCCGCAGGCCCGGCCCAAGCAGCTCATTGGGACGCTCGTCCAACGTGCGCAGCACAGCGAAGCATTGCGGCAGGTCGAACTGGGCATCGGCGGCGTCGAACAGGGCATCGAGCAGCTTGATGGCCTCGGCTTCGTCCACAACAGCCAGATGGAAGAGCCGTTCCAGGTCGTTGCCTTGTGCGGCGTAGAAGTCGGCCAGGCGCTGGCTGAGCTTGCCCAGCGCTGCCGGCATTGCGGGCGCGCCATCGCCTGCGCCTCTGCCATCCGTGCCCCACCAGGTGTCAAAGATCTCTGCGCGCATCGCGCTGCTCATGGTCAGGCGATCCTCTGGGCCAGGCAGTCGTTCGACGAAATACAGCGCGCCCACCTCCTGGAAGGACATCGCGGCGTCCAGTTCATGGCGCAGGACTTGGTCGAAGACCAGGCGATCGCAGACGCGCACCGAGGCGCAGCGTCGCAGCAGTTCCTGGTCTGCGGTCGGGAACAGCAGCAGCAGGCTGGCCGGCTGGGTCAGATCGGGCGGTATGGCCGCGGGGATGGTGTTCATGGCGTGTTTGGCGCTAACGGCTGGACCAGCCAAACGTTCTTTCGGCTACTAAGCGGAGCAAGTCGAGTTGGGTGGGTTGCCACCGGTCGTTGAACGCCTGTCCGAACAGCGAGATCTGCTGATCGAGGGTTTGTATAGGATCGGCGCCAGGGGAGGGCGGCGGAGTCAGGTTGCGCCAGACGAACTCCCACGCCAGTTCCTTCCATTGGCGTGCAGAGAATCCTTCGATATCGATCAGCCTGAAGTTCGTCCGCACCTTTTCCATCTCGAAGCGCTCGTAGTCGTTGGTGTTCACCAGCCAGACCAGCAGCAGGTCGCGGTTGGAACGTCTGGCGCACCAACTGAGTATGTCCGGAACCAGGAATGAGCGCATTTGGTCTTCATGGACCTCTTGCAGGTGGTCGAACACCAACACCAGAGGAGGCGCGACAATGGCTTGTTCCAGTCCCTTCTGGAAGTCTTCGGCAATGCGCTTGCGGTCGATGGCTTCCTGGACGCTGCTCCAGTTGCTGGCTTCAGAAAGCGGCGCGCCTAGCAGCGTCTGCACCGTGTCCTTGAACGGTTGGAAGGCGGCGGCCGGTAGCGGCCCGGTCAGGGCCAGGGCGTCGGCCGCCGTGCCAGCGCCATCGCAGATGCGCCGCAACACGGTCAGAACATCAATCTTCTGTATCCCTTTCAAGTCGATGTAGCGGATCTGATGCCGTCGCAGCGCGCAGCGCTCCATCAACAGGTGCGCGAATGCTGTCTTGCCTACGCCAGGATTGCCGCGCACGACCACCACTTTGCGTTGATCCTCGGCGACCCGCCGCCAGGCGCCGGAGCACTCCGGGCGGCGGTCGACCAGGCTGCGCACCTTGCTCAGATCGCTGCTTTGTTGCACCTGCTGACGGACCTGGCTATCGATGTCGCCGCCCACCGTGATGACCGTCGCGGGATCCGTGCGCACTTCCAGGGTGGGCGCTGCCCATTCCAGGCGTTTGGAGGGATTCTGAACGCCTTTCCACAGCGCACGCCGCGCCTGGGTCATGGCCTCGTCCAGCGCCTTGCCCTGGGCTAAGGCCTGATACAAGGCGCCGGAGAAGACACGGGCATGTTCGCCGCTGACATTAGCCCGCAACCCAATGGCAGCAGGAACACGAGCTTGCAGAAAGGCGTCGGTCACCGACCACAGGCCGTTGGCCGCGGCCCCAGCAGTCTTGCAGGCGTTGAGGATCACCAGGCGCGGCCGGTGCGTCACAAGAAAATCAGTGCGGATATCATCCGCAAACCAATCCACCGGCGCGTCGCCGGCCTCGCCGTACAGTTGCAAAAAAGATTGGCCGCCCACGGCTATATCGCCGTGGCCGATGAAATGAAGAATGTGCGGCTTGAATCCTTGATGCGGCTGGAAACGCTCAGCATCAGCCGGGTCCTCGAAAGCTTCGAGGATCTGCCGGCGCGCAGGTCGCGTCAGCACCAGCAGGTCGACGTCAGCCCGGTGAGGCCCTTTCTCATCATCCACGCTGACGTTGATCATCTGGATGATCTGGGTGATCTCCTCGGCGGCTTGCACGATATTCTCGCCCACGCCCTCGCCGCCGTCGACGATCAACACGCGCAGCGGCCATTCCGACGCAGCCAACGCAGGGCTGCTCAGACTCCCCCGGCAGATGGGGCGGCTGGCCGAGTTTGCCAGCGGGACGCCGTCGCGCACCATCAACTCCCAGGGCAGGCCGCGCAGCGCTGCTGGCTCGACGTCCAACAGCAAACGCCGCGGCGCGCCGTCGGGATCGAGTTCGCCGTGGATCGGCCCCTGGCCGATCAAGCTGTACAGTTGGGCTCCAATGCGGGGCAGGTCGTCGTTTTCAGACGGGTCGGCTGCGAAGATCTCGCTGATCTGCGCCGCGGTCAACGGGTTGGGCATGGCCGGAGGCGCCAGGTCGGTGGGGAACTCAACCCTGCCCAGCTCGTTGCCTTGAGCCCCCGCGAGCACAGCCAGGTAGTTTCCACCCGGCTGAGGCTGGTCGATACGCAGCACAATGGTATCCATGAAGTCGTAATCCTTGGCAGCGCACGAAATGATTCTGAAACGGGAGCTCAGGTCCTCTTGAGTTGTTGAGGCGCCCGGCACTTGCGCCGAGTCTGTCATCACGGGCGAATCATCGCCAAAGTGTCGGGCGCCGGTGCGCAACAACTTCGTTTACGCTACATTAAACGCAATGATGCGCTGTTTTCTGACAAGTGGTGATAATCGCTGCGGGCCAGCATCGTGGCCAGATGGGCGCAGAGCGTTTCGTCGTGCTATCACTCTGGTCCACCGCCAGGACGGTCAAACACCTCATGTATCTCGGCCGCCACGGCCGCCGCCGGCTTGGCCGCCAGCAGGCCGTCAAACAGCGGCAGCTTGCCGGTGCGCACGGCGTGGTCGGCGTAGAGGAACGCGGCCGCGGACCACGCCTGCTGGGCGAAGCCCATGGGGTGGCCGCTGTCGCCGTGCAGCCACTCGGTGAATTCCCACGGCCCGTAAATGCCCTGGCGGTTGGCCTCTGCCAGCGACAGCAGCAGCCGCTCGGCCTCGCTCTGCCAGCCGTGGCGCACCAGTGCGGCCACGTGCAGCCCGCCGATCATGGGCCAGATGCCGCCGTTGTGGTATTGGTGCGGCAGGTTCAGGTTGCGGCTGCGGTAATACTCGCGCCAGTTGGCCTCGTTGGGGTAGATCGGCGGGTGGATCGCCTTGGTGGGGTAGGGCTCAGCCATGCCCACTTGCAGCATGTAGCGCAGAATGTGCTCGGCCCGGTGGCGGTCGGCCACGCCGGTGAGGATAGCCAGACAGTTGCCCAGGCTGTCGCACCAGTCGCCGTACTCGCGGAAGGCCACCCAAGGCAGATAGTAGGGCCGGCTGGAGATGGCGTCGATGTTGTGGTAGACCATGAACCACTCCAGGCGGATGGCCTTCAGCTTTTCCAGGTGCTCGGCGAAGTGCTCCGGCACCCAGCAGCGGTCGATCCACAGCAGCAGGTTGAGGCGCTCGTGGATGCCCAGCGGGTTGACCGGCAGCGGGTGGCAGCTCACCTGCCCAAAGAGCCGGCCGCACATCTCTTGATAGGCCAGCGTGGCGGCGTAGTAGAGCACGTTGTCGTAGAGCACGTTGTAGCGCACCGCCAGCAGGTCCATCCAGTCGCCCGCCTCTGGAATCTCCAGCAGGCCGCACTCGTTCATGTCCTGGTACTCCAACCAGATCATGGCGCGCTCGATGGCCGGCCAGTGGCGGCGCAGGAACGCGACGTCGCCGGTGGTCTGCACGTGCAGGTAATGGCCCAACAGGAACCACAGGTTCGCGTCGACCGCGCCGGCGTTCTCCGTGCTGACGTAGCCCGTGTCAGGGTTGACGTTGAGCTGGATCATGCCACGGCCCGACTGATAGCGGCCCATGGTCTCCAACGAAGCCCGGCCGGCGGCCAGCAAAACCGGATCGCCCGTAGTCACTGCGCCCAGGAACACCACCATGCTGTCGCGCGCCCAGATCTGCGGATAGCCGGTGGCTGACGCTGACGCGCGAAAGCCATGCGGCGTGGCACAGCGGTGCAGAATCTCTGCGGCTCGGGTACGGGCCTCTTCTGACTTGAAAATAGCGTCATAGTGTGCTATCCGGGAACTGATACGGTCACCGGCTCGATCGTTACCCGGTAGCCGAGTTGCTCGATACGATGCTTCATGCGGCTGACGACTTTCGGCTTGTTGCGC
>JBAQCH010000322.1:0-8064 GCA_049294015.1 Anaerolineae bacterium
TGCTCTGTCACTTCCTGTTTGGATCAATGCATTCGTTGTCATCATCGCACACAAATGTTAAGATCGCGTTAGACGAACGCTAGAATTGCGTTTGCGTTTACCTTCCACGGATTATTGAGAAGATACGCCAGGTGCGAGTTGAACTCGCTGGTAGGGCGGGCAAACAGCCGGCGCGGCGAGGTGTACATGGTCGCGCTGCGTCCATCCGCGCCGATCAGCACTGCAGCCAGGTTGGCATCCGGGTCTTTGTGGATGTCGCGCAGGCGCCTGCCAGAGCCTGTGACCAGCACCAGCCGGCCGGCCAGGGCCGGGACCGCCTCGGGCAGATCCAGCGGCTGGGCGTTGGGGAAGCGGCGGCGCACCTCCATCGGCCAGCCGATGCAGAGCGAGATGTTGCCGGCCGCGCCCTCGCTGGCGTCGATGTCGCTGACCCGCTGGCCGGCCTCGCCCATGGCGAGGAGGAATTCGTCCAGGTCGGGATAAGGTGGATCCAAAGCCATAATGACAGTCCTTTTCGGTTGGTTACTACTCAGGTGCCGGGCACTTGCACTGCCAATGGACGGCTCAAATTGGCGCGGTAGACATCGTTGGTGGCGCAGATTCAAGTGCCCGGCACCTGTGGCTGAGTAGTTACTTCGGTTGAAGGTAAGGGTGCGCTGCGCCGCGCAGTATGGCATCGCCTGCGACCACGACCAAACCGATCCCGGCTGGATCGAGCAACACCACGACCCGCTGCTGCTCGCTAGTCTCCTACGGAACGCTCGCCAGCCGGCCCAGAAGTTCAACTTCTCCGAGAAGTCGAACTTCTTCACATCCACAGGCTCACCGACGGTACTGCTCGTCGCTGACCTGCTCCAACCAGTCCACGGCCCTGCCGTCGAGATATTCCTGAATGGCGATGTGGGTCATGGCCGTGGTGGCCGCAGCGCCGTGCCAATGTTTCTCGTCCGGCGGGATCCACACCACATCGCCCGGCCGAATCTCCTCCACCGGGCCGCCCCAGCGCTGCACCCAGCCGCAGCCAGCCGTCACGATCAAGGTCTGGCCCAGCGGATGCGTGTGCCAGGCTGTGCGCGCGCCTGGCTCGAAGGTGACACTGGCGCCGCCCGCGCGGGCCGGTTCGTGCGCATCGAACAGGGGATCGATGCGCACGCTGCCGGTGAACCACTCGGCGGGGCCTTGCCTGGAAGGCTGTGAACCAACTCGCTTGATTTCCATGTTTCTCTAGAGCTCCGCTGCTGCCGGGATGATCTCCCTGGCAAAAGTCTCCAGCGGGGTGATCTTGTAGACATCCGGCATATTGAAGATCGCGTGGGTGAAGCCCATGGCAGAGAGTTCCTTGATGCGCCTGAGGGTGCTATCTACCGTGTCATTGCCGGTGAGATGCACGGTGGAGAGGGATGTTTTCTCGACGGTGTCGTAGTCGCGCCCCAGCGCCGCGCAGTGTTCCTTGAGCGCGTCCAGCGCCTTCTGCATGTTCTCCGCGCCGACCCACTCGCCGATGTTGCAGGCATCCGCATACTGCGCCACCATGCGCAGCGTCTTCTTCGGGCCGGTGCCGCCGACCATGAGGCGCGGATGCGGTTGCGAGAGCGGACGGGGGTTATTGGTGATGGCCGGCGCGCTGAAATGCTTTCCCTCGAAGGCGGTCTCGTCACTGGCCCAAAGCGCCTTGGCCAGTCTCAGGTTGTCCTCCAGTTGCTCGAAGCGCTCGGAAGTTGGCGGGTAGGGAATGCCGTAGCCCAGCGCTTCCTCCTCATACCAGGCCGCGCCGATGCCGAGATACGCCCGGCCGCCGGAGACAAGGTCAAGGGTGTTGACCATCTTCAGCAGCACAGCCGGATGGCGATAGATCACGCCCGTGACCAGGACGCCGAGACAGGCTTTTTCCGTCAACCCGGCGAAATAGCCCAGCGTGGTGTAGGCTTCCAGCATCGGGTCGGTGTAGGCCTCGCCGAACAAGCCCTTGATTTGATAGTAATGGTCCATCACCCAGAGGCTGTAGAACCCGCCTTGCTCGGCGGCTGTGACGATTTCCTTCAGCGTGGGGCGGATCGCCGCCGGGCCGCCGGGATACTTGAAGGATGGAATCTGTAGTCCGATGTGCATGATCGATCTCCTTGTGATCACTGAACTGTCTGAAACGAATGGTTAGTGACGAGGGTGCTCTCCTGGTAGCCACAGCTACGGCAACCGCACCGGCTGGCCACCCTGCGCCGCCGAGGCCTTGATCGCGTCGTACAGCCGGGCCATGCGCAGGCCAACCTCCGGCGGGCTGGGGTTGGCGGTCTCGCCGCGGCGCACGGACTGGAACTGCTGCCAGACGCCGCTGGACGGGGGCGTCTTGATCGTGCGCAACTGGCTGGCGCCGCGGCGCTGGATCTCCAGCCGCTCGCCCCAGATGCCGGTGCGCAGAATGGCTTCCGAGCAGAAGACGCGCACGTCGCTGGCGCACGAGGGGATCGCCTCGCCGCAGGCGTGCATCGTCACCCACGCGCCGGAGCGCAGGCGGCCCATCACCATGCCAACCGTCTCCACCGGCCGGCCGTTGTCGTCCAGCCAGGCCGCAACCTCGGCGAACTCCTCGCCGGCCAGGTCCACCACGGTGTTGAGCATGTGCGCACCGGTGTCAAACAGAAAGCCGCCGCCGGCCAGCGTCGGGACCTGCCGCCAGGTGTCAACGGTGTTCGGCCCCCAGTCCTGCCAGACCGTGGCGCTGATGCTCAACAGCCGGCCCAGCTCGCCGCCGCGCAGCATGGTCACCGCCTTGCGGATGCGGGGCGACAGGCTGCCGGGGAAGGCCACCACCAGCAGCCGGCCGGTGCGCTGCTGGACGGCGATCAGGCTCTCGGCTTCGGGGCCGTTCATCACCATCGGCTTCTCCAGCAGCACGTCCAGCCCGGCCTCCAGGCAAGCCACGGTCTGATCGTGATGAAAGGCGTGCGGTGTGATGATGAAAGCCGCGTCCAGCGGGTAATCGGCCAGCAGGCGGGCCAGGTCAGGCTGGTTGGGCGGCGGCTCCAGCCCGGCGTCCAGATAGAGCTGCGCGCTGGCCGCGTAGGCTGCGTCTGACGGCTCGCACATGACGGTGATCTCGCTGCCGTCGGCCTGCTTCATGATCTCACGGATGTGGTAGCGCGCCATGCCGCCGCAGCCGATCATGGCGATGCGGGTGATAGGGGTCATAAGGGATAACAGGGTCCTTTCCGATAGGTCGTGAGACGTAACGAGTAACTCGTAACCCAGAAAGGCAGTCCGCCATTCCGGGTTACGGGTTACGCATTACGCCGCAGTATGCTGTCCACCTGCCCGCCGTAGCCCTCGCCGAACAGGTTGAGGTGGTTGAGCAGGTGGTAGAGCTGGTAGAGCGGGATGCGCTCGTCGCGGCCGGGCGCGGGCGGCCAGGCCGCGTCATAGGCTGCAAAGAAATCGGCCGGAAAGCCGCCGAACAGCCGGCACATGGCCAGCTCGGCCTCGCGGTC
This sequence comes from Anaerolineae bacterium, assembly GCA_049294015.1. Lineage (GTDB taxonomy): Bacteria > Chloroflexota > Anaerolineae > JAAEKA01 > JAAEKA01 > JAAEKA01. Next base: position 3,483 of record JBAQCH010000322.1, read on the forward strand.
GCCGCAATAGACGGCCGGGTCGATCAGCACCGGCTGGCCGGCCGCGTCCACCAGCCAGTTGCCGCCCCACAGGTCGCCGTGCAGCAGGGACGGCTGGCAAGCCCCCTCGTCGATCCAACGGTCGAGCCGGCCGATCAGCCGCTCCAGCCGTCGGCGGCGCTCCGTGGGCATCAGCCCCTGCCGGCCAGCCAGTTCCATCTGAAAGCCCAGCCGGCGCACGCCGTAGAACTCGATCCACGAGGGCAGCCAGCGGTTGTCCTGCGGCGTCGCCCCGCAGTAGTTGCCGTGGTCCAGGCCGTAGGACGGAGCGCTGGAGCGATGCAAATCAGCCAGTTGCTGGCCCAATACCTCGCCTGCGAACCGTTGGTCGAGTTGCGCAGCATGTCGAGACCTCTGCTCGATCCACTCCATGACGATAAAGGCAGGCACAACGCCCGGCTGGGCCGCGCCGTGAGCCACGACGCCCGGCACGCGCACCGCCTGCGCTGAAGCCAGCAGCGCCAACCCGGCCGCCTCGGCCTCGAACATCTCCAGCCAGCCGGGCTGTGGCTGCGGGGGCCGCCCATGCCACTTGACCAGGTAGGCCCGGCCGCCGGCCTCGACGCGCGCGGCCTGGCTGATGTCGCCGCCGCCCACAGGCTGCACGGCGCTCAGTTCGGTGTTCAGTTGCTCAGCCAGAAGCGCGGCCAACGCCGCCGGCAGGGCCATGCTACAGCCGACGCTCCTGGCGGATGTGATCCAGCAGACCGCGGCTGGCGGCGTCCACCAGCTCGTAGACGTACTCGAAGCGGCCGTCGTAGTAGGGATCGGGCACGTCTTGCGGATAGCCGGCCGGCGCGAAGTCCAGCAGCCGGTGCAGCTTGCCCTCCAGCGCCCCGCTGTGGTCCAGCCGGCGCAGGTCGGCCAGGTTCTCCCTGTCCATGGCGATCACATAGTCAAAGCGCTGCAGGTCGGCCGGCCGCACCTGGCGCGAGCGGCCGTCGTAGGGGATGTTGTGCTGGCGCAGCACAGCCAGCGTGCGCCGGTCGGCCGCCTCGCCGCTGTGCCAGTCGGCCATGCCGGCCGAGTCGACCTCGATCTGGCCGGCCAGCCCGGCCTCGCTCACCAGGTTCTGAAACACCGCCTCGGCCATGGGGGAGCGGCAGATGTTGCCGAGGCAGACGAAGAGGACTTTGATCATGGTTGGCTCGATGTGACCTTCAGGGATGGCGGAGCGGACACAGAGTTCACAGAGGAGACACAGAGGGCACGGAGAAGAAAGCGGCCCTTCGATGTTTCGAGCTTTGAGCAAGCGGTGACCACATGCTCAAAGCTCTGTGGACTCTGTGTCTTCTCCGTGTTCTCTGTGTCGCGCTCCGGGTCAGGAGTCGACCGGTGCTCTCCGGTTGACGTAGACCGGCTCGCCCAGAAATTTAGGGCCGAGGTGCAGGATCTCCACGTCCAGTACAGCTTTGGCGCGGGCCAGGACCTCGCGGGCGCGGATGCGTTGACCCCAGTAGCCTTGCGGGCCGCGCGCGGCGTAGCCGATGGCGTCGTGGCCCCGTTGGTCGGCCAGGTAGAGCGCGCGCTCGATGTGGAAGGGCTGCGAGACGACGGTGTAGCTGTCCAGCCCGAAGACGGCGCCGGCGCGGTAGATGGAGTCCAGCGTGCGGAAGCCGGCATAGTCGGCGGTGATGTGCTCGGCCGGCACGCCGAGCGCGACCAGGTCAGCTTTCATCTCCTCCGGCTCGTTGTACCCGACCGTGCCGTTGTCGCCGCTGACCAGGATGCCATCGACCTTGCCGGCGTGGTACAGCTCGGCCGCCGCCCGGATGCGGCCGACGTAGAAGCTGTTCAGGCGGCCGCGCGAGTATTTCGAGGTGCCCAGCACCACGGCCACCTCGCGCTGCGGCAACGCGTCGAGGTCGTCGTAGACGCGGCCGGCCGCTGCCTGCTCGACGTGCCAGTCGGCCCATAGGGCAAACGCGCCCGCAGCCAACGGCGTCAGCAGGATCACGATCAATACGGCTAAGACAAGTCTCTTGACAGTCATTCGCTTACCATGCCAGTCGTCCATACGCCTGGGCGCCTAACCGCCAACAAGGTCGGGCGGGCTCGGTCAGGAGACCGGCCCGAGCGGCTCTTTGATTGGCAGCCACGCCAGCACCCGCTGGATCATCCGGTCCCAGTAGCCCCATTCGTGCTCGCCCGGCCCTTCCTCGTAGGTCAGGTCCAGATCCAGAGCGCGGGCCTGGTCGCGGAAGCAAAGGTTCTGGTCGTAGAGGAAATCCTCTGTGCCGCAACATTGGTAGAGCCGCGGCTGGGGCCTGGCTGACTTGGCCAGCTTGCGGGCCAGGTGCATCACGTCGTTGGGGCTGCCGGCGAACTTGTCCAGGTCGCCGAAGATGGTCTCCATCTCGGCCCGCCAGGCAGGTTCGGTATACTTCATGTCGGCGGCCTGGTCCAGCGCGCCCGACAGGCTAGCAGCCGCGCCAAAGCGCTGCGGGAAGCTCAGCGCCAGCTTGAACGCGCCGTAGCCGCCCATGGACAGCCCGGCCACGAAGGTGTCCTCCCGCCGGCGGGAGATGGGAAAGAAGCTGCGCGCCAGCGCCGGCAGTTCCTGGCTGACGAAGGTCCAGTAGCGGTTGCCGTGCGCCATGTCGGCGTAGAAGCTGCGATGGACCGCCGGCATTACCACGGCCAGCCCCAGCGGGTCCACGTAGCGCTCGATGGAGGTGCGCCGCAGCCAGGTGCTGTGGTCATCGGACAGGCCGTGCAGCAGGTAGAGCACTGGGTAGCGCGCCCGCGCCGGCTGCGGCAGGAGCACGTTCATCGACGTGCTCAGTTGCAGCGTTTCGGAAAAGAAGTCACATTGGATCAAGGCCATGTTAGCACCTCACGGACTCAACACCAGCCGCTCGCGCGCCATGCGCTCCACGGCCGGCCGGCTGAAGGGCAGGGTCAGCATCAGGCCGTTGCGCCACAACGGGATCTGGTCGGCGTAGTTGGGGCTGGCCACGTGGCCCGACTGGCCGCCCGGCACGATGATCTGGCAGCGGTCCCAGTCGCTCAGGTCGGCGATGAAGCGCAGCGCGTCCACCACAGCCACGGGTTCGAACGGGAAAGCCGGCTTGCCCGACGCCCGCAGCAGGGTGTCCCGGTCGCCCGGCATGGGATATGGCCCGCGGTTGAACAGCAGGTGCAGCGGCTTGACCGAGCCCAGCGGGTGGGCGAAATGGATACGGTTCAGCCGGCCCCAGGTCCATGTCTCCAGGTCATCGCCCAGATGGGCTTTCAGGTCGCGCAGAGCGATGCGCAGCGCTCGGTGCAACAACTCGCTGGGGTGTTGCGGGATGCCGGTCTCGGGGTCGCGCAGCCAGACCGAGCTGCCCTTCTTGTCGTCCAGAATCTCCAACAAGCGCACGAAGCTGCGGTCATGGTACGGCCCGGTGTCGCCTAGCGGCGAGGGATCGACGCCCACGTAGGCATCGGCCAGCTCGCCCAGGTGGCTGTCGAAGGTCTCATGCAGCGCGTAGAGGCGGATCGTCTCGTACAGCGCCGCGGCAACGCTGTCAGCCGTGATGTGGCAGTCCCAGCCGCGCAGCAGCTCCAGCGCCCTGGCCTCGCGGGTGTTGGTCGGCTGGATGGGCAGCAGGTGACGCAAGAAGCGCTGGGCCTGCGCGCTGTAGGTGTCGCGCTGCATGGCGGCGAAGTCGGCTGCGCTGACCCTGGCCTGCTTCGTCAACAATTCCACCAGCCGCGTGGCGCGGCTGGGATTCTCCAGGTCGGCGCTGATGAAGTGCGGGTACGCAGTGTCCACCACCAGGTTGTTGGCTGCGCCCAGCCAGCCGCTGGCCGGATCCAACGTCTGCGGCAGCTCGTCCAGCGTCAGGAAGCGCTGCCATTCGTGCTCGCCCGTCCAGCCGGGAACGGGCGCAATGCCGTAGCCTTTGGCGCGTACCGGCGCCCAGCCGGCCTGGAAATAGGCGATGTGGCCGTCCACGTCCGCGTAGACGAAGTTATGGGCCGGCGCGGCCCAGGAGGCCAGCGCAGCGCGAAACTCCTGCCAGTTGCCCGCCCGGTCGTAGCCCAACACGGCGCCCAGCATGTCGGTCTGGTCCAGCGCCACCCAACGCAGCGCCATGGGCGTGCTCTCGCCCATCAGCTCGCTGACAATGGGGCCGTGCTGGGTCAGCCTGACCTCGACCACCTCTGGCTCGGCGCGGCCCTTGACAGCGATGACCTCCTGCACGGTCTGGACCGGCCGCCACTGGCCCTGGAACTCGTATTCGGCCGGGTTGGCCGGGTTGATGCGCTCGACGAACAGGTCTTGCGCGTCCTGCCAGGCTGTGGTCAGGCCCCAGGCGCAGCGCTGGTTGTGGCCCACCAAGACGCCGGGCACGCCGGGCAAGGAGACGCCGGCCACGTGGTAGCGGCCGCCCTCCAGATGCACCTGGTACCAGATGGCCGGCATGGCGACGCTCATGTGGGTGTCGTTGGCCAGCAGCGGCCGGCCCGTGGCCGTGCGCGCGCCGCTGACCACCCACTGGTTGCTGGCGCCGGGGTTGAGACGGATCACGCTGGACTGGCTGCCGTTCAGCCC
>JBAQCH010000323.1:0-38082 GCA_049294015.1 Anaerolineae bacterium
GCGGGCGTGTTGGCGGCGGGCCGTGGCGGCCGGCGATCAGCAGGAAGCGCACAGCGCCGCCCGTGTTGACCATGAGCGCCGATCCCTTCCAGGTGCTGCCAGGGGGTGTGATCACCTACAGCGTGGCCATCAGCAACGTGGCCGATGCGGCGCTGCTGAACGTGATGCTAAGCGATCCGTTGCCAGCGGGTATGGTCTACGTGGCGCAGAGCGCGCTGGGCTTCAGCTACTCGCCGCGCGACAAACGACTGACCTGGGCCATCGACCAGATCGAGCCGGGGCAGGGAGTGCGCGGCGGCTTTCAGTTGCGCGCCACGGGGTTGGGCATCGGCGAGATGGTCGTCAAGGCCGCGCGTGTAAGTCCTCTGTGACATCGAATGGCGTAGAGATGGGTCGGACCGAGACCACGTGGGAGGCTTCGATGGATCGGTTGCCGGTTGCTCCTGTCGCCAACGCGCCAGAACGGATCATTCCTCGTCATGTGCGAGTGGCAAGAAGCGAGACCTATGAGGCCAACACGGGTTTGGTTCAGACGAACTACACCTACGATCCCGATAGGCAAGGGGGAACGCAGTGGGGAAATGTGACGCAGGTGGAGCAGCGGGTCAGATCGGGAGGCGCCTGGTCGGCGCCTGTGCGCACCACCTACACATGGTACTATCCCAATCCCACCAATTCGATCACCAACAAGCCCGGCCGCGTCGAACTGTACAAGGGTTGCGCCGGCTGCAGCGGCGGTCAAATCGTCAGTCAGCGACTGCTTTACTACGACCAGGACACGGCTGGTAACCATGAGACCCCGCCCACCAAGGGACAGTTGCGTTTCGACAAAATTGGGTCGGGTTCGGTCTGGCTGCTGACGACACAGTACCAGTACTGGAGCAACGGCAACCTGCGTAAGGTGATCGATGGCTTGCAGCACGCGACCGAGACCTTCTACGACACCCAGTTCCAGGCCTATGCGGTGTGCGTCAAGAACGCCTTGGGGCACACGGCGAAAACGCACTATTACGGCGTGCCCGGCTCGACCGAGAGCGGCTGCACGACGACGGCCGGCACGGCTGCCTGGAACGGCAGCGGCGTTTTGACCAGCGGCGCGTTCTTCGGCCAGGTCGAGGACGTGGCCGATGCCAACAACGCGCTGACCAGCTTCAGCTATGACAGTTGGGGCCGTCCGGTGGGCATCTGGCGGCCGGGCGAGGCCCAAGCCAGCGGCCACGCCGCCACCGAGGTGTTCACCTACGAGAACAGTGGGCCGTTCAAAGTCAAACACAGCCGGCGCGACGACCTGGGCGGCGCCAATACGGCGACCTATCTGGAGAGCACCACCTTCTACGACACCTTTGGCCGGGCGGTTCAGACGCAGAGCGAGGCGGCCGGTGCGGGCAAGATCATCGTGGCCAACATCCGGTACAACGGGCTGGATCAGGTGATCTGGCAGAGCCTGCCCTATGAGGTCGTTGCAACGCTGGGCGCTTACCAGACGCCAGCGTGGGACAGCCAACCGAAGACGGAAGCCAGCTACGACGGCCTTGGCCGGGTTTTCACCGTGACCAACCCGGACGGCAGTCAGCGCCAGATGCGCTATCGCTTCGTGCTGACCAACCGCGAGATTGGGGTGGTGGACGAGATGGGCCATCAGGAGATCCAGGAGATCGACCCCTTCGGCCGGCTGGCAAAGGCCAAGCAGTATACGGTCACCGTGACCGGCTCGCCGCCGGAGCCCGACTGGGATGCGGCGGTGTACGCTGAAGCCAGCTACGAGTACGACGTGGCCGACCGGCTGGAGCGCATGGTGGGGCCGGACGGCGCTGAAACCACCATCGGCTACGACGCGCTGGGCCGCAAGACCAGCATGAGCGACCCGGACATGGGGGCCTGGAGCTATGGCTACGACAGCACCGGGAACCTGGTGCGCCAGACGGACGCCAGGAACCAGCGCACCTGCTTCTACTACGATGCCTTGAACCGGCTGAGGGGCAAGACCTTCCTCACGGGCACGGACGAGTGTGCGTCCACCGATCCCGGCTACGGCGGCTATGCGGTCAAGTTTTACTATGACACGGATGCGAGCGGCGCGGCTGTGGCCAACGGCATCGGCCGGCGCACGGGCGCCGCCGTGTATCGCAGCGACGGCAGCCTGGACAACAGCCTGGACTGGGCGTACGACGGCCTTGGCCGGATGACCGCCGAAGGACGCACGGTAGACAACGTGCGCTACCAGACGAGCTATGAATACGATGCACTGGACCGCGTGGCCAAGACTATTTTCTTCGACGGCGAGGAGGTGCGCAACACCTATAGCGCGCAGGGGTTGCCCCTTACAGTGGCCAGCGTCCAGGGAACGACCACCGTCCCGTTGCTGTCCGACGCGGCCTTCAACGCGCGGGGGCAGGCCACCTGCTACCGGTATGGCAGTCCGGTGATCCGCAAAACGCGGCTGTACTACAACGAGGGCGGCGATCTGCGCCTGAGCGGGATGACCAGCGGGCCGCCTCAAGCCAGCGGCGATAGCTGCAGCAACAACAGCGGGACCAATCTCCAGAACCTGACTTACACCTACGATGCCGTGGGCAACGTCGAGACCATCGTCGACCACAACGCCGGGTCGCAGACGCAAACCTTCGAGTACGATGAGATCGATCGATTGACGCGCGGCCATACCAGCGGCGGCAGCGCAGGGAGTTACGACGAGAGCTACGGCTACGCCGATGGGCAGGGCGGCAAGGCTGGCAATCTGACCAGCAAGGCGGGGCTGACCTACACCTACAACTCCGTCAAGCCGCATGCTGTGCGCACCGTGTGGGGCAGCGGCAACAACCCGCGCCAGGTGCAGATCCAGGCCAAGGGTGTCGCCGATGGCGGCGTGTGGCCGCAGATGACGCTGCGCGTCAATGGCGTCGATCGGCAGACCTGGACCGTGAACAGCGCCAGCTATCAAACCTACAGTGCCAGCAACGTGAGCTTAACCGGCAACGACGTGCTTGAGGTAGTGTACAGCAACGACGCCGGCGCCCGAGACCTGTACGTGCAGTACGTGAAAATGGACGAGATCGAATGGTGGCCGGCCAGCCACATGATCTATGACAAGGGCAGCGGAGCGGCGACCTTTGATGGGCTGGACGTGATCCCTGGGCAGGAGGCCATGCACTGGAACGGTGCGCTGCGTTTCGTGGGCGGGGTGAGCGCGTTCGCGGCTGGCTACGACGCCAACGGCAACATGACCCATCGGGTGAGGTATGGCGAAGGGGCTGCGGCGTTGACCTACGACGCGGAGAACCGGCTGACTGAGGTGAAGCGGGGTAGTTGGGTGGATGCGGTCTTTGCCTACGATGCAGACGGCAGCCGGGTGCGGTCCAGCCTGGGCGCCTACGACAGCGCGCCGGTGACGGTCTACCTGGGCCGGCATTTGGAGATGAACTCGGTGTATCGCGAGAGCATGGATGATGGACAGGTCCAGGGGTGGACGGCAGCCTCCGGGACGTGGGCCGTGCAGAGCGGCGCCTATCGCCAGAGCAGCACAGCCAGCAACACCAACACGTACCGCGCCCAAGCGCAGACGCACAGCATGGTGGTGCGCTGGAAAGCGACCTATACCAGTGGAACGAATGCAGGCATCTACCTGTGGGCATCAAGTTCCAGCGGGGCCGAGCGCGGCAACAGCTATCGCATCTGGCAGGATGCCACCACGGTCAGGATCTTCGAGAACGCCAATAACGTCGCCACGCAGCGGGCCAGCTTTGCGGCAAGCAATGCCGCCGGGCAAACGCACAGCTATGTAGCGCGCTACAGCCCGATCAATGGGGCGATCCAGGTGTGGCGCGATGGTGTGCTGCTGGGCGGTTGGACCGACACGACGCCCTTGACCAGCGGCGCATTCCTGTCGCTGCGCACGGACAGTTCCACCGTCAGTTTCGACGACATTGAAGTGTATCAGGTCAAGAAGCACTACTACGCCGGCGACCGCCGCATCGCCATGCGCGACAACGGGGTGCCGTACTACCTGTTCCCGGATCACCTGGGATCGACCAATGTTAGCTATCGACCGGACAACAGCGCTACGGTCGTACAACGCTATTTCCCCTGGGGGATGGTCCGTCCCACCGGACCCAACGCCCTGCCGACCAGTTACGCCTACACCGGTCAGCGGTTGGACGAAACCATCGGGTTGATGTACTATGGCGCAAGATTCTACGACGGCGCGTTGGGACGGTTTATCAGTCCCGACACCATCGTGCCGGAGCCGGGCAATCCGCAGGCGCTGAACCGGTACAGCTATGTGCTCAACAATCCGTTGCGGTACAATGATCCGTCTGGCCACGACTGGGGCGATACGGTCGACTTCCTGCTTGGCTTCGGCGCTCAATGGGCGTCTGCCAATGCCTGGATGGCTCCTCAAGCACAGGAAGCGCTATCCGTACAGCCGAACGAATCCCTGCCTATGACAGTGGGCAGGCATCTGGGCAATGTCGCAGCCATCATGCAGGGTGTCGCTGAAGTTGGCGCTGGCGCCAGTGCGGACGTAGGCGGCGGTGGATTGTGTCTCACAGGTGTTGGCTGCCTGGCCGGTGCACCTGCTGTGGTAGCCGGGACAGCACTGGCTGCACATGGCGCTACCGTCGCTGTCGCAGGCGCTGCCATGGAAGGGCAGATGCTTGGCAACTTGCTAATGGCCAGTGGGTCTGGAAATCGTGGAGCGATGCTGGGCCAACACGGGCCACAATTTTCTAGCAAGACAGTCTGGCAAGGTGGAAACGCGAGACTGGATGTCGAAAATCCGGCACCAGGTAGACGGTCGGGCCAAATACATCTACAGGAGTCTGGAGTCAAAGGCCACAAATGGTACTATAATCCTGAGACCGGAACGTTTATGCCCGAAAAAGGCACCGGCATCTTGCCTCCGGGATGGGTTGAAAGACTCCTTAAGGACAAAGACTTCCTCGCCGCCATCGAGAAGGCATTGAAATACCTGGGAGAATCCCAATGATCAACAGTCGTATGAGAGAAGCATTGCGCCAAATCGAGGCTTTAGCATATCTAGACCGGACTGAATTGCAGCCTCAACTTAACATTTTGAGCAATTCGAGAATTGTTAGCACTAAGGATTGTTGGCTTCTGGAGCCACTGATACCAGAGGGCTTCAACCTAGATGCAGCTTTGCAGGACTACGAAGATCGAACAGATCTCGAATGTTCCATAAATGAGGTGCATATCGAGGATTTCTTGGTAGCGAATCAGGCAAATCACAATGTGGAACTACTGACTCAAGGTATCCTATACGCCTGTCAACTGTGCGCTAATCTCAAGCGAAACGGAGACTTCAAGGTTGTTCTTGGCTTCGAAAGTCCGAATCTTACTGAGTCAAGTGAGTTTTCATCATGTACCGTGCGGTTTCATTCATGCCGAACCGGACAAGAGAATTGGCTATCGTCTGAACTAGATAGCTACCAGGATGCAGTGCTGGTCTTGGACTCGCTCGACTGCCCGCCTTCCAGTGAAAAGGGGTTTTTGTGGTGTCGCGAACAAATGCAACAGCCGTAACTGATCGCATATATCTGTCCATTCGCTTAAATTTCAGTGGCCTTTTCACAATTTGGCCAGCTTGGTATAGATGGTCGGTGACAGTCCGAGCAGTTCCAGGATACGGATTTGTAGGGCTGTCAGCGGTGTCACGTGGCGGATAACTTGATCCTGCAGGTGGACGATGGTCAGTGTGATTTCGTCAAAGGCTTTCAAGAGACGCTCGGTGGTTGGATTGTCGATGCCTTTCTTCGGGTTGTTTATAATTGGCCCTGAAAATCGGACCACGTGCTAAGGTGATGAAAACGCGCTGAGGCAGGTGACCGACCGCTACCTGGGCAGCACATCCAACGAGATCCGCCAGAAGTACACCTACACCCAGGCCGAGAACTTCCGGCTGACCGCGCTGCAGAGCGGAACCTGCGCCAGCGGTTACACCAACCTTCAGAACATCAGCTACAGCTACGACGACCAGGGCAACGTGCTGACGGTGGTGGATACGGCGGCCTTCGGCGGCAGCCAGACCCAGACCTTCACCTACGATGCGCTGAACCGGCTGCTGACCGCGCAGGCCGCGGGCGGCAGCCATGGAACCTACGCCCAGCGCAGCTACGTCTACAACAACGCTGGCAATATCGACAGCTTCGAGGGCGTCACGCAGCACTATCTCGATGGAGCTCACAAACACGCCGTGACGCATGTGGGTGGAACCACAGAGGCGCACAGGAAATACTGGTATGACCAGAACGGCAACGCCACCCGGCGCATCAACGGCAGCCAGGACATCACCCTGGCCTACGACGCGGAGAATCACGTGACCAGCATCACCGGCAGCGGCATCAACGCCAGCTACGTCTACGACGGGGATGGCAACCGGGTCAAGGCCACCTTTGGCAGCACGACCACGGTCTACGTGGGCAACTATTACGAGCGCGACAACGGCACGACCGTCAGGAAGTACTACTACACGGGCGGCGTGCGCGTGGCCATGCGCAGCGGCGGCCAGACCAGCTACCTGCTGAGCGACCATTTGGGCGGCACCAACGTCACCGCTCGGGGAACCGACGGCGTCGAACTGGGCCGCGTGCTGTATCGACCCTGGGGCGAGACGCGCTTCACCACTGGCACGACACCGACCACGTGGCGCTTTACAGGTCAGCGGGAAGATGCTACAATCGGGCTGTACTTTTACAATGCGAGATACCTTGATCCATCGCTAGGCCGTTTCGTCCAGCCCGACACCATCGTGCCGGAGCCGGGTGATCCGCAGGCGCTGAACCGGTACAGCTATGTCGGGAATCGACCGACCAGGCTGGTTGATCCATCTGGGCATTGCAGTACCCCCTCTGTCAATGGCAGCATCGGCTGCACCAGCGTGACAGGTGGTGTCACGATGCCGTTGATCATCGATCCAGCGACGCAGCCGTTAACGGTTGCGGCTACTGGCCCACAAGGTATGCAACAGGCTGCGATGGGTCCAGCACGCACTGCGGCAGACGACGGTGCGGTACTGGTATATTACGCACCCGCCTACGTGCATCCACGAGCGGAAACAGTCATGGTGTCAGGTCAGGCTCAGACTGGATTACTTGGGGCCAGCGCCGAAGTTCGACGGGTTACAACTATCACCAGCTTGATGCCCTGGAGAACGCAAAGTTACGAGGAGGGTGCTATCAACGGCAATATGGGTCCGCTCGGCGCCGAGTGGACTTCGCAAAAGGGCCAGACGCAGCCGTCGTTTGGCATCGATCTACCGATTGGAGATGCACAGGTGCAACCGGGTCAAGTGATGGCGGGTATTACCAATCCATTGGGACCTGGCGGTCTAAGATTAGGCTTTGATTTTCGTCCTGAGTCTGTGCAGACGTTCATCACGACCAGGGGGCATCTGGACACCATCGGAGGTACAACTGTTTTTTCAAGAAGATACGCTAGCGAAGGTGCAAAGCTGTGGCGAATGGCATATGTGCGGGGAACGTGTGTTCAGGGGCTGGGTTGTTTCAGCGGTATCGAATACACCCGATGGTTGCTTTACAATACCGGAAATCCATACGCCGAGGTACCACAATGAGCAACTCGTCACGCAAGAACGTAGCTTTCAGATTGATGCTGTTCTCGGCAGTATGCATCGTCACGCTGGTTGCATGTTTGGCGCAATCCCGTACAGGCGACTCCGAGTTGGTGCTGCGCCGCTTTGCGGCAGGTATGGTTGATGCGACAGATCTTCCATTCGGTTGGGGAGGGCGGGAAAGCTCATCCCCTGACAGACCAGGCTCTGTTGGGCAAAGCATCAGCTATTATGGAGCCGGCCCGGGAGTCACCCATGTAAACGTTCGCCATCGGTTGTTCGTCTACCCCACCAAAGAAGCGAGCGCAGCAGGGTATGAGCAGGCTGTCGCAGAAAGCATACCTCCTGCCTACTCTGATAAATGGGTGGCGCCGCCTGAGCTACAGATCGAATCGCAGGCGGATCAGTTCATTGCGCGCTGCCTTCCTGCCATGATCAACGGCGCTCCTGCCTACACCTGTGTTGTTATTGGACAATACGGCGCTATGCTGTCTGAACTGAGCGCCGGTACAGTCCGAGACCCCTGGTTGAACATGAGCCAGTTCCGCCGTGTGGTCGAACGGGTCGATGCCAAAATGTATCAGGCGAGCCAACTCCAGCCAGTCGGGCCGTGAACGTGCCCGTGGTCTGGCTGCGCTCCTGGTGCAAGCTTGACCAGTGATCGGCAATGCCTGCGGATGCACCATCTGGTTGAGACCGATGGTGTACCCGCAGGCACCAACGTCACGGCCAACGGGACTGATGGCAGCTTGCTAGGCCGGGTGCTGTGTATACCTTGGTGCGAGACGCACTTCACACGCGGCACACTTCACACGCGGCACACAGCCTCCTACTTCGCAGGTTGCTCTACAGGTCAGCTCCAAGTTGATATCCATCTTGTTGTATAAAATCTATGATCGTCGTAGCAGTAGCGCCTGTGGAGAAGGGGATAACCGTACAACTGTTGCCGATTGCGCCCAGATAACGCACCATGCCTGGAGCGCGACCCTAGATGTGGGGCCAAGCCTTGGTTTGCTTTCCGGCTGATCTGCTGAAAAGGCGCGCATAACCCAGGGATAACCGCGGGCGGGTGAAGTGCAGCAGGTTGCTGCGCTGAAACGGGTCCCGTGGAGATACAGGGGAGGTCAGTGGCGCGCCCCCTAGATGTTGTAGCGGGCGTTGCCAGCAGTCAGAAGGGGTGTGATCCAAGACTCGCTGTTCTCCACTGACAGCGATCGATTGTCCAAGGAAGGTGTGGAAAACCGTGGCCAGGTCCGATAGCGATTGACAAGCCTTCTTCCCTGGGATACAATGCCAGCCCATGAACGTGCTGACCTATAACGTCCATCTTTGGGAAGGCCGCGATGGACGGATGGATATCGAGCGTCTGGCTACCATCATCGAGCACAGCGAGGCCGATATCGTCTCATTGAACGAGGTGCTGCACCCGGTACAGACCCATTTCGGCGCCAGCAAGCCGCTGGCCGAGCTTGCCAATCTGCTGCGTATGGACTGGGCATTTGGCGAGAGCAATCGTGTTGTGCAGATGGCTGGCTGGTGGGGGCCTGTGGGCAACGCCGTGCTCAGCCGTTACCCAATCGTCGACGACGCCAACCACTACCTGGCCCGCCTGCCGCTAACCCAAGGTCGCAATCTGTTGACAGCCAGGATCAACGTCGCCCCGGACAAGGCGTTTACGATCTTCTCGACCCACCTGGATCATGCCTTCGAAGGCACCCGTCTGTGGCAATTGCGCGGGATGCTCGACCCGTTGCAGGCGCACACCGACGAGCCGCACGTGCTGCTGGGCGACTTCAACACCCACGGCCCCACAGGCGTCAACAGCCGCCGGCTGACGCCCCCCGTAATCCGTATGTTGCGCAACAAGGGCTATGTCGATGCCTACATGACGGCCGGCGAGGGCGACGGTGGAACTTTTCCCCTGCTCTGGCCCTTTCGCATCGACTACATCTTCGTGCCGCAAATCATGCAGCCCCACCTGCTGTCCTGCCAGGTGTTGAACAGCAAGCTGATCGAGCAGGCATCTGACCACCGGCCTTTGATGGCCACCTTCGACTGGAGTTGAATCCAGACTGTGCGTGTCCTGACCTACAACATCCACGGCTGGCGCGACGCCCACGGACAGATCGACGTGGCGCGGCTGGCGCGCATTATCCAGGCCAGCGAGGCCGACGTCGTAGCGCTGAACGAGGTGTTTCATCCGCTGCTGCCGCCCGGCCAAGAGCTGCCGGCGCTGGCGCTGCTGGCCGAGACGCTGGGCATGGACTTTGCCTTTGGCGTGGCTTTAACGCCCCAGTTTGCCTTTGCGCCGCTGGCCTCCTACGGCAACGCCCTACTGACGCGCTACCCGGTGCTGGCCCATGCCGGCCATCATCTGACGCCCATCGATGGCCACGAACAGCGCGGCCTGCTGGAGATGCGGGTGTTGCTGCCCGACGGGCGAACCCCTTTCTCGGTCTACGTTACCCACCTGGACCATCGCAGCGAAGCTGTGCGGGTGCAACAGCTTGCGGCCGTATTCTCGTGGACGGCGCGCGACCGGGCTCGCCCGCACTTGCTGCTCGGCGACTTCAACGCCCTGGCGCCCGGCGACTACGACGACCGCCCGGCCGCGTTGCAGGCTGTGGCCGAGAGCGACATCTTCGCTCACATGGTGCAGGACGAGATGCAGGTCGTGCCGCGTTTGCTGCGCCGCGGCTACGTCGATGCCCAGGCAGCCAGCGCAGATGTCCCCTCGGCGCCGACATTCCCCGCCGCTGACCCGCAGGTGCGCATCGACTATGTCTGGGCCTCGACCCCGCTGGCGCCGGCGCTGCGCTGGTGCCGCCGCTGGACCACTGACGAAACCGCTGTCGCGTCGGATCATTTGCCAGTGCTGGCTGAGATCGACGAGACTGTATTGGTCAGGAGATAGAGCATGAGCTACGAAGACCCCGCGCGCCGTGTTGACCGGCTGCGGCGCGTCACCAACCGGCCGAAGCAAGACCTGAGCGCTCGCATCCCGCCGGGCCAGTTCGTCACCGAGAAATTCCCTGTGCTGCACTACGGCGACGTGCCGCAGGTCGATCTGGCTGCCTGGGACCTGCGCGTTTTTGGCCTGGTGGAACAGCCCTTGCGGTTGACATGGGAGCAGGTGCGCGCCCTGCCGGAGACGACCTTCACCACTGACATCCACTGCGTCACCCGCTGGAGCAAGCTGGATACCACCTGGAGCGGCGTCCTGTGGTGCGATTTCCTGGCCGCGCTGGACATCCGCTTCGGCGTCGACGCCAGCCACGTCATGGCGCATTGCGAGCACGGCTTCACCACCAACATCGGGCTGGACGTGCTGGACGACGACGACACGATGCTGGCCTGGGGGTATGACGGCCAGCCGTTGACGCCGGAGCATGGCTGGCCGCTGCGTTTGCTGGTTCCCAAGCGCTATTTCTGGAAGAGCGCTAAATGGCTGCGCGGCATCGAGTTCATGGCGGGCGATCAACCGGGCTTTTGGGAGCGCAACGGCTACCATATGCAGGGCAACTTCTGGCGCGAGGAGCGCTTTGGCTGGTGACAGGCGATTCAGAAGACCGGCGCAGTGGACCGGCTTTTGACAACACGCGGTTTCGATGCACAATGAGGCAAGCCGTTCTCACCTACCTTCAACCTCCACGGCAGCCAGCACCAGAAGGAGCGAAAGAACCTCATGGCTAAAAAACCAAGCACCCCCTATCGCATGGGTATCGATCTGGGAGGGACCAAAATACTGGCGGCTGTCGTCGACGCCAACGGCGCCATTGTGGGCATGGCCAAGAAGAAGACCAAGCCGGAGTTGGGGCCCGATGCCGTCATCAAGCGTATCGTCGACACCGCGTTGGGCGCGGCAGCGTCTGCCAAGACCAGCGTGAAGTCGCTGGCCGGCGTGGGCGTGGGTGCTCCAGCCCCGGTCGACTACGAAACAGGCGTGGTCTACTCGGCGCCCAACCTGCCAGGCTGGGACGAGATACCGTTGGGTGCGCGGCTGCAAGCGGAGTTCGGCGTGCCGGTGTTGGTCGACAACGACGTCAATCTGGGAACGCTGGGCGAGTGGCGGCAGGGCGCCGGCCGCGGCTGCCAGCACATGGTCGGCATTTTTGTCGGAACCGGCGTGGGCGGCGGCATCGTCATCGACGGCAAGCTGTACCGGGGATCCCGTTACGCCGCCGCTGAAGTCGGGCATATGATCATGCAGCCCAACGGGCCGCTGTGTAGCTGCGGCCGGCTCGGCTGCCTGGAGGCCTTCGCCAGCCGCACAGCCATCGAACGCGCCGTGCGCGCCGGCCTGGCCGAGGGGCGGCCCAGTCTCGTCCCTGATCTGTTGGCGGCCGAGAAGGACCGGCTGACCAGCGGCGTGATCAAGCAAGCGCTGCTGGCCGCGGACCCGCTGATGAGCGAAGCAGTCGGCCAGGCCCAGTTTTACCTGGGCTTGTTGGTGGCCAACCTGGTCAACGCGCTGGACCCGCAGATGGTCGTTTTTGGCGGCGGCGTGGTCGAGGCGCTGGGCGATACCTTCTTGCAGCCGATCCGTGAGACAGCGCTGGCCTATTATTTGCAGCAGCGCGGCGCTGAGCAGATCAACATTGTGCCGGCCACTTTGGGCGACCACGCAGGCGTGTTGGGCGGCGCTGCCCTGGTTGAATCCTTTCTCGCCCGAAAGACCTAGGAAGAACATGGCGTTTACCCCGTACCCGATCGTAACCAAAAGTGGCCAGCAGGTGCGCGTGCGTTTTCTCACCCCCGACGACGGCGATCTGCTGGTGAACCTGGTGCAGCGGCTATCGCGTGAGACCCGCTACCAACGCTTTCACGTCAGCATGGACGACGTTCCCCTGGAGGAAATTCTTCATCGGCTGCCGCCGTTCCTGGCTGTGGACGGGGTCAATCGCGTGGCCTTGATCGCACTGGTGAACGAGCCAAAGGGTGAGCGTGCGATCGCAGTGGCGCGTTTTGCCAGGCGCGCCGGCGAGGACGAGGCGGAAGCTGCAGTCGTGGTCCGTGACGATTGGCATCGCCAGGGTATCGGCTCCGCCATGATGAGCCAACTGGTGGCTGTGGCCCGGCCGCTTGGTGTCAAGCGCTTCATCGCCATGGCGCAGGCGGGCAATCGCCCGGTGCATGCACTGATCAAGGCGGTCGGGCTGCAATACGAGAGCCATATTGATCGGGCAGAGGATTACATTGTGATTCACCTCGAGGAAACGCCGCTATGAAGGCTGTTGTTATGGCAGGAGGCTCGGGCTCACGGCTGCGTCCGATGACCGTTGGACGGCCTAAGCCCATGCTTCCTTTGGTCAATCAGGTGGTTCTGGGGCACATTCTGGACCTGTTGCGCACCTACAAGATCACCGATGTCGTGGTGACGTTACAGTATATGGCTAGTATCATCGAGGACTATTTCGGCGACGGCAGCTCTTATGGCACGCGGCTGCGCTACGTGGTCGAGGAGACGCCGCTGGGCACGGCCGGCAGCGTGGCTAATGCCAGAGAATACCTGGACGACACCTTTGTGGTGATCAGCGGCGACGCTGTCACCAACTTCAACCTGCAGGAAATCATCGATTTCCACAAGGCTAAGCGCTCACTGGCCACGCTGGCCCTCTACCCTGTGGCCGAGCCGCTGGACTACGGTGTGATTGTCACCGACGCCGATGGCCGCGTCACCCGTTTTCTGGAGAAGCCAAGCTGGGGCGAGGTGGCATCGGACTCGGCCAATACCGGCATCTATGTCCTGGAGCCGGAGGTGTTCGACCTGATTCCGTCCGGCCAGCCCTACGACTGGGGCACCCAAGTCTTTCCTCAGATGTTGGAGGCGGGGCTGCCCATGTATGGCTATGTGGCGCCAGGCTACTGGTGTGATATCGGCAACTTCACCGAATATCGCCGCGCCACGGCCGATGTGCTGCGCGGCAAAGTCTTTGCCACCAGCACCTTTGGCACGCACATCGGCGGCGACATCTGGGTCGGCGAAAACGTCGATATCGCCCCCGATGCTCAGCTCTACGGCCCCATCTACCTGGGCAAGGAGGTGCAGATCAAGAGCGGTGTGGTGATTCGCGGCCCCAGCGTGGTGCGCGACTACACGATTGTGGACAGCCGCGCCCAGATCGATCGCAGCATCATCTGGCGCAACTGCTACATCGGCGAGGACGCCGAGCTGCGTGGAGCCGTCGTCACCCGCCAGTGCAGCATCAAGGCCAAGGCTGCGCTTTTCGAGGGCGTGGTGATTGGCGAAGCATCAGTAGTCGGCGAGGGCGCCGTCGTTCACGCGGGGGCCAAGCTGTGGCCGGGCAAAGAGGTCGATCCGGGTGCGGTGGTCAAGACCAGCATCATCTGGGGATCGCAAGGCCGGCGCGTGCTCTTCGGCCGCTACGGCGTCACCGGCGTAGTGAACGTCGATCTGACGCCGGAGTTCGCCGCGCGCCTGGGCGCTGCTTTTGGGGCCACCCTGCCGCGCGGCTCGGTGGTGACCATCAACCGCGATGGCCATGCCGGCTCCCGCATGCTGAAACGGGCCGTCATCGCCGGCCTGCCTTCAGCCGGCATCCACGTGCGCGACCTGCAAACGGTGCCGATCCCGGTGGCGCGCTTTTACACGCGTGCCACTTCGGCGGCCAGCGGGGTACACGTGCGCATCTCCCCCTTCGACCAGCGCGTGGTGGACATTCGCTTTTTCGACAGCGAGGGCATGAACCTGGACAAGCACGAAGAGCGCAACGTCGAGCGCGTCTTCTTTCGCGAGGACTTTCGGCGCTCCTACATGGACGGCATCGGCACCATCAGCTACGCGGCGGATGCCATTCCCTTGTACAACCAGGCTTTTCTTGCCAGCGTCGACCAGGAGGCGATCCGCGGCGCTGGGTTCAACATCGTCGTCGACTACGCCTTCGCCACCACGTCCCAGGTGCTGTCCGATATCTTTCAAGCTTTGCAGGTCAGCACGACGCCGTTGGGTGCGCGTGTCGATCCGGCCTATATCTCGCTGGAGCAGGATATATTCCAGGATGAGCTGCGCCGTATGGCAATCATCGTCAACGCCTTGGGCAGCGATTTTGGTGTGCGTCTGGACGTGGGAGGCGAAAAGATCTTCCTGGCCGACGATCGCGGGCAACTGGTGCCTGACGTGTTGGCCTGCGCGGCCATGGTGGAGTTGGCCTTGCGCTCGAAGCCAGGCGGTGTGGTTGCCGTGCCGGTCAACCTGTCCTCGGTCTTCGAGCGCATCGCGCGCGAGCATCGGGGCAGCATCCTGCGCACCCCGGTTGACCTGGCGTCGCTGATGCAGGCCGCCCACAACGCCGATGTCCTGATGGCGGCTGACGGCGCGGGCGCCTTCGTGTTTCCCGAGTTTCAACCGGTGGCCGATGGCATGATGGCTGTGGCGCGGTTGTTGCAGATGTTGGCTCAGCAGCGCATGCATCTGTCGGAGCTGATCGATTCGCTGCCGCCGTTCCATGTGGTCTCCACCACTGTGGAGTGTTCGTGGGAGAACAAGGCCACGGTGATGCGTCGCCTCCAGCAGCACTTTGCCGGCGCCGATGTACAGGTGACTGATGGCATCAAAGTCTTCTTGGGCGAGGATGAATGGGTGTTAGCGCGGCCGGACCCGGATCGAGCCTATTTCCACGTGACGGCTGAAGCCAACTCGACTGAGCGCGCCCATGAACTGGTTGCGGAGCATGGTCGACTGGTAGACAAACTGGCCGGCAACAAGGTCTGAACTGAGCACAGGGAGAAGGCGCAGATGACACAACCCAAACGCCAGCGTTGGATGCGGGCAGCCCTGCTGGCTGTGGTCGGCGGCCTGTTGCTGCTCTTGCCGCTGCTGGCGATGGCGCAGGACACTGGCCAGCCTCAGACGCATGTCGTCCAGCAGGGTGAGACTGCCATCGGCATTGCCGCTCGCTACGGGGTCTCGCTGGCGCAACTGGTGGAGGCCAACGATCTGCGCGATCTGAACCTGCGGACTGGCATGCAGTTGTTGATCCCTGCGCAGCCAGGGCAGGCCGGCGCAATCCATTTGGTTCGGCGCTGGGAGACGCTGCCATCGATTGCTGCCCGCTACGGGGTCTCGGTGGTCGACATCATGCTGGCCAACGGGCTAGCCCGGCCGGGAGCGCTCTACGTGGGCCAGCGTCTGCTCATTCCTCCGCCGGCCGATCCCTCCCCCACCCCGTCGCCGACCGCGCTGCCCCAGGGCTGTCTTGCCGGCTGCGCCCCGATCAGCATCGCTCTGCCCGCGCGTGGCAGCACGGTGACCAGCCCGGTCCTGGTGCAAGGCCAAGGCGCGGCCTTCGAGCAGAATCTGGTGCTGCGGGTGCTGGACGCAACGGGTTACGAGATCGGCAAGGGCACGGCCAGGATCGACGGGCCGCTGGGCGCGATCGGCTCCTACAGCGGCGTCGTGACCTTCACCGTGCCCGCCAACACCCAGCCGGGCCGTATCCAGGTCTACAGCCAAAGCCCCGCCGACGGCGCCATCGAGCACCTGACGTCCGTGACAGTGCTGCTGCAAGGGGCGGGGCTGGACCAGGCCGTGGAGCAGGTCAAGACTGCGCTGGAGAGCCAGGACTACGCGGCGCTGGCTGCGCTGATGACCGATCCGTGGACACTGGCCATTTTCCGCTCCGAAAGCATCAGCCTGAGCAAAGATCTGGCGCTGGAGCAACTGAAAGACAACTATCTGGGCCCGGGCCGCGTCTTCGTCGATCTGTCGGTGGACGCGCGCCAACTGTTGGCCGGCCAGATCAGCCTGGCCCCTGATGTGACCCATGTGGTCTTCTCCACCGGTTGGGGCGCCGATCGATCGGACGATGCCCTGCTGCTGTTCGGCGTTGCTGCCGACGGGCAGGCGCGCTGGGGCGGCATGATCTACATCTCCGGTGCGCTGCGCCCGTACTGAGAAGCCGTCCAAAAATAAGTTGGTGCTCTGGCCGGTCTCCTGACCGAGCCAGCCCGCCAGGTGATTTCTGGACAGCTACCAAACCTGGAGCACCCCATGGTCGATCCACTTCCCACGCCCACCATTCAGCAAATCCACCGCCACGCCTCAGCGCGCAGCTACCGGCCTGATCCCGTGCCGGCTGCGTTGGTTGAGACTATCGTGGCGGCCGGCCAGCGCGCCTCCACCTCGTCCAACTTGCAGATGTGGAGCGTGCTAGCCGTGGCCGGCGCGGCGACGCGCCAGGCTCTGGCCGAGCTGTGCGGCCAGCAAGAGCACATCGCCCAGGCGCCGCTGTTCCTGGCCTGGTGCGCCGACCTGGCGCGGCTGGAGCGGGCCTGTGAGCTGCGCGGCTATTCGCAGGTCACGGCCTACGTCGAGAACTTCCTGGTGGCCGCCGTGGATACGGCCATCGCCATGCAGAACGCCGCGTTGGCGGCCGAGTCGCTGGGGCTGGGCATCTGCTACATCGGCGCCATCCGCAACCGGTCGCAAGAGGTGATCGACCTGCTGGGCCTGCCGCGGCTGCTCTTTCCCATTGCCGGCATGACCGTGGGCTGGCCGGCCGCGGAGCCGGCGCTCCGCCCGCGGCTGCCGCTGGAGGCCGTGCTGCACTGGGAGCGCTACGACAGCAGCGGCTATGACCAGGCGCTGGCCGAGTACGACCGGGCCATGGCCGCCACCGGCATCTACGCCGGCCGGCAAGTTCCCGTCCCTGGTCGGCCCGGCGAGATGGAGGACTACGGCTGGACGGAGCACTCGGCGCGACGCGTCTCGCAAGCACATCGTAAGCACCTGCGAGATGTGCTTGAAAACCAAGGGTTCTCATTGAAGTAAGGATACCCCATGTATGAACATGTACAGTCAGGCAAACTGACACCAGAACAGATCGACGAATACCTCGATCAACCCCTGCTGGCGCGCATGGCCACGGCCTCAGCCGCCACTGCGCAGCCCCACGTCGTGCCGGTCTGGTACCTGTGGGACGGCCAGTCGATCTGGGTGCATGGCTACAGCGGCGCCCGCAAGTTCAAAGAGTTGGCCGGTAACCCCGCCTGTTCGGTCGTCGTCGATCATGCGACCAGCGGGGTGGACTTCTGGGCTGTGCTGTTCGAGGGACAGGCCGAGCTGATCACCGATCCGGCCGTTGTTGTCCCGATGGCTGAGCGCATTTACACCCGTTACATCGGCGCCGACGGCGTGCTCGACCCCGTGCCCCAGTCGTGGATCCGCGACGCCGAAAGCCTGCTGCTCAAGCTGACGCCTTCCCGCACCGTGACCTGGTATTCCACTTATCGCCCTGTGTACGAGGCATAGAACGAGGAGATCATGGCTGAGACTCTGGACACCCTGTTGGAGTTCGCCGTCGAGACGGCCTACCTGGCCGGCAAGCTGACCCTGGGCTACTACCAGACCGGCGTGCGGCCCGACATGAAGAGCGACGACACCCCGGTCACCGTGGCCGACCGCTCGGCCGAGCAGTTGATCCGCGGCCGCATCGAGCAGCGCTATCCTCGCCACGCCATTGTCGGCGAGGAGTTCGGCGTGCAGGAGAGCGCCGGCGCCACCCACCGCTGGCTGATCGACCCCATCGACGGCACCAAGGCCTTCGTGCGCGGGGCGCCGCTCTATGCCGTGCTGCTGGGGCTGGAGATCGAGGGCGAGGTGCAGGTGGGCGCGGCCTACTTCCCCGCGCTGGACGACATGGTTTACGCTGCCAGCGGCCGCGGCTGCTGGTGGAACGGCCGGCGCGCGCGCGTCTCCGACGTGGCGACGCTGGATCGGGCCTACGTCTCGTGCAGCGACGTAGGCAACTTCGACCGCTACGGCCGCGCGGCTGAGTGGCAGCGCATCGTCCAATCCACCTACCACCGCGCGGGCCTGGGCGACGCCTACGGCTACTGCCTGGTGGCCACCGGCCGCGCCGAGATTATGCTGGACCCCATCGTCAGCGTCTGGGACTGCGGCCCCTTTCCGCCCATCCTGGCCGAGGCCGGCGGCTATTTCGGCGACTGGCAGGGCCAGCGCACCATCTACGCCGGCGAGGCCATGGCCACCAGCAACGCTCTACTGCCGGCAGTACTGGAGACGCTGCGCGGCGCAGCGTGAGATTCCGCACAGGCTCACGCAAAGGTCAGAAGGGTTTCCCTTGGCGTTCTTTGCGTCTTTGCGTGAGATAAGATCGTTTTGCTGTCAGGAGAGACCATGCTGATCGTTCACGTTTTTGTCCACGTCAAGCCGGAGTTCGTCGCTGACTTTCGCCAGGCCACCCGCGAAAACGCCCGCAACAGCGTGCTGGAGCCAGGCATCGCCCGCTTCGACGTCATCCAGCGGGCCGACGATCCCAACCGGTTCGTGTTGGTGGAGGTCTATCGTTCGGTGGAGGCGACGGTTGCCCACAAAGAGACCGCCCACTACGCCGCCTGGCGCGACGCCGTGGCCGACATGATGGCCGAGCCGCGCAGCAGCATCAAGTACAGCAACGTCTTCCCCGACGACGCGGGCTGGTAAGCACAGTTGCCAATTATCATGAAAAGTAACTGTTCATGCGGCGGGCCAAACGTTGGTTGAGTAGGCGTCTGCGCCGTATCGAAACCGACGTTTGGCCCGCCGCCGGGTGCGAGCGCGTTCGCCTTCGGCGTCGACACTTGCACCTGCGCTGCGCTTTGCGAAGCACCCCGGAGTGGGCCGGCGTAAGTGCAGGTGTACGGCGGCCTACTCAATCAACGTGCTCGCACCCGGCGGCTGAACAGTAACCCTGAGAAGTTGGCACCTGTGGAGGGCGAGTGGGGAGGGCCGCGCGTTTTGGCGCTTTTCGCCAAAGCGGTGTTAAATGGGCCGCATGTCAGCACCCTCCCCCGGCCGCTTTGTCGCCCTGCGTCACCGCGATTATCGCCTGATCTGGGCCGGTAACTTTGTTTCGATCATCGGCTCGCAGATGCAGTTTGTGGCTATCAACTGGCACATCTACAAGCTGCTGCAGGGCACACAACTGACTATCGATCTGTTCGGCCGCGAGTTCGCGTTCAACAGCGAGGCGTTAGGGCTGGGCGGCGTCGGCCTGGCCCGCATCGTGCCGATCCTCTTTTTTGCGCTGGTGGGCGGGACGCTGGCTGACATCGTCGACCGGCGCAAGCTGCTGTTGCTGACCAACAGTGCAGCGGCCGGCTTCGCCGCGCTGCTGGCAGCGCTCAGCTTTGCTCAGCGCGACACGGTCTGGGTGGTCTATCTGCTGACCGCAGCCGGCGCGGCCACCACGGCCTTCTCTAGCCCCGCTTTTCAGTCCATCGTGCCCAACCTGGTGCCGCGCGAGGATCTGACCAACGCCATCAGCCTTAACTCGCTGGTGCGCCAGGTGGCGACTATTGTCGGGCCGGCCGCGGCCGGCGTGCTGCTGGCCGTCAGCAACGTGGGCTGGGTCTACGCCCTGAACGCGGCGTCTTTCCTGGCCATTGTCGCGGCTCTGTTGCTGATCCGTTTCCGCGGCGGCCCGGCAGCCAAGGAGACCGGGCTGGGCTGGTCGGCCATTGTCGAAGGCTGGCGCTTCGTGCGCGGCGCACGCATCATCTGGAGCACGATGATGCTGGACTTCTTTGCCACGCTGTTCAGCTCAGCGCGCACGCTGCTGCCGTTGGTGGCCGACCAGGTGCTGGGCATGGGCGCGCAGGGCTACGGCCTGCTGGCCACGGCCGACGCGGTGGGATCGCTGACAGCCGGCATGGCAGTGTCGTTGCGCAAAGATATCTATCGGCAGGGCGCGGTGCTGCTGGGCTGCGTGGCCATCTACGGCGTGGCCACCGCGCTGTTTGGCCTCTCCACCAACTTCGCGCTCAGCTACCTCTTCTTTGCTGTGGTCGGCGCCAGCGACACCATCTCGACCATTATCCGCCAGACCATTCGTCAAATGATGACGCCCGATCGCCTGCGCGGCCGCATGACAGGCATCAACCAGGTGTTTTTCATGGGCGGTCCGCAACTGGGCGAGATGGAGGCCGGCGCAGTGGCTGCGGCCTTCGGCGTGCCCTTTGCCATCGTCAGCGGCGGCCTGGCCACGGTGGCGATGACCGCCTATATCGCCTGGCGCTACCCCCGCTTGCGCCGTTATACCAGCGCGACCATGGCCGAGGATCAGGCGCGGCTGGCCCAGGCAGGGGCGTAGCAGGTAGAACGATGAGTGAGGAACGATGAACGATGAATGCGCAAGGCTGCCGATAGGACTGTCAGGTGGGCGGATAGGTGCAACCAGCGGCCACCGCGCGCTCAACAGATTCCGCGCGCTGGCCGCCCACCTGACAGTCCTGGTGTTGGCCGTGAGCTTGGCCGCCTGCGCTGCGCCGGCGGCCGTCACCCCGTCCCCCTCTCTCCCTCCCCCCTCCTCCCTCCCTCTCGCCCTCGCCCCCTTTCCCCCCATCGTCGCGCCGCCGGATAACTCCACCACGGTGGAGAAGGTCGAGCTGGGCCGGCAGTTGTTCTTCGATCCGCTGTTGTCGGCCAGCAACGTCATGGCTTGCGCCACCTGCCATCATCCCGACCTGGGCTTTTCCAATGGCGCGGCGAGGAGCACGCCGCGCGCGGGCGCGCCGGGCCGCAACGTTCCGACGCTGTGGAACGTGGCCTATAACCGCCATCTGTTGTGGGATGGCCGCGTCGAGTCGCTGGAGGCGCAGGCCATCGATCCGCTGACCATGCCCCACGAGATGGCCGCCACACCGGATGAGATCGAGGCGGAACTGCGCGCCATTCCGGCCTATGTCGATCTGTTTGATGCAGCCTTTGGCGGCGGTGAGCAGGCCGTGACCTTCGACAACGTCACGCGCGCGCTGGCGGCCTTTCAGCGCACCTTACTGTCCAACAACAGCCCCTTCGATCGCTACGCGGCCGGCGACGCCAGCGCGTTGACGGCGCAGGAGCAGCGCGGCCTGGCCCTCTTTTTCTCGCCAGAAACGCGCTGCGCTGAATGCCACCAGCCGCCGACCTTGGCCCACGAGACCTTCCGGGTAGTCGGCGTCCCCAGCGACGATCCTGGCCGGGCGGGGGTCAGCCCCACGGGCGTGCGCGGCGCGTTCAAGGTGCCGACACTGCGCAACGTGGCCTTGACCGCGCCTTACATGCACAACGGCTCGCTGGCGACGCTGGAGGAGGTGGTGCAGTTCTACGCCGACGGCGCCGGCCGGCCGGCCGGCTTCCCGTTTGTTGATCCGCTGCTCAAGGGTTTCGAGTTGAGCGCGCAGGACAAGGCCGATCTGGTGGCTTTTCTGCGGGCGCTCACCGATGAGAGCGCGCTGCCGGCTGTGCCGGACCAGGCGCTGTCGGGCCAGCCTGTCGTGCCACGCATCCCCAATCCAGCCCGCTGAAACTCCCGGTTGATCTGTATGTCGGGCAAAGAAACCCCGGCGGATCCAGGATCCGCCGGGGCGCTGTAGGTCACGTTAGCAACGTGACGGCTTCTTGTTGTCGCGGACATGTCCGGCTGGTAGCCGGACCTACGAATCATCTGGGTTTATGGGCGATAGCAGGCGTCGCCCAGATTGCAGCCCCAATGGCTGGCGCTCCGCATCACGTCGATGATGTCGATGTGGCCGTCGCCATCCAGGTCGAATCGGGCCTCGTAGCAGTTGCCAGGCCCGCCATCAACGCAGCTCCAGCGGCTGGCTACCGCCGCAATATCGCTGCTGTCGATGGTGAGGGTGCAGTCGAAGTCCAGCGGCGAGCAGGCCTCGGCCGTGTTGGGTGTGAACATGGGACCAGAGAAACAGGGCCACGTGGTGGTTGCGTTGTCGGTCCAGCAGTACTGGCGCGTGCCATAGCCGTTGTTGACCATCCAGGTGGTGATGGTTTGGCTGGCCGGGACGTACCAGAGCACGATGTTTTGGTTGAGCACGTTCTCGCCGTTCACCCAGGAGTGCGGGCCTTGCTGATGATCGGTGTTGCAGCAGCCGGTGTTGGGCAGCGCACCGGTGTCCCCATCGCCCTCGCTGGCCCGCTGCAAGGTCAGGTAGGTGTAGGCGTTGTCGCCCGTGCCATAGTCGTTGAACTGGCCCTGGCCCGGCTCCATGTAGTAGCCAAAGCCCGATTGGTCCATGATGCGGTAGCGATAGCCTTCGGCGGTGTAGGGAGCGCTCTGCAGCCACCAGCCTTCGACAGCCTGATCGACCCATTGGCTGCCGTTCCAAAGCGCAAAGGTGTCGTTGGCGTCGCCCAACACGGCCACGTCCATGCGGACCACAGGCCGATAGGTAGCTTCTGTGAGTTGGCTGTTGCCGCAGCCGCGGCCGTAGGCCCCTGACTTGACCCGGTAGCGGCCGTCGGTGTAGAACTCAAAGTGCTGCTCATAGCGATAGTTGCAGGCCGCCGTCCAGTTGCTCATGCGGAAGTCCTGCACCACAGCGAAACCGACGTAGTCTTCGGCCCCATCGAACAGGTCGCGCACCTGCGTGTTGCCGTAGTTGTAAATCGGGAAGCCGCCGCCTGCGCCGCCGCCGCAACCGATGTAGTCACGGTAGCCACTGCCGCTGGGGTAGCGAGCATGCCATTCCATCAGTTTCAGGCGCGTGGCCACCGGCCGATCGACCCCGCCGATGTTCTTGGTGATGCTGGTGACTTCCAGCCCGTCGGTGGGCGTGGTGCGATAATCCATATTCCAGCCGTCGCGGGCCACGTGAATCGTGACGCCGCAGTCCTCGGGCGCAACTTCCGGCTTGGGATCGATCTGGTTGCTCCTCAGGTCGTAGGGCTTTTCCTCCCACCACAGCTTCTCGATGCGCTCCTCGTGCAGGTCGACCAGCACCCAGACAGCCCCGCTGTCGGTCATGAAGGTGGCGCCAGCGCACAGGCGGCCAGCCGTGCAGGCGGTCTCTGCGTTGTCCGCGTCCATCAACCGGGTCTGCTCGACCGTTGGCCGGTAGCCCAGCGCAGCCACCACGTCCGGGTCGTTTTGGATGATCTCGACCGCGCGCTGGTAGAGGGCCGGCGTGATCAGCGGGTGCGAGGCGGGGCTTAGCCAGGTGTCCAGCACCTGGTCGCCGCCCACGTGGACGATGGCGGTGATGGTGGCAGCCTGATCGAAGTCGAAGATGTCTACCTGGTAGCAGGAGCCGTCGCTGCACGCATCGTAGGCCGGCACGAAGGGATCGCGGAAGGGCAGAATCGTGAAGACCTCGGCCCGTGCGCCCTCGGCATAGCGCTGCACCGAGGGCGACGCCAGCGCCAGCCGCTGGGCCTGCTGCTGTTGCGCGGTCAGCGCACGCTCAGTTTGCTGCAACGGTTTGATTGGTCCTGTGTCGGCCACGGCTGCAGGACTGGCCAGCAGGGCAAACGCCGCAACGAGTAACGCCAACACCAGGCCGACCGCCAGGGCCGCCTTGAACCGGTTCTTCTGTTCCGCCATGTTTTGTCTCTCCTTGCCCGGCTGCGCCGGACGGGCCTTTCTGGGGCTGCATGACAGTTCAAGCGTCCCGCGCCTGAACTCAACCAAATAGCTGCCGTATCAACAGCGAGCAGGCGGGAGTGTAGACTAACTGACGGCCCCTGTCAAATCAAGAGATAAGTATAGCTCAATATCTGTGCTCTTTTTTGAACAAGTACGATACAGCGCTTGCATTGGTTAGTCCAGTCACGGGCAAGTTGACCCAAGGTATTTGCTCTAGCCGGTTCCGCGAGCCGGCTAGAGCGGCAACCATGAATGGACTTTTGCCGCCGTCAGCTTAGGTTGCTGATACCGGCGTGGGCTGGCTGCGCCGGCCGCCCAACAGGCTGACCACCACCAGGGCCAACACGTAGCCGGTGGCCACCCACGCAGCCGGGGCAACCGGCGTGACGGCCATGTGCTTGACGCCAATGCCGGCGAAGGCCCAGGCCAACACCAGCAGATAGGCCATATCGCGCCGGGTTAGGGCTACCAGGGTGGCCACCACCAGCGCCACCCCTAGCGTGATCACCAGCCAGGCCTCTTGGCTGACGCCGAAGCCGGTCCAGTTCCAGTAGCTCAACAGCGCTGTGACGTTGGCGATGGTGGCCACGGTGATCCAGCCCAGGTAAATACTGAAGGGAAGGTCCACGGTCAGACGTTCGACCAGCGGCGGGCTGGTGCGGCCGATGCGCAGTCGCAGGTAGATGCCAATCAACGTGCCCAGCAAGACCAGCATGGCGACGAGGGTCAGCGGGAACAGCAGGTAGTGCCAGAGCAGTATCCAGGCAATGTTGGCCAGCGAGCCGATTAGAAACAGCGTGCGGATGCTGCGCAGCCGGGGATTTTGCCGTTGGGCCGGCAGCGCCTGATAGACTGCATAGGCCAGCAGCCCCAGGTAGATCACGCCCCAGATGGCGAAGACATAGCCGGCCGGCGTGAAGTAGACCGGGAAGCTGTCGGAGATGGCGCCGGTCTGCAGGCCGTTGATGGGCAGGGCGTTGGCCAGGCCGTTGACGACGATGGTGGCCACTACGGCCACGACGATCAGGATTTGACGAGTCAGGTCTTTGTTCATGATGAGCTTTCCTCAGCAAACAGATTGACAAACCCAAGGCAGTGTGTATGATTGTGTCAGGTGCTACACATCAGAATCGGAGGTAACAACCATGCGCACGAACATCGTTTTGGACGACCGTCTGGTAGAAGAGGCGATGCAGTTGAGCGGCATAAGCACCAAGCGTGAGGTGGTTGATGCCGCACTCCACGCGTTTGTCAGGGTGCAGCGCCAACGCGCAGTGCTGGCGTTGGAAGGCGCCGTTTCCTGGGAAGGCGATCTGAACACCTTACGAACGGCGCGCTTTATCGCGGAGGAAGGGGTGGAGTACAATGCCAGTTCTGGTTGATACCTCTGTGTGGATCGATTTCTTTCGCGGCCGCGCCACACCGCAGGTGGCCCGTCTCAAGGAACTGCTGGGCCAGCAGGAGATTCTGTTGGGCGATCTCATTTTGGCCGAGATGCTCCAGGGCCTTCGTGAGCACGATGTTGCGCGCGTGGAGAAGGCGTTTGCAGCCTTCCGAGTTGCGCCTCTGGTGGGCGAAGCTGTCGCCCGGCAGAGCGCTGCCAACTATCGCACACTGCGCAGCCGAGGCATCACGGTTCGCAAGACGATTGACTGCCTGATTGCGGCCTGGTGTATCCGTAACCGGACGCCGCTTCTGCACGCTGATCGTGACTTCTTGCCCTTCGTCGATCTGGGCTTGATCGATGCTGGCCCGGCCCGGTCAGATATGTTAGTCTAGCTCGTCTCCTTGGCTTGTGCATAGGCTGCCAGGGTGCGCTCACGCGCAAAGGCGTGATCGATGATCGGGGACGGATAGTCGCTGCCGATTGCGCAGCCGGCCCGGCGCTGCTCGCTGAGAGGCATGGTCCAGGGGTTGTGGATGAACTTGGCGGGAACGCCGGCCAGCTCCGGCAGCCAGCGCCGCACGTAGTCCCCGTGGGGGTCGAACTTCTGCCCTTGCAGCACAGGATTGAAGACGCGGAAGTAGGGCGCGGCGTCGGTGCCCACGCCGGCCGTCCACTGCCAGCCGCCGTTGTTGTTGGCCGGGTCGCCGTCCAGCAGGTGCTGCATAAAGAAGCGCTCGCCCCAGCGCCAGTCGATCAGCAGGTCCTTGACCAGGAAGGAGGCCACGATCATGCGCGATCGGTTGTGCATCCAGCCGCTCTGCACCAACTGGCGCATGGCTGCGTCGACGATGGGGTAGCCGGTGCGGCCCTCGCGCCAGGCTGCCCAGTCGTTCTCGTCGTTGGCCCAAGAGATGCGGTCGTAGTGGCGCTGGAAGCTGCCGGCGCGCACCTGCGGGAAGTGATAGAGGATCGCCACATAGAACTCGCGCCAGATCAGCTCGCTCAGCCAGGTATCCGCGCCATAGCAGGCGTCGGAGGTGCGCGCGGCCTGCCGGGCTGTGCGCGCGGCGACGACCGCCTGCCGCGCTGAGATCATGCCGAAGCGCAGGTAAGGCGAGAGGCGTGAGGTGCCCTCCAGGTCGGGACGGTTACGGTCTTCGCGGTAGCGGGTGATGGCTGCGTCGTCGCCGGCGACGAAGGCGGCCAGGCGGCGCTGCGCCTCGGCCTCGCCAGCCGGAAAAGGGACCGCGGCGTGCTGAGCTGGCTCGGTGGGGATAGGCAGGCTGGCCAGATTTTGCGGCGTGACGATGCGCTGTGGCGCTGGCAGCAGGTCGGCCTCGATCGGCAGCGGCAGTGACAACCAACGCTTGCTGAACGGGGTGAAGACGGTATACGGAGCGCCGTCGTCCTTGACCACGGCGCTGGGCCGCTGGGCGGTCAGGCCGCGCGTCAGGCGCAGGGGCAACTGCGCCTTGACCTGATCATCGCGGCGCCGGGCGAAGGGGGTTACGTCGCCTTCGGCGAAGATCGCCTGTGCGCCGGTTTCGGCCATCAGTTTGGCCAGCTCGGCGGCCGGGTCGCCCTGGCGCACGATGAGCCGGCTGCCGCGCTGGAGCAGGTCGGCGTCAAGGCTGTGCAGGCCG
Organism: Anaerolineae bacterium; assembly: GCA_049294015.1. Taxonomy (GTDB): domain Bacteria; phylum Chloroflexota; class Anaerolineae; order JAAEKA01; family JAAEKA01; genus JAAEKA01. Next base: position 27,001 of record JBAQCH010000323.1, read on the forward strand.
GCGAAGAGAAAGGCCAGCCGCTTCTCACCTACGTAGGATGAGGCCAGCAATCCGGGGTCTAGCACGAAGACCGGCACAACCTGTTCGGCCGCGGCCAGCGCCGCGGCCAAGGCTTGGTTATCGCTCAGCCGCAAGTCACGGCGGATCCACCACAGGGCAGTCGACATGGATGCTCCTCAAGATCAAGTCGGCGCGCTGCGTGACCGCGCCGCATTTGGTACCCTGGCACGGATGCCCGTTCAGTCGCACTGATCGCTCTTCCTGGCGCCTAACGGCCAAAAGCCTGACGCACGTGCGGACGTAACAGGTAGATCAGGATTGCCGCCGGGATGATCAGGCCGAACACGCCGCAGCAGAAGGTCCATAGCCCGCCGCTGAACATGCCCAGGACGCCGCCGACCACGTTGAGGCCAATGGCGATGATGGCCAGCAGCCAGGCCCAGGGGCGCAGCTTCCACAGGCCGAAGGCCACGATCAACTCCACAATCGCCGTGATGATGCCCAAAGTGCCGCTGACCACGCTGTTGACGCCGGTGGTGGCGATGGACTGCGCGCCGAACAGCGAACCGAAAGTCGCCGCCAAGCCGCCGAAACCGAACACCGTCAGGCTCCACAGGAGCGACAGGGCCGCCAGCGCAATGTAGATCAGCGCCAGTATGGTGATGCCGGTAGGACGTGTTTTCATGGTTAGCTCCTGAATGTGATGTCGTAGGTCCGGCTACCAGCCGGACGGGCACTGCGTCACGTTGGTAACGTGACCTACGCCGGACTGACATTGCGTCACGTTGGTAACGTGACCTACGCCGGACGGGCATTGTGTCACGTTGGTAACGTGACCTACGCCGGACGGGCACTGCGTCACGTTGGTAACGTGACCTACGCCGGACTGACATTGTGTCACGTTGGTAACGTGACCTACGCCGGACGAGCACTGCGTCACGTTGGTAACGTGACCTACGCGGTCGGGCACTGCGTCACGTTGGTAACGTGACCTACGCCGGACGGGCACAGCGTCATGTTGGTAACGTGACTACGCAGTGCGCCGCAGGCGCTGCGTCAGCCACAGAACCAGCACCGCAAACAAAGATCCCTCCACCACCCGCACCTCGCCGATGGTGGGCAGGCCAAGCCCCAGCAGCCAGCCGACCAGTTGCCCCAGGCCGAAACCCAGCAGCGCGGCCAGCACGTCGATGGTCCAGTCAGCCAGCGTCCGTCCGCGCCAAACAAACCACAGCGTGCCCCACAACAGGGCGAGCAGGGTGGAGAGGATCAGGGAAGGGGCGAGGAAGTCGGGGAAGGGAGGCATGGTGGGTTGGTAGAATGGTAGAACGGGGAAATGGTGAATGGTGAATTGGTGAATGGTTAATGGTGAATGGTCGCCAGAGCGAATTGCCTGTGGGTATGTGAAACTCTGGCGCTCGCGACCTGCCACCTGCAACTTGCCACCTGCAACTTGCCACCTGCTTACATCACCACGCCGCCGTTGACCATCAGTACCTGCCCGGTGAGGAAGCTGGCGGCGGGAGAAGCGAGGAAGAGGACGGCGGCGGCTACGTCGTCGGGCGTGCCCCAGCGTTGCAGTGGGGTCTGGCGGCGCAGGCGCTCGTACAACTCGCGGTTGGCAGTCTCGCCCCAGACGGTCTCGATCCAGCCGGGGGCGATGACGTTGACGCGCACACTGGGGGCCAGCCCGCGCGCCAGCGCCTTGCTAAAGCCGACGATGCCAGCCTTGGCCGCGGCGAAGAGCTGGCCGCTCTCGGTGCCGACGCCGCCGGTCAGCGCCTGGTCCCAGCCCACGTTGATGATCTGTCCGCCGCCCTGGGCCAGCATACGCTGCCCCACCAGATGGGAGCAGAGCAGTGTGCCGCGCAGGTCCACGTCCAGCAAGCGCTGCAGGCGCTGGGCAAAGGGCCGGTGCAGCGCGCCGCCGGTCAGTACGTCGGCGCCGGCGTTGTTGATCCACAGATCAACGCGGCCGAGCGCAGCCCAGGCTTCATCCACCAGACGGTCGATCTCAGCAGGATCGGCCAGGTCGGCCAGGATGATAGGGGCGCGGCGGCCCATGGCCTCGATCTCAGCGGCAACCGTTGCAGCGGCCGCGGCGTTGCGGCCATGGACGAGCACGTCAGCGCCGTCCGCGGCTAGCGCCAGGGCGATGGCCCGGCCAATGCCGCTGGTGCTGCCGGTGACGGCGGCGGTGAGGTGGGAGAGTTGCATGGGAAACAGAATACCACAGCGGATGAAGAACAGCGAATGAAGAACAGCGAATGAAGAACAGCGGATGGAGAACAGCGGATGGAGAGCAGCGGATGAAGAACAGCGGATGGAGAACAGCGGATGGAGAACAGCGGATGGAGAGCAGCGGATGAAGAACAGCGGATGGAGAACAGCGGATGAAGAACAGCGGATGGGGAACAGCGGATGAAGAACAGCGGATGAAGAACAGCGGATGAAGAACAGCGGATGGAGAGCAGCGGATGAAGAACAGCGGATGGAGAGCAGCGGATGAAGAGCAGCGGATGAAGAGCAGCGGATGAAGAACAGCGGATGAAGAACAGCGGATGGAGAGCAGCGGATGAAGAACAGCGGATGAAGAACAGCGGATGAAGAACAGCGGATGGGGAACAGCGGATGGAGAGCAGCAGAGAGAAGGAATCTCCCTCCCTCTATCCGCTGTTCTTCATCCGCTGTGGTATTCCCCCCGCCTCACGATGGCATCGGTCATCCTCGCCACCCGCGCCATGGCCTGCACATCATGGACGCGCACGATGTCGGCGCCGCGCGCGATGGCGATGGCCACGGTCGCAGCCGTGCCCTCGGCGCGTTGATCGGGGGGCAGGTCCAGGGTGTAGCCGATGAAGGATTTGCGGCTGGGGCCGGCCAGGATGGGGTGGCCCAGGCTGCGCAGCTCGCCCAGCCGGTCCAGCAGCTCCAGGTTTTGGGCGACGGTCTTGCCGAAGCCGATGCCGGGGTCGAGGATGATGTGGCTGTCAGGGATGCCAGCGCGGCGGGCCAGGTCGATGCTGATCTGTAGCTCGGCCGCTATATCTTCGATGAGGTCGCCGTACTCTGTGCCCATATAGCGGCCGCCCAGGGCGGGATCGATCCGCACGTGCTCGCGTTGGCTGCGGTTGTGCATCAAGATCACTGGCGCGCCGGCTCGCGCAGCTACGTCGGCGATCGGTGGGTCCAGCCGCAGGCCCCACACGTCGTTGACGATGCTGGCGCCGGCCCGCAGCGCCGCCGCCGCCACCGCGGCCTTGGAGGTGTCGATGGAGATGGGCGCATCCACCGCGGCCGCCAGCCCCTCGATGATCGGGATCACCCGACGCAGTTCCTCGTCCGCGTCCACTGGCTGCGAGCCGGGCCGCGTGCTCTCGCCGCCCACATCCAGGAGATGCGCGCCCTCGGCGGCGAACCGGCGGCCCTGTTCAATGGCTGCCTGCACCCAATCGTCGCCGGTCGAGTAGCGCAGCGCATCTTGACCCACTAGCCCATCGCCCGAGAAGCTATCCGGCGTAGCGTTGAGGATGCCCATGACGTAGGTCTGGCTGCCCCAGGCAAAGGTGAAGTTGTCGATGACGAGGGAGGACATGGCTGGCTGGACTCCGAGTGCGCTTTGCGGCGTGCGATACCGATCGAGTATAGCCTGCTTGAGCGGGTTTGGCAAACAGTAACGGCGTGGTCGGCTCGATGGCTGCGCATAGACCGGTCCGTGCTGGTTTCAATTCGCTGTCTCCTGCTCGCTGCGGAATTCCCCCTGCCTCCATGCGTTGTCATACGTTCCCCCAACGCTTGGCGATTCTTGTGACATGCGCTACAATTCTTTAACGTTGTGTTAAGGCAGTTTTAACTCTGTATTCTTATGCCTTCAAGAAACCATCCAATGACACCCACGCGACGATCGACGGCGCTCCTGACGCTGGCCTTGCTCTTTACGCTGGCATTCAGCGCCGGGTGTGCGCGTCCCTCCGATTCAGTCGACGCCGCATCTGGCGCCAGCCAACGGGCTATTCAGAACAAGGGCTCCGACACCATGGTCAATCTGGCGCTGGCCTGGGCCGAAGCCTACCGGGCGCAGCAGCCCGACGTGGCCATCGCTGTCACCGGCGGCGGCTCTGGCACCGGCATCGCCGCGCTGATCAACGGCACAGTGGATATTGCCAACGCCTCGCGCGAGATGAAGGACGGCGAGATCGAGCAGGCCCGCGCCAAGGGCATCGAGCCGGTCGAACATCTGGTGGCCATCGACGCGTTGGCTATCATCGTCAACCCGGCCAACCCGGTGGACCGGTTGACCATCGATCAGTTGGCTGACATCTTCACCGGGCGGATCACCAACTGGCAGGAACTGGGCGGAGACGACGCGCTGATCATCCTGGTCTCGCGCGAGACCAACTCTGGCACGCACGTCTACTTCCTGGATGAGGTGGTGCGCAAAGGGGACAGCAGCATCAAGGATATCTTTGCGCCTCAGACGATGCTGATGCCCTCGTCAGTCGGCATCACCAGCGAGATCCAACGCAACCCCCACGCCATCGGTTACGACGGCCTGGGCTACGTGACCGAGCATGAGAAACTGATTGCTGTGGCCCGCGACGCCGCTTCCACCTACGTGCTGCCCTCGGTGCAGTCCGGCGCCGACGGCTCCTACCCCATCGCCCGCGGCCTCTACATGTACACGGCCGGCGAGCCAACCGGCAGTATCGCCGACTTCATTGCTTGGATCGTCGGCCCCGCCGGCCAGCAGATCGTGGCCGACCTGGGCTTCGTGCCGCTGCCGCAGGAGTAGCTGTCCATGACAACCGTTCAAACGCCGCCGCCTGGCGCTCCCTCCAGGCGGCTTGGTGAGGTCATCATCGAGGCGCTGATCGTACTGGCCGGGGCCTCGACCGTCATCATCGTAGCCCTGATCTTCATCTTCTTGCTCAGGGAGGGGATCAACACCTTCCTGGACATCCCGCTGCGCCAACTCTTTGGCCAGCGCTGGTATCCTATCGAGGGCTATTTTGGCCTGCTGCCGCTCCTGGTTGGCACCGCCCTGGTAACTGTGGGCGCGGTGCTTATCGCCGTGCCGCTGGGCATCATTGCCGCGATCTACCTGGGCGAGATCGCGCCAACCTGGCTGCGGGAAATCCTCAAGCCGCTGATCGAGGTGCTGGCCGGTATTCCATCCATCGTGCTGGGCTTTCTGGGCTGGGTCGCGCTGGCGCCGATCATCCAGAACCTGGGCGCGCCCACGGGGCTGACGGCCTTCACCGGCTCGCTGTTGCTGGCCTATATGGCGCTGCCAACGATCATCAGCATTTCCGAGGATGCGCTTTACGCCGTGCCCAAGGAGTACCGCGACGGCTCGCTGGCCATCGGCGCTACCCAGTGGCAGACCATCTGGCGGGTGGTGCTGCCAGCGGCCCGCTCCGGCCTGGTGATCGCCGTGATGCTGGGCATCGGCCGGGTGATCGGCGAGACCATGGCCGTGCTGCTGGTCACCGGCAACGCCGCCAACATCCCTGCTTTTGGCCCTGGCATGTTCTTCAGCCCGGTGCGCACCATGACGGCTACCATCGCGGCTGAGATGGGCGAGGTGGCGCAGGGCAGCCTGCATTACAATGTGCTCTTCGGCATCGGCCTGATTCTTTTCCTGATCACCTTCACCGTAAACTGGCTGGCGGCGCGGCTGGTGGGCGGCAACGGCGCGCGCCGCAGCCGGGGAGGCCTGCTATGAGCCGCCAACAGACGCAGCGCCTGGCCGTGATCCTGATTACCGCTGTGGCTGTGCTGGTTTTCGTCCCCGTCATTTTGGTCATCTCCTATGTCATCTTGAGCGGCATCGGGACGATCAACTGGGAGTTCCTGACGGCTATGCCGCGCAACGGCATGACAGAAGGCGGGATCATGCCGGCCATCGTCGGCACGCTGGTCCTGACCATGGGCACGGCCATCGTGTCGATGCCGGTGTCGATCCTGGCCGCGATCTATCTGGCCGAGTACGCCAAAGACAACAAGCTGACCCGCACCATCCGCATGGCCATCGTCAACCTGGCCGGCATTCCCTCCATCGTCTACGGCCTGTTCGGACTGGGCGCGTTCGTGCTGGCGGCGGGCTTTGGCACGTCGATCCTGGCTGGCGCGCTGACGCTGGGCATCATGACCATGCCGGTGGTGATCAGCACGGCCGAGGAAGCGATCACTGCCGTGCCGCAGCAGTTCCGCACGGTCAGCCAGAGCCTGGGCGCGACCAAGTGGCAGACCATCCGTCACCAAGTGCTGCCCCACGCGCTGCCGGGCATCCTGACGGGTATGATCCTGGGCCTGAGCCGGGCGGCCGGCGAGACCGCGCCGATCCTCTTCACCGTGGCCGCCTTCTACGTGCCCACCCTGCCCAACTCGATCTTCGATCAGACCATGGCTCTGCCCTACCACCTCTATGTCATCTCGACCCAGGTGCCGGGCATGCCGTTGAGCATCCAGTATGGCACGGCCTTGGTGCTGCTGCTGATCACCCTGACCCTGACGCTGCTGGCCACAGGGGTACGCACTTCGGTGCGGCGGCGGCGCGATTGGTGAGGCCATGCCAGCCAAAATTTCCATCCAGAACGTCCACTATACCTATGCCGACGGCAACGAAGCGCTGCGCAACATTTCGTTCGATGTGCAGCCCAACGAGGTCTTTGTTCTGTTCGGGCCGGCGCGCAGCGGCAAGACGACGTTGCTACGTCTCTTGAACCGGCTATCTGATCTGACCGAAGGCGCCGACTTCCGCGGCTCGATCACCTTCAATGGCGTTGACATTTTCGGCCGCGCGGTGGACGTGTACAACCTGCGCCGCAGCATCAGCATGGTCTTCGCCATCCCCACGCCGTTGCCCGGCTCGATCCGCGCCAACCTGACCTATGGGCCGCTGATGGCGGGTATACGGGACAAGCAGGTGCTGGAGCAGCGCGTAGAGCATTCCTTGCAGCAGGCCGCGCTGTGGGACGAAGTCAAGGACCGGCTGGACAGCTCGGCCATGGCCCTGTCGGGCGGCCAGAAGCAGCGACTCTGTCTGGCTCGCAGCCTGGCCATGGAGCCGGAGGTGATCCTGCTGGACAACCCCACCTCTGGGCTCGACCCTCTGTCCACCAGCGTGGTCGAGGAGACGCTGCAGGAGTTGCGCGAGCGTTACACCATCATCATGGTGCCGCACAGCGTCCAGCAGGCCGCGCGCGTGGCCGACCGGGCTGGCTTTATGCTGGACGGCGAGCTGGTCGAGGTGGCCCAGGCCGAGCGCATGTTCCTGCACCCACAGAACAAGCGCACCGAGGATTACATTACTGGCCGGTTTGGTTAGCGCCGACCAATCTACCAATTTACCACTCTACCTCCATGCAGAACAAGATCGAAGTCAGCAATTTCAATTTCTACTACGGCGCTTTTCAGGCGCTGATCGACCTGAACATCCCCATCCGCGCCCGGCAGATCACGGCGTTGATCGGGCCGTCCGGCTGCGGCAAGTCGACTTTTCTGCGCTGTCTGAACCGCATGAACGACACCATCGCCGGCACGCGCGCCGAGGGTCAGGTGCTGTTGGACGGTGAGGACATCTACGCGCCTCACCTGGATGTAGTCGCGTTGCGCCAGCGCATCGGCATGGTATTTCAACGTCCTAACCCTTTTCCGCAAAGCATCTACGACAACGTGGCCTATGGACCGCGCGTGCTGGGTATGGCCCGGCAGGGCAGCCTTGATCAGATGGTTCAGAAAAGCCTGGAGAATGCCAGCCTGTGGGGCGAGGTGCGACATCGCCTCAAAGACTCCGCGTTGGAGCTCAACCCCGGCCAACAGCAACGCCTGTGCATCGCCCGCACGATAGCGGTGCAGCCGGAGGTGATCCTGATGGACGAACCCTGCTCGGCGCTGGACCCGGTGGCTACCCTGCGCGTCGAGGACTTGATGCGCGAACTGGTCAACGACTATACCATCGTGATCGTCACCCACAACATGCAGCAAGCTGCCCGCGCTTCGGACTGGACCGGCTTCTTTTGGCTGGGCCGGCTGGTGGAGTACGGCCGTACCGAGACGATCTTTAGCTCACCGAAACAGGAATTGACAGAGGCTTACATCACCGGCCGTCGAGGCTAAGAACCAGTAGGTGCCCGGCACTTTTGCCACGATTCGCACATAAATGATAAGCTCGGCCCAAGTGCCGGGCACCTGAAAACCACCTGAGAGAGGTGTATCATGGGAATTCGCCAACGGTTTGAACAGCAACTTGAAGAACTGCGCACGGATGTGTTGAAGATGGGCAGCATGGTCGAGCAGGAGCTGCAGGTAGCGATGGATGCGTTGGAAAAACTTGATACGGCGCGAGCCAGAGAGGTTTTCTCGCTCGATAACGAGGTCAACCTAATCCGGTTCGAGATCGAAGAGAAATGTTTCGGGTTGATTGTTACCCAGCAGCCGGCCGCCCGCGACCTGCGCTCTATCGTGACGGTGATGAACATGATCGTCGACCTGGAACGGATGGGCGACCAGGCCAAGGGCATTGCCAAGGTCATTCCCCACATGGTGCAATCGCCCGACATCCCGCGGCCGGCCGAGCTGTCCCAGATGGGCATCAAGGTCGGGCGCATGCTCAACCAGACCATGACCGCCTATGCCCATGACAATATCGACCTTGCCAGCGCCGTGGCCCGGCAGGACGACGAAGTGGACGCGTTGTACGCCCGCATCTTCGGCCAGATCATGGCTCACATGGCCGACGCCAAGACGCCCGACAAGATCGAGGCCACCTACGAGGCGCTGCGCGCGGCGCGCGAGTTGGAGCGCTTCGGCGACCTGGCCACCAACCTGGCTGAGCGGGTGATCTACATGGTCACCGGCCGCTTCCAGGAGATCAACGTCGATCGCAACGAAGCCGCAGACTGACGCCGGCATCTAGTCATCTGGACGGGGGCGCTTGCACCTGTTGCCCGTCGTTCGCATCTGGGGATGCGAACTCCTCGTGGCTCGGCTGTTCAGCAAACCTTGACAGCTATGCTGGCCTGTGTTATAGTGCCAGACGTTAGCTAACAACCATCGGAGCGCCGGGCACTGCCCGGCGCGGCGGCTGACTAGCTAACAACGCTTAATAATCGAACTGTTGGCCAACAGTGGAACCCATGGCCCGGATACCATGGGTGGGCCCGCAAGGGCTCAGGCGAAGCCGGTGACACCCCTGCGAGGGTCAGTCCGGCGCTGTCGCGCAACTGTAATTCGGAAGTATCAAGTGTGAGTATCAAGTGTCACGTATCAAGTATCAAGTATCAAGTGCCAAGGGGAAATGGCCACCTGACACTTGACACGTGACACGTGTCACCCCACACCTGACACCTCGGAAAAGCCAGGACGACCGCCACTGGTTGCCCGCTGTAATCCTTCGATGACAAAGGAGGCGGCTAGATGCCTGGTTTTTCTTTCAAGAGTCGCACCCCGGTGCAGACTCTGACAGCGAAGACTCACCGATCCCGCCCGACGCAACTTGTCGGGCGTTTTCTTTTCCTGCGCCAGCGCGCCTGGCTCAGCCGTGGCTGGCCAGTGCGCAGCGCTTTGTTGGCGTTGGCGCTGGGGCTGGCGCTCACACTGGCGCTTTCCCTGCAAGTCAGCCTGGCCAGCGCGCCAACGCAGCCATCCACCCCGGACACCCTCAACTACGCTGACGTAGTGCTCGACTACGGCGATGGCCGCCTGGCTGTGCGCCGTGTGACCTTCGTCTCGCCTACGATCTCCAGCCTGCAAGCCCTGCGGTTGAGCGGCATCGACGCGGCCATCGCCGATTTCGACTTCGGCGCGGCCGTGTGCGGCATCAACCGGGTGGGGTGTTCGCTCGACAACTGCTTCTGCGACGCCAACCAGTTCTGGGGCCTGTTCCGTTGGGATGTCCAGCAGGGGCAGTGGATCGCTTCGCAGGTCGGCGCCAGCGATTCCGTTGTCGATCCCGGCGCTGTAGACGCCTGGCATTGGGGTCCGTTCGATTCGACCCCGCCTGCCCTGTCGGCCGAGTTCATCGCCGCCCAGGCCGCCTTGCAGTGGCTGCGCAACCAACAAGCCGTTGACGGCAGCTTTGGCGGCAACGTGGGCGCCACCCTGGACACGCTGCTGGCCGGCGCGGTCGCAGGTGACAACCTTTCGCAGTGGCGCGCCCCCGGCGGCGTCACAGCCTGGGATTACGTGCGCAAGGGAGCGACCGCGTTCGTCAATCGCGAGGAAAGTCCAGCCTCGGCCGGCAAACTAGCCCTGGCCGCGGCCGCCGCGGGCATGGACCCGCGCAGCTTCGCCGGCCAGAATCTTGTCGTGGCCATGAGCCGCGTCTATTCCCCCACCACCGGCGCGTTCGGCAGCTCCAACTGGGATCAGGCCTTCAATGTGCTGGGCTGGCGCGCGGCTGGCGAGACCGTACCCATCACCGCCACCCGCCTGCTGGCGCAGCGGGCCAACGCTGACGGCGGCTGGGGTTGGACCGCCAACTCCGAGAGCGACGTCGACAGCACCGCCTTGGCCGTGCAGGCCCTGCTGGCGGGCGGTGAGCCGGTGACGGCCACTGCGATTGTCAGCGGCCTGGCCTACGTCCGTGCGGCGCAAAACCCTGATGGCGGATTCCCCTACACGCCCACGTCAACCAGCGACACCAGCAGCAACGCCAACTCCACCGCCTTCGCCGTGCAGGCGATCCTGGCAGCGGGGCAAGACCCGTTGGGCGCGGCCTGGGCCATCAGCGCCACCACGCCGATCAGCTTTCTCTTGGGCCAGCAACAGCCCGACGGCGGCTTCGCCTTCAGCACGCCGCCGGCCAACGACTTCGCGACCCGCCAAGCCGTGCCCGCCTTGCTGGGCAAGACCCTGTTGGTGCGCAGTCCGGCCGTGGCCAAGCACGAGGCGTTGAGCTTCATCCTGGCCCAGCAGCAGCCCGACGGCAGCTTCGCTGGCTTCAACCCTGGCGCAACCATCGACGCCCTGCTGGCCGTTGCTGCGGCCGGCCGCAACCCCGCCTCGGTGCGCAGCGCTGAGGGCCAGACCGCGCTGGACTACCTGGCCGGGCAGGCTGAGGACTATGCGGCTCAGGGG
>JBAQCH010000324.1:0-2186 GCA_049294015.1 Anaerolineae bacterium
GCATGGTCGAGGCCGGCGCAGTGGGCTATCTGCTCAAGGAAGAGGCGCCGGCTGCCATCGTCGATGCCGTGCGGTCCGCGGCGCGCGGCGAAGGGCGCTGGAGCGCGTCTGTAGCGTCGCGGCTGGCAGCGTGGGCGGTTCGTCCTGCAGCGAGCGAGGCGAACGCTGACTTGACCAGCCGGGAACTGGACGTGTTGCGCTTGCTGGCCCGCGGATGGGACAACCAGCGCATTGCCGGGGAGCTGCACATCAGCGAACACACGGTTCGCTTTCATCTGCGCAATATCCGCGAGAAGATCGGCGTGCAGACCCGCACAGAGGCGGCCGTGTGGGCCGCGCGGCGCGGGTTGGCCGAGGATTGACAGTAAAAGGGGGGACGCTTCGGGAGCGTCCAGAGGCGCACAGCGGCTGACAGGGTTGACCTGCCAAAACTGGCAGGTCAACCCTGTCGTTCTGGCCGTTGCACTAAGACCGCCGATTTGGTAAGATAATCCTGCCATTGGAAATTCCAATGAGCCATACTCTTTTCAGGAGGAGATACGTTGAAATCAACACATCGTCGTTTCGCAGCTGACGCTCCGGTGGGTCTGTCTTGGGCAAGTTGCGCCGTGGCGGCCATGATGGCCTTTGCATTGGTAATCAGCGCTCTCCCTACGAAGGTCTTTGCGCAACAGCCCGTTTCGCAAGCCACTCAAGGTACCCGTCTCGATCCCAGTGACCCCACTGGTTCAGCTAAGTTCTTCAGAGTTGACCCGAAGAACTTCGAATTGACTGACATCAGCAAGGAGATGGCGCAAACAGAATTCGCGCCGGAGAGCCTCTGTGTGCGGACGCCCATTGGCCCAGGGCGTGTGTACTGGACGATGGCAAATCCGCGTGGGGCTGGATACTCAGTCAAACCAGAGGCATCGAGTAGTCTGATTTGGGCTCAACCTCCTACTCAGGGGATCGATGGCATCTATCGTTCTAGTTGGAGCGACTGCAATGCCGTCAAGGTGCCTGATCACTGTACGGTGGATTGGTATAGCAACGACACTTACTATGAATGCTGCAATCTTGCCGCATCTCAGCTGCTCGGGCGATCGCAGCCGGTAAACACCTGTCAAATGTCAGATTGGCCAGATCAGCCTCTGCGTTAAGCGGCTCGAAAGACACCGAGAAGTGGAACTCTCATAGTGAGCAACTCTCCTCGGTGTTGGCAATTAGAAAGGTTTGGCATGATCAAATCAACTAGATGCCCAGCGGGCGGGCTTCTTGACACAGCTTGCGCCGTGTGGGGCGGATTTCTCATCCTTTTCAATGTGGTCGTGTTGTCGAGCGATGACGGCTTTATACCGGGTGGTGCATTGCTACTATTGATCAGCTTGGCAGCAGGCGCCGGATTTCTTTCAGCTCTGTGGCTACATCGTCGTAGCGGTTATCTAGTGCTGGCGTTGGCTGTTCTGTGGTTTCTGGTCGTTGCCTGGTTTCGCCGCGATGATGCAATTCTCCTTGTCTGGGGATTGGTGTGGGGAGGAATCGCCTATATCGCGCCTGCAGTGGCCTTGATTCTTTTTTCCAGGGACCACCGACCACCCAGGGCGGCCTGGAGATGGGGTGTACTCGCGGTCGGTCTGCTGGCTCTCGTGGCCGCGATTGCATTGTTCCTCGGCGCCGGGGTCGCTACCGTCCCGCCCGATAGTTCTCCCCAGACTGCTCCCACCGTGCGCCTGCCGACACCGTTTTGGGACCTGGATCGGGGCGCTGAATAGGTCAAGGGTCACTTGAGGCAACTCAATGGCATCCTCAATTCGGATTCTGCTGGTTGACGACCACCCCGCGCTGCACATGGGGTTGCGCATCGTGCTGGAGCAGGCGCCGGGCGTGCAAGTGGTGGCCGAGGCTGGTTCCGGTCGGGAAGCGCTGGCGTTGATCCAGGCGCTGCGGCCCGATGTGGCCGTGCTGGACTGCCAGTTGCCCGACATGCCCGGCAGCCAGGCTGCGGCCGAGCTGCGCCGGCTGGGGCTGGCCACCCGGGTGCTGGCCTTGAGCGCTTACACCGACGACGCGGCCATCCGGGGCATGGTCGAGGCCGGCGCAGTGGGCTATCTGCTCAAGGAAGAGGCGCCGGCTGCCATCGTCGATGCCGTGCGGTCCGCGGCGCGCGGCGAAGGGCGCTGGAGCGCGTCTGTAGCGTCGCGGCTGGC
>JBAQCH010000325.1:0-21008 GCA_049294015.1 Anaerolineae bacterium
GGCGTGGGCGTAGGCGCTGCGACGCGAGGGGCAGGCTGGCTGGGCGCTGGGGGTACGCGCGGCGCGCTGCTGATCGGCGTGGAGGAGGTCTGAGCCGCGCCTGGTTGCCCAGCGGAACAGCCAGCCAGCAGCAGCGCCAGCCCCGCCGCCAGGACTAACACCCCTTTCAGTAGTTCACGAGTCGCAGACCCGCGCCTTCCTTTGCGGTCTTTGCGCGCTTGCGTGAGCCAAATTCGTGCAGTACTGAGTTTTCTTTGCATCAGACGCCACAGCCTTCCCCGTGGCGAGCTCAAGGCCGCGTGACCCTACTCGTAGCGCAACGCGTCGATCGGGTTTAGCCCGGCCGCGCGCGTTGCAGGATAGATGCCAAAGAACAGCCCGACAGCCAGCGAAAAGCCGGTGGCCAGCAGCACGCTCTGCGGCGTCACCACCGCAGTCAGGTTGTCTTGCAGATTGGAGATCAGCACCGCGCCGGCCCAGCCCAAGCCGATACCGACCAGCCCGCCGATCAACGACAGCACCATGGCCTCGATCAGAAATTGCAGCAGGATATCCTGCCGCCGCGCGCCGACGGCCTTGCGGATGCCGATCTCCCTCGTGCGCTCGGTGACCGACACCAGCATGATGTTCATGATGCCGATGCCGCCCACCAACAGCGAGATGGCCGCAATCGCGCCCAGAAAGAGGGTGATGACGCCGGTGATCTGGCCGAAGATGGCTACCAGATCGGCCTGGTTGATCACCGTGAAGTCGTCCTCGCCGCGGAACTGGATATTGTGCCGTTGGCGCAGCACTTCTTCGATCTGCTGACGCGCGGCGTCCATACGATCCTCCGAGACGACTTGGGTGTAGATCACCGACAGCAGCGGTTCGCCGCGCGAGTTGCGCAGGTTGGGCAGCAGCCGCTCTTGCATGGTGGTCAGCGGCACGTAGACCAGATCGTCTTCGCTGCCGAAGGCGCCGCCGCCCTTCTCCTCCATTACCCCGATCACCTCGAAGGGAATGTTGTTGATCTTGATGGTGCGCCCGACTGCGTACTCGTCGGTTGAGAAGAGGCGTTCCATCGCGCGCACGCCCAACACAACCACACGCGAGCGCACGGCCACGTCCTGATCGGAGATGAAGCTGCCCTCTGCCACACGGGCGTTGCGCACGTCCTGATAGTCGTAGGTGACGCCAGAGACCTGAAGGTTCAACGTGTTTTTCAGATGGGTCACTTCAGCCATGGTGTTGACTTCGGGCGCAGTCTTCACCACATCAGGCACATTGAAGGGGTCGTTGAGCGCCTCCAGATCGCCGCGCGTCAAGGAGGGCTCGAAGCTTCTCATGCCGGGCGGGCCGCCCCCGCTGCTCTCGTTGAGGTTGACCGGAACCACGAAGAGCAGATTGGTGCCTGCGCCCTGCAACTGCTCGCGGATCAGGTTCTCCACACCCCGGCCCACCGACAGCAGGGTGATCACTGCGCCCACGCCGATGATGATGCCCAGCATGGTCAGCACTGCGCGCAGCTTGTTCGCCGCCAGGCCGCGCATGGCCACTCGAAGAGACTCGACTAAGTTCATAGCGCAGGAACCTCGTCGTGAGCCACCATGTCGCGCACGCGCTTGTCGTAGGCGCGCTCGCCGGCCCGACGCGGATTCAGCACGGGCGCGTCCTCCACGATCTGGCCATCCATCAGGCGGATGATGCGCTTGGTGTGCTCGGCGATATCGGGCTCGTGGGTCACGAAGACCACCGTGATGCCGTTGCGTTCGTTCAGCTCCTGGAAGATGGCCATGATCTCGGCGCCGGACTTGGAGTCCAGGTTGCCGGTCGGTTCGTCAGCCAGGATGATGGCGGGGTCGTTGATCAAGGCGCGAGCGATAGCCACGCGCTGCTGCTGGCCGCCCGACAGCTCGTTGGGCCGGTGGTGGAGCCGATCGCCCAGGCCGACGCGCTCCAGAGCCGCCACGGCCCGCTCACGCCGGTTCTTGCCGCCCGCGTACACCAGCGGCAGCTCGACATTCTGCAAAGCGGTCGTGCGGGCCAGCAGGTTGAAACTCTGAAAGACGAAGCCGATCTTGCGGCTGCGCACGGCCGCCAGTTGGTCGTCGCTCAGGCTGTTGACATCGATGCCATCCAGCAGGTAGACGCCGCTGGTGGCTTGGTCCAGGCAGCCGATAATGTTCATCAGGGTCGACTTGCCAGAGCCGGATGGGCCCATGATCGACACCATCTCGCCCGGGGCGACGCGCACCGACGCGCCGCGCAGCGCATGGACCTCCATGTCGCCCATGCGATAGACCTTGGCGATATCGCGAATCTCGATAACCGGTTGGGGTGTTGATTCACTCATGGCTTACCCACCGAACATGGTCGAGCGCAGTTGCTCCAGACCCGTGCCAGAGCGGATCGCCAGCGTGTCCCCTTCATTTAGGCCGCTGATCACCTGGCTATACTGCTCGTTGCGCGCGCCCAGTTGTACCTCCGTGCGGGTAGGGATGCCGTCGACAATCTTCTCCACAAACGCGCGGCCGGTGGAACGATCGATCTGGATGCTGCGATTGGGAATCAGCAGCACATCGTTCAGCTCTTGCGTGATGATGCTGGCCGTCGCGCTCAACCCACTGCGCAGGTCCACATTGCTTTCGTCGATCACCACCGTGACCTGGTAGGAAACGGTGCCGGCGTTGCTGATCGGTGTGGGCGCGATGCGATCGATATGGCCCAGCAGTTGCGCATCGGGTACGGCGTCCAGCGTGACCTGCACTGCCTGGCCCTCGCTGATCTTGCCGATATCGATCTCATCGACGGTGATGTCGATGTGGAAGAGCGACAGATCGGTGATGACGGCGGCCGGGCGGCCGGCGTTAGGCAGCTCGCCCGCCGAGATGTTCAACTCGGTCAGAATGCCGTCGGTAGGGCTGGTCAACTCGCTGTTGCTGCGGGTCAGGCGGGCCTGCTGCAGCGAGAGCTCACCCTGGGTCACCTGGGCCTCGGCAATGACCAAATCGCTCGCGCCAGGGCCACGGCGCAGCTTGGCCAGGTTGGATTGCGCCTGAGCCAGCGAGGCTTCGGCCTGAGCTGCGGCAGCCTTAGCCTGGGCAATCTGCGCCCGGGCCGAAGCTAACTGGGCGGCCGTGGCTGGCGCTGTGCTGACGCGGTAGTTGGCGGCCGCAGTCTCATAGTCGATGGTGGCCTGTTGCAGTTGCAGCGATTGCGGCATCATTCCCGCGTTGGGCTGGCCGGCAATCTGGTCGTAGGCCGCCTGGGCCTGGTCACGCACGACGCGCGCCCGCTCCAACGTGGCCGCCGCTGCCCGCTCCTGGTCCGCGCTCGCGCCGGCTTGCAGGTCGCTGTAGGCCGCCTGGGCGCTGGCCAGCGCCGCCTGCGCGCTCTCCACCGAAGCCTGGGCGCTGGTCACAGCCGCCTCGGCCGCGGCCAGGTCGATCTCATCGGTCGGGGTCTTGAGCCGGTCGAGCTGCGCCTGGCTGATCAGCAGCGCAGTCTCAGCCTGGGCCAGCGCCAGGTCCAGGTCCTCTGTCTCCAGCCGGGCCAGCACCTGACCGGCCGTCACGGCCTCGCCCTCCTCGACCAGCACCTCGCCCACGCGGCCAGCGCCGCGGAATACCAACGACACCTGACCCTCCGGCTCGATGGCGCCTGTGGCGCTGACGGTGGAGACCAGGTTGCCCTTGTCTACCCGTAAGGTCTCATAGGTCGGCGCGGGTGGCTCTTTGGCCTGGCTGGTGAAGCGATAGATGCCCAGACTGCCAACCACGACCAGGGCAATGATGCCAACGATAGTCACGAAACGTCGCATGGTGTTACTCTTTTCTCTATGGTCTCAGCTTTGGCCGGTCTCGTGACCAAGCCGCCTTGCGCCGCTCTGGCCGGCCTTTGCGCAGCACCCCGCACATCCGCCGGAGTGGGCCTGACCGGGCCAGCAACAGCTATTTTTCTGTACGTCCATCCTACCACGAACGTTGCGCCGGTGAAGTTGGGACTTTCACAATCGCGCATTTCTGGCCCACCGCGCGGCACAAATCGCCGGATTGTCCCCACACAACAGCGGCGGATGACGCTACGAGCATCCGTCGGCCTGCTGGCCCCTGGTTGGGCCTAAAGGCCAAAAGAGAGCGCCCCGGCCAGCAAAGCAGGCCCCACCCGCACAACCAGGTAGATCAGCGCATATGCGATGGTGAGCCCCAACGCGCCGCCGCGCGGCCGGGCCGCCTTGACCAGGGCGTAGATCAGGGCCAGGTGCCATAGCCAGAACAGGTCGATCGGGCCAGCCAGCAGCCACAGCGGGTTGCGTGCATCAGCCACGCTGTCGCCGGTGGCGACAAAGTAGCTGAGGCCAGGATTGACGCGCACGGCGCCCGTCGCGGCTGTCCAGCCCGCGCTGACCAGGTCGCGCAGCGCAAAAGGTAGCCAGGTCCAGCTCATAGCCGCCGCCAGCGGTGCGTAACTCCCGCCATTGCCGCCAATGGCCAGGCCAAAGAAGAGGATGCCTGCGCCCAGCAGCCAACCAATCAACAGGCCGAGCGCACTGGCCACAAAACTGGTCAAGCCCAGAAACAGCGGGCTGGTAAAGGTAGCCATCTGCTCGCGCATCTGAGTGCGTTGGGCCTCAGTCATCGTCTGCATCTGGTCTTCCAGCGCCTGCATGGCTGCCGCTTGTTGCTGCGCCGTCTGCTGGCTCAGCCCTTCGGCGCTGACCAGCAGCAAGAGCGCGCTGGCCGCCAGGCAGATCGCTGCCGGCAGCAGCCATTTCCAGCGCGGGTGGGCTAGCACGGCAGCCAGCGTCGCCCGCGGCCGATCGATGATGCCGATCAGCAAGGCCAGACTGTTGGGGGAGGAAGTTGCGGAATCCTGCATGACCTTACCTCGTCAGAAAATGAAAGCGGAAGATCGCCATGCCAAAATCATCCATACGTCATTGCAAAAGTCAAGTCCTGAGATGAACTGGCAAAAGCCTTGAAATCCTTTTGTCGAAAGTTGCACAAACGGTCAACTCGTGCTAAACTAGCGCTACGTGACTTCACAAATCCCGGACAAGCCCGGAGATGGATCGCAGTTAAGGAGGCAGGCAGCTATGGAGGACAGACAAGTCCCCGATATCGTCGTTGGACGGTTGCCCATCTACTTGAGAGCATTGACTTTCCTCAAGGCGGACAATCGTGAGATCACGTCGTCTCAAGAACTGGGCGACCGGTTGGGCATCAGCTCGGCGCAGATCCGCAAGGACTTATCGCACTTTGGCGAGTTTGGCAAGCAGGGAACCGGCTACGAAATCCGCTACCTGGAGAACAACCTCAAAGAAATCTTGCATGTCGATCGCATGTGGGACGTGGTTTTGGTAGGCGCCGGCGACCTGGGCCATGCGCTGGCCAGCTACAAAGGCTTTGCCGGCCGCGGTTTTCACATTGCCGCTGCTTTTGACCTGGATACCAGCAAGATCGGCTACACGATGCCGGGCGGTTTGATCGTCGAAGATGTGACAAACCTGGAGCAGCGTGTCAGAGAAGCTGGTTGGAAGATTGGCATCATTGCGGTGCCGGCCGAGGCGGCCCAGGTCGTGGCTAACACGCTGATCGGCGCAGGCGTTCTGGCGCTGCTCAACTACGCTCCCATCTCCTTGATTGCGCCGTCGACCATCCGCGTGGAGCAGATCGATCCAGCGGTGCATCTTCAGCACCTCACCTACTACCTGGGCTGAGACTTGGATATCGGCGCCCGTCCGGGCAGTGTTTTGGCCGCGTCTGGCGCGACTCCGGCATGATCACGGCGGGCATAGGTCGCTGACTGAATTGGCTCTGGAACGCATGTCGCTCCGGGGCCATTTTATTGGCTGCGGGCCGATGCGGCGCCATTTTGCTCCGATTCTGGCTCAAAAGTATGACGCCGGTCATGGTGCGTTTCGCACAAGATGGGATATAATAGACTCAGGCAGCGCCCAACCGGAGCTGCTAAGTTGGGATCACGAGGTACAAGACATGCTAGTCGGCAACATCATGACCTCAGAAGTCATAACGGTCGCTCCAACCAGCTCCATCGGCGCCGCTATCGAGCTGATGCGCGAGCATGGCTTTCGCCGCTTGCCAGTGGTCGAGGATGGCAAATTGGTCGGGATCGTCACCGACCGCGATCTACGCCAGGCCACCAACTCGCCGTTGGTGCTGCGGGAACGCTGGTACAGCGAATTCCTGCTCGAGGCGATCAAGGTGCGATCGTGCATGACCGCCGATCCCATCACGGTCCAGCCAACCACCCCTGTGGCCGAAGCGGCTTTGCGGCTGCGCGAGCACAAGATCGGCGGCCTACCGGTGGTTGACGTCGACGGCGGCGACCGCGTGGTAGGCATGGTGACGATCACCGATATGCTGGGCTGCCTGATCCATCTGTTGACGCAGGCGCCAGCGCACGACGCGGCCTTTGAACGATGAACGCACCGTGGTCGTTGGGATGATCCTGCCAGATCATCCTTACGCACAGTCCAATCTATGCGGCAGCGCTGCCGCACACCACAACGACGTGGAGGTATAAGAATGGCTCGAGGCACTGTTGTAATCGACACCAACCGCTGCAAGGGCTGCGAGTTGTGTACCACAGTCTGTCCCCAACATGTACTGGCCATGGCCGACGGCTACAACACGCGCGGCTACCGACCGGCCTATCTGCTCGACCCGGACGGTAAGTGCACCGGCTGCACCCTGTGCGCGGTGATCTGCCCGGACGCAGTTCTGACTGTTTATCGTCTACCCGCTGCGGCCAAAGCGTCCCGTGCGCCGGCCGCTATGGCCCTGGCGGCTTAAGGGAAGGAGGCTTTCGATGGCAAAGGAGCTATGGAAAGGCAACGAGGCAATCGCCGAGGCGGCGCTGCGAGCCGGGGTCGAAGCCTATTTCGGCTATCCCATCACCCCCCAAACCGAGCTGTTAGAGTATATGGCACGCGAGATGCCCAAATACCCGGGGCGAGTCTTCCTGCAAGCCGAGAGCGAGCTGGCCGCCGTCAACATGGTCTACGGCGCTGCCTGCGGCGGCGCGCGCACCATGAGCTCCTCCTCCAGCCCAGGTATCAGCCTGATGATGGAGGGGCTGAGCTACATCGCCGGCACCGAGGTGCCCGCTGTGCTTGTCGACGTCATGCGCGGCGGGCCGGGCCTGGGCAACATCCAGCCCAGCCAGAGCGACTATAACCAGATGACCAAGTCGCTGGGCCACGGCGACTACCACGCACTGGTCCTGGCGCCCTCTACCGTGCAAGAAGCCGTCGATCTGACTTACGAATCGTTTGAACTGGCCGAGAAATACCGCACCGTGGTGGTGATTCTGGTCGACGGCGCCATCGGCCAGATGATGGAGCCGGTGGAATTGCCCGCCTGGCGCGCAACGATGAGCGAAGCGGAGCGACCCGACTGGGCGCTGCGCGGGGCTAAGGACCGCAAGAACCGCATCCTGACCTCCCTCAACCTCACCCCCGAGGGGCTGGAACAGACCAACCTGCGTCTGCAGGAGCGGCTGGCCAGAGTCCAAAGCAACGAAGTGCGCTGGGAAGAAGAGCTGACCGACGACGCCGAGCTGCTGCTGGTGGCCTTTGGCACCATGGGCCGCATCTGCAAGTCAGCCCTGCGCTCCGCCCGCCGCGCCGGCCTCAAGGTGGGCCTGCTGCGGCCCATCAGTCTGTGGCCCTTCCCCGAACAGCGGCTGTACGAGCTGGCCGGGCAGGTGGAGCGCATGCTGGTGGTGGAGATGAACGCCGGCCAGATGCTGCACGACGTGCGGGAAGCCGTGGCTGGCCGTGCGCCCGTCGACTTCTATGGACGTATGGGGGGCATGATTCCCCTGCCCGACGAGGTCAGCGAGCAGCTCGACCGGCTGATGTCGCTGCCGGCCCCTCAGCTCGATACCGACCAGCCAGGCAACGGCTATCACCACAAGGCGGCCGCCTCAGCCGTGGCCAGCCGCGCCAAGGCGTAACAGAGGAGACTTGCCATGACCACTGTTGATCTGTCCGAATTCGAGATAGTCTACCACCGTCCCGATACGTTGGCCGACATTACCACCCATTATTGCCCTGGCTGCACCCACGGCCTGATTCATCGCTTGATCGCCGAGGTGGTCGATGAGCTGGGTATCCGGGAGCGCACCCTCTTGGTGGCGCCGGTGGGCTGCGCGGTCTTCGCCTACAACTACTTCAACGTGGACGGCTGCGAGGCGCCGCACGGCCGCGCGCCGGCCATGGCCACCGGGCTGAAGCGCATCCAGCCCGACAAGATCGTCTTCACCTACCAGGGCGACGGCGATCTGGCGGCCATCGGCACCAACGAGATCATCCACGCGGCCGGCCGCGGCGAGAACCTGACCGTCGTTTTCGTCAACAACGCCACTTACGGCATGACCGGCGGGCAGATGGCGCCCACCACCCTGGCCGGCCAGGTGACAACGTCCAGCCCCTATGGCCGCAACGTCGATCTGGTGGGCCAGCCGATGCATGTGGCCGAGCTGATCAGCACCATCGCCGGAGCGGTCTATGTGGTGCGGCGCTCGGTGCACGATGTGGCCAACACCAACAAGACCAAGGCCGCGATCAAGACCGCGTTTCAGGTGCAAATGGCCGGGCTGGGACTGAGCCTGGTCGAGGTGCTTTCCTCGTGTCCGACCAACTGGCACATGAAGCCGCCCGAAGCCCTGCGCTGGATCGAGGATGCGATGATTCCGGTCTTCCCGTTGGGCGACTACAAGGTGGCCGAGGCAGTCGCGCCGCTGACGCGTAGAGCACGCAGGGAGCAGTGATCAGTGTCGGAGTGTCGAGTGTCAAGGTGTCAGAGTGTCAAGGTGTCAAGTGTCAGGTGTCAAGGTGTCAAGGTGCCAAGTACCGGGCTCACCGCGACTTGACACCCGCCACCCGACACCTGACACTCGACACCCGACACTTGACACTTGACACCCCCCACCCGACACCTGACACTCAGGAGCAACCCATGCACGAAGAAATCATCATCTCCGGCTTTGGCGGCCAGGGCGCGCTGTTTGCCGGCCAATTGCTGGCCTACGCCGGGATGGACAACGATAAGCACGTCACCTGGATCCCTTCCTATGGCCCGGAGATGCGCGGCGGCACGGCCCACTGCACCGTGGTCATCTCCGACGAGCCGATCGGTTCACCCATCGTGCGCCACCCCTCGGCTGTGATCGCCCTCAACCTGCCTTCGCTGGACAAATACGAGGGGCTGGTCAAGCCGGGCGGCGTGCTGGTCTACAACAGCTCGCTGGTCGGGCGCGCGGTCTACCGCAGCGACATCCGGCTGGCGCCAGTGCCTGCCAACGATATCTCGCTGGAAGAGACAGCGGCTGTGCTGGATGGCAAGCCAGGCGACACGCGGCTGGCCAACGTGGCGGCGCTGGGCGCGCTGCTGCAGGCGACCGGTGTCTTGCCGCTGGAGGCCATCGAGGCCGCGTTGGCAGCCCACCTGCCAGAACGCCATCGCCGCTGGCTGGAGCCCAATGGGCGCGCCCTGCGGCGCGGCGCCCTGGGAGTCTAGAAATGTCATTTCTTCGGAAGAAATGACATTTCTGCAGTGCCACCGCCACTCCACTTTTCAAAGGAGGCAACCCTTATGGCAACCCTATGGCATGACCGTTACGCCCTGCGCATGGAGGGCATGGGCAGCTCCATCATCCGTGAGCTGCTAAAGCTGACCGAGCAGCCCGACGTGATCTCTTTTGCCGGCGGCCTGCCCGCGCCGGAGATGTTCCCAGTGGAAGAGTTCCGCCGGGCTTCGGAAAAGGTGCTGTCTGAGTTCGGCGCCAAGGCGTTGCAGTACGGGCCGACCGAGGGCTACCTGCCGCTGCGCAGCCTGATCGTCGAACAGATGGCCCGCTATGGCATCTATGCCAAAGAGGACAACGTTCTGCTCACCTCTGGCTCGCAGCAGGCGCTGGACCTGATCGGCCGACTGTTGATCAACCCTGGCGATAAGGTTCTGACCGAGCGACCCACCTACCTGGGCGCGCTGCAAGCCTGGTCTTCATACCAGGCCCGCTACGTGACCGTGCCCATCGACCAGGAGGGCCTGCGCACAGATTTGCTGGAAGAGGCGCTGCGCTCCGGGCCGAAGTTCATGTACATTCTGCCCAACTTCCAGAATCCGGGCGGTGTGACCCTCTCGCTGGAGCGGCGCATGAAGCTGATCTGGATGGCCGAGGAGTACGGCGTTCCCATCGTCGAGGACGACCCCTATGGCCAGTTGCGCTATTCGGGCGACCACCTGCCGCCGTTGGTGGTGCTGGACTGCGATCACCTGGAGAGTCGGGCCAGCGACGGCCACGGTTACTTCGATGGCAACGTGATCTACACCAGCACCTTCAGCAAGACGCTCGCGCCTGGGCTGCGCCTGGGCTGGATCGTGGCGCCGGTGGAGGTGATCAAGCGCTGCGTGCAGTGTAAGCAGGGCATGGACCTGCACACCAGCTCGCTGATCCAGATGATAGCCTACGAGGTGGCCAGAGATGGCTTCCTGGAGCAGCACGTGCGCCGTATCCGCCAGGTCTACGCGCACCGCCGGGATGTGATGCTGGCCGCGCTGGAGCGCTACTTCCCCGCGGAGGTGCAGTGGACCCGGCCGGCCGGCGGGCTGTTCCTGTGGGCCTGGCTGCCGGAGGGGATGGACACGGCCGAGCTGCTCAAGATCGCCGTGGACACCCAGCGCGTCGCCTTCGTGCCTGGCCACGCCTTCTATCCTGATGGCAGCGGCCGGAACACCATGCGCCTCAACTTCTCCAACGCCGCGCCGGAAATGATCGACGAGGGCATTCGCCGGTTGGGTGTGGTGCTCAAGGGGCAGATGGCCGGCGCCGGGCGGGCCGAGCGGGTTGTTGAGCGCGTTGTCGAACGTGTCGCTGCGTAACCCGCGCGGCGGCGCAGGTGGCACAAGCCTTTGAAACGTGAAGCGTGACTGGCGCAGCGCGCCGTCACGCTTCACGTTTCACGTTTCAGACAGGTGACTGCAACTGCAGCAGCGCCGCACACCAAAGCAACTAACAGCCATGAGCAAAGCACTCTATCCGATGCTTTTCACCCCCGTCCTGAAGGATTACCTCTGGGGCGGGCGCAACCTGGCGACCAAGCTGGGCCGCGTATTGCCAGCCGACGGCGTGATCGCTGAAAGCTGGGAGATCGCCGCGCACGAGCATGGCGCAGCGCGCGTCGAGAACGGCCTCTACGCTGGCTGGTCGCTGCCGCAGGTACACGCTGAGTTGGGGCTGGACCTGATCGGCGCCAACAACGCCTGGGCGCAGGCGCGCGGCAAGTTCCCCCTGCTGGTCAAGCTGATCGACGCGGCTGCGCCGCTCTCGGTGCAGGTCCACCCCGACGACGCCTACGCGTTGGCACATGAAGGCAATGAGCTGGGCAAGACCGAGATGTGGGTGGTGCTGCACGCCCAGCCAGGCGCCGAGCTAATCCTGGGCGTCAAAACCGGGACGACGCCCGCCGCCTTTCGCCAGGCCATCGAGCACAACCGGCTGGAACCGCATCTGCATCGCCTGCCGGTGCAGGCCGGCGACCACATCTGCGTGCCAGCCGGCACCGTACATGCCATCATGGGCGGCCTGATCCTGGCCGAGATCATGCAGAACTCGGACGCGACCTACCGGGTCTACGACTGGGGCCGCGTGGGCGCGGATGGCCGGCCGCGGCCGCTGCACGTAGACAAGGCGCTGGATGTGATCGATTTCGGCCGCGTCGAGCCAGAAATCGTCCCGCCCACCGTGCTGAGCGACGAAGCGGGCCTGCGCCGCGATCTGCTCTGTCGTAACCGCTACTTCACCACCGAGCGGGTCACGCTGGCGGCCGGGGCCGAGTTACGCGGCGCCCGCACGGGAGATAGCCTGGAGATCTGGGGTGCGATCGAGGGGCAGGCGACTGTCAACGAGCTGGCTCTTGACGCGGTGCGCTTCTGCCTGTTGCCGGCGGCGCTGGGCCAGTATGTCGTCACGGCCAAAACGGCGGCGACGTTGCTGCGGACGTATGTGGAAGGGGCGGAAGGGACACAAAGGAAATGAGGGAGTCGATGCGAACTGTGAGATGCTAGCCGTGACGGTCGTCACAGCCACCGGGCATGAGCATAGTTGCGCAGGATATTGGCATCTTTTGACAAGAGCAGGTCATCGTCCACGCCTGCATGAGCCGTGATCAAACGGTCGAAAGGATCACGCGTCCATGTGTATGCCAGGGCTTCTGTGACGATCCGATTGAGCGGTTTTGAGCAGACCTGCAGCCCAACCCGGCTCGCCAGGTCCGCCACAATGATATCTGGCGCTTCCACGACCCGCTGAAGTTCAAACAGGTACTGCAATTCCAGGCGCACGACCGGTGAGATCAAAACCTCGTTGTCATTGACCAACCTTTGTGCGGTCTTGCTGAATCTGTCGGTCAATCCTGAAAAGAGCCACACCACGACATGGGTATCAAGGTAGATCAAGATTTACCTCACCTTCCCAACTCAGCGTGACCAGTGCTTCGGGATCGCCCTGAATCACATCCGGTCGATAGACAAGATTCTGAAACTTATCTGGCTTTTCGATGGGCATGATGCGCAGTTTGCGATCTCCCCGCTTAACCTCGATGGGCAAGCCGCTGCGCAACACCTCATCGAGGAGTTGGTAGATGTTCGTGCGCAATTCCGTGGCGGTCACCGTCTTCATGGCATCTTCTCCGGTTGGAAACATACGAACGTACGTATCGACATAGTGGCACGTACATTGTAACTAACAACGATCGCTTTGTCAACCTCTTCCACGCAGAAAAGCACGCCCCGGCATGACTTCTGCGCACGCCAGCCGCACCTGGGGGTGCTCACTCCACACTCCAAATCATAGGCCGAGCCAGTGCTTGCTGGCTCGGCCCTTTTTTTCCTTGTCTACTTGCCTACTTGTCTACTGACCTCTCTCACGGCCCCGCCGCATCCTCCACCACCGGCACGCCGGCGAAGCGCGCGGCCAGCACGACGCTGTCGGCGACCCAGGCCGGGCCATTGGTGGTTTGCACCTGCCACCAGGTGCGGTCCACGTTGCTGCCGAGCAGGGGCAGGCTCTCGCCCGCCTGCATCTGGCCGACGATGCCAAAGCTGGTCCCAGGACCTGCCCGCAGATTGGCCAGTCCGCTGCCGGTGAAGACGGCCGGCCCCTCGGCCTCAGCCAGGTCGACAGGCTGCTTTAGCCAGCGGTCGAAGAAGGCCACCGACTGGCTCATGGCTGTGCTGAAGTTGCCCGAGATGTTGTGGTTGTCGCCGGGGTAGGTGACCAGCTCGATGGGCATACCGGCCTCCAGCCCTTGCTCGTAGAGGATCTGTGAGAACTCGACCGGCACGCTCTCGTCGCCCGTGGTGTGATGCAATTGGATCGGGCCGGAAAGGTCGTCCAGGAAGTAGTTGGCCGAAAGAGACTGCCAGAACTCCGGGTTTTCTTCGGGCGAGCCGAACTGGCTGGTCAGGCTGTTGCGCCAACGGCCGCGCGTGCTGGTAGCGTTAGGATCAGGGGTGGGCGCGGGGCGGCTGCCGCGCCGCCAGCCGGTCAGCAGGTCCTCATACGACCCCACCACGCCGCCCCAGATCACACTGGCCTGGATGTCAGGATCGACGACCATGGCGCGCAGGGTGATCCAGCCGCCCATGCTGTGGCCCCACATGCCGATGCGGTTGGCGTCTGCGTCAGGATAGCGCTTGAGCGCGCCGGCCGCATTGAGCACGTCGATCACATAGTCAGGGGAGCCATACGCCCCGGTCGGTTGGCCCTCGGAGCGGTCGTGGCCGCGATAGTCGGGCCGGAAGACGATGTAGCCGCTGCGGGCAAAGCTGTCCACGTAGGCCACATAGCGCTCGGTGGTCTTGTACTGCGCCGGTGGGATGTAGCCATGGTTGAAGACGATCACCGGCCAGCCGCTTTCCGGCCGCTGGCCGCGCGGCACGGTCAGCAAGCCATACTGCTTGAGTCCCTCGGAGAAGTAAGAGGCGTAGTAGCGGTCGTAGTTCGACCCCGGCGCCAGCGTTTGCTCGATCACTAACTCACTGGTGGAGTAGTCCTGCTGGCGCAGGTACTCGATACTGAGCGGATGAATCGGCGTTGCTGTGGGTGTGGGCGTCTGGGTGGCCCTCGGCGCGAGCGTCGGTACCGCCGTGGCTGTCGGCGGCGCGGCCGGCGTCTGCGTGGGCAGCGGCGTGGCGATGGGCGCATTGGGCTGGGCCGTAGGAATGGTTTCCGCCGGCTGTTGGACGACCGCGGCGGCCGCGGTCGATTGCACAGGCGGCTCGGCAGTGCTGGGGCCGCGGCTACAGGCGGCCAGGGCCAGAAGCAGCACGACCATCGCCAGGAACAGCGGCCGCCAGCGCCGCTCACCAAGGGTAGGGAATTGCAATTTGCTCATCGTACCTCACACCTTCCTCCATAATCCAGATCGTTCATTCAGTCAGGTATCGGTCATCGGCTTGGTCGAAATGGTACGCGGGTGGTCAAACCCGATTGGCCGGCCCAGAAGGTCGACTTCTCGGAGAAGTCGACCTTCTTCACTGCTCGAAGTTAGGGCCGCGCGCCCAGCGTCAGCGGAAACGTCAGCTCCTCCCCGTTGCGCAGCACGGTCATCTCGATGGTCTGGCCCGGTGCGGTGTAGAACACCAGGTAGGCGTTCAGCTCGTCGAAGTTGCGCAGCGGCTGGCCGTCGATGGCGACGACCAGGTCGCCGCCGCGGCCGGTGTTGGGGTCGGCCGCACGCAGGCCGGCTCGATCAGCCGGGCTGCCCGCAGCCAGGCTCACGATATAGGCGCCCTGGCTCTGGGCCAAGCCGTACTGCTGCTGGTCGCTCAGGCTGAGCTCGCTGGCGAAGGTCAGACCCATGTAGGAGTACGTATGGCTGCCCTGCTCGATCAGGCTGGGCACGATGCGCCGCACGGCGACCACCGGGATGGAGAAGCCGACGCCAGAGTTGACGCCGGTGACGCTGGCGATGGCTGAGTTGACCCCCACCACCTCGCCGGCCAGATTGAGCAGCGGGCCGCCGGAGTTGCCAGGGTTGATCGGCGCATCGGTCTGGATCACGCCGGGCAGCGAGTAGGCGAAGCCGACGCCCTGCGTGCGCTGTGAGCGCAGGCTGCGGCCCAACCCGCTGACAATGCCCATCGACATGGAGCCCTGCTCGCCGAAGGGGTTGCCGATGGCCGCCACGAACTGGCCAACCTGGAGCGTGTCCGGCTCGGCCAGCGGCAGCGGCTGGACGCCGTCAGGCAAGGCGTCGACCTTGAGCACGGCCAGGTCGCTGTCGGCGTCTGCGCCGACCAGCTCGCCAGAGAGCCGCGTGCCGTCGGCAAAGACGACCTCGAACCGACGGCTGCCGCTGACCACGTGGCGATTGGTGACGATGTGGCCCAACACGTCGTAGACGAAGCCGCTGCCGCTGCCGGTGGCGGTGAGAATGTAGACCACCGACGGGTTGGCCTGCTGATACAGGGCCATTAGCTTGGCCTCCAGCTCGAAGCCGCTGCCGGCCAGGGCTGCGCTGGGCTGACTGACGGGCGTGCGCGCCTCGATCTGAGCCAGCCGCGCCGTCACGGCCTCGTCCACCAACTGGCCCAAGGCCTCAGCGTCGACGACGGGCGGGTTCTGCGCCAAGACGTCCTGAATGGTCGCCAGCAGCGTGTCAGGATCTAGCTCGGCCACCTGCTGCGGCAACTGCGCCTGCACACGGGCCAGCACACTGTCGGCTAGCGCGGCCACGTCGGCGGTCGGCGCAGGGCTGGCCGGCGCCGCCGGGGCTTCCAGGCCGAAGCAGGCCGTGGATAGGGCCAGGATCAAGAGAAACGATAGGACCACAGATAGTTTAGTCGTAGCTTTCATTAAGGCATCCTTTCCATAATCCGGTGAATAGAATCCACTGGCTGAACATGAGAAAGCCCCGCAGGGCTTAGCAGAGCCGTTCCCAGCGCCTGCGGGCGCTTCAGTATTGTCAGCCAGGGTTTTCCAATCCCTGGCTGGCCGCCGGCAATGCCACCGTAAACGTTGCGCCTTGGCCCACCACGCTCTCGACCTGGATCGTCCCGCCATGGGCCTCGACCAGCGAACGCGCGATGGCCAGTCCCAGGCCGGACTCGCCGTTGGACGGCCGCGCATCGTCGGCGCGGTAGAAGCGCTGGAAGACAAAAGGCAAGTGCTGTGGCTCGATGCCCGGCCCGGTGTCACTGACCCGCAGCAACACGCGATCGCCGCTGGCCTCGGCCGACAGGGTGATCACCCCGCCCTCCGGCGTGTAGCGCAGGGCGTTGCTGACCAGATTGGCCAAAACTTGGGCGATGCGCTCGCGGTCCCCATCGATCAGCGGCAAGTCGGGCGCAGCCCTGGCCTCCAGCCGGATGCCGCGCTGCGCGGCCAGCTCGGCGTGCGAGGCAGCAGTGCGTTCGATGCACTCAGCAACGGGCAGCAGGCCGCGACTGAGGGTCAACTCACCTGCGTCGGCCAGCGAGAGGGTGCGCAGATCGTCCACCAGATGGCTAAGCAACTGCGCCTCGCCATACATGGCATCGTAGATGGCTGGCTTGCCTTGCAGCTTGCCGTCGCTCAGCGCCTCGCTGTAGCCCAGAATGACGCTCAACGGCGTGCGCAATTCGTGGGCGATGTCAGCCGTCATCTGGCGGCGCAGTTGGTTGGACGTAGCCAGGTCGGCGCTCATCTGGTTGAAGGAAGTGGCCAGGTCCCCTAGCTCATCCCTGGTGCGCACCGGCACCTGGTGGCCCAGCTCGCCGCCAGCCACGCGCTGGGTAGCGTCGGTCAGTTCCTTGACCGGCCGCGAAATGGCGCGCGCCAACAGACTGCCAAGGGCCAGTGCAATGACCGTTGCGCCCAGCGCGCCGAAGGCGATAGCCTGATTGACACGGACCAGAAACGCGTCCTCCGGCGAATAAGGATCGCGTGAGGGCGCGGCGTCTGGCAGGTCGATCACCACCGAGCCGACCGTCTGGCCATCGACGGTCACCGGCAGCGAACCGCGCAGGTCTGCCTGGTTCACCTGCTGTCCCACCCGGTAGTTCCGGCTCCCCAACACCACCACCTGGCTGTTGTCCACGAGGGCCACCGGCGCACGCACGTAGCCGGAGCGGCCTCGTTCGTCGGCCATGCGCAGCCCAATCGCCGACAGGCCCTGCCAACTGCCGTTCTGCTGGTAGTAGTCGGTCAGTTGATCGACTAAATCCTGCCGGTAGCGGTCGGAGATGAACTGGTCGAACTCGCGCTGCGTGCGCACGCCAACGAAGACCGCCACCAACAGCGCGCCGATCAGGCCGACGAAGAGAAAGGCCAGGGTGAGTTTGAGGGTTAGGGAGCGCATGGTTGGTGGATTGGTAGGTTGGTAGATTGGTAGATTGGTCAGCGCGGATGGCCCACCAATTTACCAATCTACCAATTACGGTCCTGCCGCAAAGCGATACCCCACCCCATAGACCGTCTCGACATAGCGCGGCTTGCTGGGGTCGGGCTCGATCTTGGTGCGCAGGTTGCGGATGTGCACGTCGATGGTGCGCTCGTAGCCGTCGTAGGCGTCGCCTTGCAGGCGGTCCAGCAGCTCGGCGCGAGAGTAGGCGCGGCCCGGCGCGGCCAGGAAGGCCGCCAGCAAATCGAACTCGGAGGGCGTCAGGTCCACCGGCCGGCCGGCCGCAGTGACCAGGCGGCGCTGACGATCCAGGGTGATGTCGGCTGCGCGCAGCACCTCGACATCGACTTGTTCGCGACCGACGCGGCGCAGCACGGCCCGCACGCGTGCGGTCAGCTCGCGCATGCTGAAGGGCTTGGTGACGAAGTCATCCGCGCCCAGTTCCAGGCCCAGCACCTTATCGCCTTCCTCCAGCTTGGCGGTGAGGATGATAATCGGCGTGCTGGCCTCGCGACGGTAAGCGTGCAGGAAATCGTAGCCGCCCATCTGCGGCATCATCAGATCCAGGATGATCAGGTCAGGCTTCTCATGGCGGGCGACGTACAGCGCCTCTTGGCCATCTTTGGCCGTCAGCACACGAAAGCCCTCCTCCTCCAGATAGGTCTTGACCATCACCCGCAGCTCTTTTTTGTCGTCGACTACCAAAACTGTCTTGCTCATGGTGCTCTCTTGGACTACCTGGGTCGGTCTTTGCGTAGCACCCCGGACGTAGCCTGAAGGAGTGCAACGACTGGAGGGTGGGCCGACCGAGCCCGTTGGCCGCAGTTTATAGAAGCTACGGCGCCACGGCCACGAACTCCAGCTCCAGCGTCACGTCATCGGCCACCAGATCAACCGAGGGCACCTGCGGGATACGCACAGCGAAATCCCGATAGGGGAAGGTGATCGTCGCCAGGCCCTCGATGCGCGTCTCGCTGACCGGCGTCACGGTCACGTCGAATGTCATAGGCCGGGTCACATCCTTGATCGTCAAATCACCCACCACCTGGAAGGTGAAAGGCTGGCCCACCGTCACGGCGGCGGGCAGGCCTACCAACTCAGCAGGCTGGAAGGTGACAAACTCGAAGGAATTGGTGTCGAGAATCTGGTTGCGGATCGCTCGATTGCGGAACTCGTTGTCGGTCGCCAGCGTGCGGGCGTTGACCATAATCTGGCCCAACTGCGTTGCCGCGGGGTTGGCCGGGTCGATAGCGATTTGGCCGGCCACCTGATCTGTGACGCCCACCACGCGCTTCGGCGCGCCGCGCAGCACCTCGTCGATGATGAAGCGGGCCTGGGATTCAGCCTGCACGATCTCGAAGAGAGCCGGCGCAGCCGCTGGAACCGGTTCAGCGGTGGGCTCTGCTGTGGCCGTGGGCTCTTCAACCGGGGCGGTTGTTGGCTCGACGGCGGGCGCGGTCTCGGTCGGAGCGGCGACAGATTCCGGTGTTGCCGTTGGTTCAGCCGCCGGCGGCTGGGTTGCCGCCGCGACCGGCGCGCTGGTTTCAATGGTCAGGGGTGCGGCCGTGATGGGCGCGCTGGCTTCCTCTGGGGAGCGGAAGACAGAAAAGGCCAATGCGGCCAGGGCGATCAGCGCCAGCACACCAACAACGATTGCAATGTTTCGCGTCACGATACTTGTCTCCAGTCATTTAGTCTTTTGCAGCTAGATTCATACCCAGACAGCAAGAGTTCTGGCCACGGATTACCCGGATTTGACGGAGATCACAGGAGAAATCAGTGTAATCCGTGCAATCCGTGGCTGTTTGGTTCCGACTCGTCCAGGTTAACAACTTCATGGTATGCACATCGACTCGATTTGTCGGTTCGATTGTTCCCAATGTCAAGTGATTTTAACCTAAACTTTAACTACGCAGCCTCAGGTGTCAGTCACTCGGATATCCCAAATCACGGCATGGTTCATTGACTGGCGCATGAAGCTTTACAACCTCCGCGGAGTCGAGCACGCCCACGTGCGGGTTTTGCGCACACAAGCCGCACCTGGGGGTGCTCACTCCGCGATGAATTGTAAAGCTCGATTGAAACAGATTGAACCATACCCAAATCACAATGTAGGCGCCCGGCGCCTGAGCGCTCATTCATAGCGCAGTGCATCGATGGGATTGAGCGCCGCCGCCCGATTGGCTGGATAAAGGCCAAAGAAGATGCCGATGCCCAGCGAAACGGCCAGCGCCAGCGCCACACTTTGCGGCGTTACCAGGGCCTGACTGTAGCCCAGCAATGGCGTGATCACTTGCGCGCCGCCGATGCCCAGCGCGACGCCGATCAGCCCGCCCAGCACGCTGAGCACGATGGCCTCGGCCAGGAACTGCAACAGGATATCGCCTCGTTTGGCCCCGACAGCCTTGCGCAGGCCGACCTCACGCGTGCGCTCGGTGACGCTGACCAGCATGATGTTCATGATGCCGATGCCGCCCACCAGCAGCGAGATAGCCGCGATGCTGCCCAGCAGCGTGGTGAAGGTGCCCGTGGTCTCGGAGATAGTGCTGACAATGTCAGCCTGGTTCTGCACGGTGAAGTCGGCGTCCTGGCTGGCGCTGAGGCCGCGCCGCGTGCGCAGGATGGCCGTCACCTGCGCCTGGGCCAGGTCCATCTCCGCAGCCGAGGCCACCTGCAGGTTGATCTGGCTGATGGTCTGGGTGCCGGCGCCGCCTAGCTTCAACTGGGCCGTGCGCAAGGGGATCATGGCCACGCTGTCTTGGTTGCCAAAGCCGCTCTGGCCCTTGCTCTCCAGCACGCCCACCACCGTGTAGTTCTGGCGGTTGATGCGCACCGTCTGGCCCACCGGGTTGACCAGCGTGCTGCCGAACAAGTCCTCGACGGCCGTCTGGCCCAGCACCACCACCATGGCCAGATCTTCGTTGTCCTCGTCGGTCAGGAAGCGGCCGCGCGCCAGGTCCCAGTTGCGCACCGCAGCATAGTCGGCCGTGACGCCGTTGATGGTCAGGTTAGTGGTGTTGCCACTCTGGGTCACGGTGGCGTTGCTGTTGTACTGTGGCGCGGCCGTGGCCACGGCCGTCGCCAGGCCCTGGATCGCCGCCACGTCGGCGTTGCTCAGGCTGGCCGAGCTCTCTTGCAGGCCCTCGCGCGAGAAGCCGAAGTTGACCATGGGCGACACGGTGAGCAGGTTGGAGCCCAACGACTCGAACTGGCTGACCACCTGCGCCTGCGCGCCGTTGCCCACAGCCACCAGCGCGATCACCGCGGCCACGCCGATCACCACGCCCAGCATGGTCAGCACCGAGCGCATCTTATGGGCGGTCAGCGCCTTGAGCGCAACCCGTAGAACCATCAGTAGTTTTCGCATCTTGTCACTGCCTATCACTGTCCGGGAGGAGCGCCGGCTGGCGGGCCGCCGCCGGCAGCGCCGCCAATCACCATGACACCCATGCCGCCGGCAGGGCCACCAAAGCCGGACTGGTTGCTGCTGGCGCTGCTGTACTGGACCACCACCTGGTCGCCCAGGTTCAGCCCGCGCACGATCTCGGTGTAGGTGCCGTTGCTCAGCCCCACCTGCACCGGCGTCGCCACCGGATTGGCTGGGTCGGCCGCG
>JBAQCH010000326.1:0-1726 GCA_049294015.1 Anaerolineae bacterium
CGCGATCTTAACATTTGTGTGCGATGATGACAACGAATGCATTGATCCAAACAGGAAGTGACAGAGCATGTTGACCGGCTTCAATCCCGAGCTTATCCAAGACCTAGAAGGCGCACGGCAGGCGATCGTGGCTTTGCTCAATCTGGTGGAGGAGCTGAAGAGCGAGAACCAGGCACTGCGGAAAGAAGTCCAGAGTTTGCGCGACGAGATCAATCGTTTGAAAGGTGAGCAAGGCAAGCCAGACATCAAGCCGAACAAACCAGCGTCGGCCAAGAGCGACCACTCCTCTGAAGCCGAGCGACGCCAGCGCAAGGCATGGCGTAAGCAGCGCAAGGTGGAGCGCATCCAGATCGACCGGGAAGAGACGCTACGGGTGGACCGGGGTCAACTGCCGGCGGATGCGGTGTTCAAGGGCTATGAAACGGCGGTGGTGCAGGACCTGCGCCTTCAAAGCGACAATGTGCGTTTTTTGAAGGAGAAGTACCACTCGCCGTCCCAGGGTAGCGTGCATCTGGCGCCGTTGCCAGCGGGCTATGAAGGGCAGTTTGGACCAGGGATACGATCGCTGGTGCTGACGCTGTATTATGCGTCGCAGATGACCGAACCGAAGATCGCCGAGTTTCTGGGCCACCTGGGAGTGCTGATCAGTAAAGGCCAGATCTCCAATCTGCTGATCAAGCAACAAGATAGCTGGCATGATGAGAAGGCAGCGATCTGGCGTGCCGGGCTGGCTAGTACGTCTTGGCAGCATATCGATGACACAGCAACTCGGGTCAATGGCGAAAACCAGCACTGCCATGTGGTCGGCAATCCCTATTACACGGCCTACTTCACTCGACCAGGCAAAGATCGTCTGACGCTCATTCATCTGCTACAGGACAGTCCGGAACCGCAATTTCTACTCAATGAGCAGACGGCTGCGTGGTTGGACCTCTTCAAGACCCCGCAGTGGGCGCAACGACTGGTCGCAGGCTGGCCGCAGGGAGTTTGGCTGGTTCGTCGACAACTGGAGGCGCTGGTACAACAGCATCTGAGCCGCTTGGACGAACAACAACAGGCCCGCATCTTGGAGGCGGCAGCTCTCACGGCCTATCATGCGCAGTCGCACGTCCCGGTGGTGACCACCCTGATCAGCGACGACGCCCGCCAGTTCCGTCATGTCACGCAGAACCAGGCCCTCTGTTGGGTCCACGAGGGCCGCCATTACAAGAAGCTCTCTCCTTTCGTTGAGCATCATCGCCAGCTGCTAGACGACTTCATGAAACAGTTCTGGCGTTTCTATCAGCAACTGCAAGCCTATCGTGAGCACCCTACTTCAAAACAGGCAGTGCGTTTGCGGGCACAATTCGACGTGCTCTTCAGTACCGTGACGGGTTACCAAGCTCTGGACGATCTGATCGCCAAGACCCGGACCAAGCAAGCGCGTCTGCTTCTCGTTCTGGACTTTCCCGAACTGCCACTGCACAACAACCCGGCCGAATTAGCCGCTAGACAGCGGGTGCGCAAGCGAGATATCAGCTTCGGGCCGCGCACCTCTGACGGCGCTGCAGCTTGGGACACCTTCATGACCCTCGCCGAGACTGCCAAAAAACTGGGCATCAACTTCTATGCCTACATCCAGGACCGGGTCTCTCGCACCTACTACCTACCCAATCTGGCTGATCTGATCAACCAACACTCTGTTCTTGCTTACGAAAATGCGGTGCCTCCTTGACACTGCAATCCT
>JBAQCH010000327.1:0-17877 GCA_049294015.1 Anaerolineae bacterium
GGGTGGCGCCCAGGCCGGCCGGCGGGCGCACAGGCGTCGCGGGCAGCACCGGCAGCGGCTGTACTTCGACTGTGACCACGGGCGATTGCTGGCTGCTGCTCGACAGGCCGAAGAGCAAGCCGCCCGCGCCCATCAGAAACAGCAGGCAGCAGCACAGCAGGACCACCAGGCCTCCCAGGATCCACCACACCAGGTTGTTGTTGCGCTTCTCGTTCAATCTCTCTTCTCCTTCGTTAGTTAGCCGCCGACCGTTACCTGCACCGTACACTGGCCGAAGTTGCCGGTGACATCAACCGTCACCAGACGTAACTGATACACGCCAGGGGGCAGCCCGGCGGGATTCCACGTTCCCAGCGGTCCATTGATTACCGGCGCGTCGCGGCGCAGGTAGAAGCTAAAGTCACCGGGCGCACCCGCTGGCTTGAACTCGATCTTGAAATACTCGAAATTGTCGCTGCGCGCTGTGCCGATCAGGTTGACCGGGCCGTTGATCTGCTGGCCGGCGCCGGGCTCGATGATGATCGCGCGGCTGTCGGGGCAGGAGGGGGCCACGATGGCCGGCGTCGTTGGAACCGGGACCGGCGTCGCTGTCGGCTCTTCCACCGGCCGCGGCGTGGCGCGCGGCCGCGGCGTCGGCGTGATGGTCGGCGTCTCAGTGGGCGGCAGCGTGGCCTCGGGCGTGGGCGTGGGCGTGTCCAGCAGGAACAGCGGCGTCGGCGTCGGATCAGCCTCAGCGATGATCGGCTCGACCGCCACCGACAGGGTGTTGGCGACGAAGTAAGTGGCGCCCATCAATACTATGAGCAACAGCGCCCAGCGCAGCGTGGTGTGCGTGCGGTTGAGCGCGGTCTCCCGCTCCAGCTTGAAGGCCGCCTGCTGGCGCTCGCGGCGGGCCAGAATCGCGATGCGCAGCAAATAGAGCGCTGCCAGCAGGCAGGCGAGGTAGATCCACGCTGCGTTGTTGCTGATAATCCTGACGAGAACCGCCATGCGGAGTCGATGCCTCAAAACGAAACGAATGCCCGGCGCGCGGCGCGGGCATTGGCTTCAGGTGTTGTTTCTTAGACGTATCAGGCCCTGGTGGGTTCCTGAACCGGCGTGCGCGAGCCAGTTGTTGCCGGCGCGCGCCATTATACCACGTTTTTCGCCTGGCAGAAGTTCACAGATGCGCCAGCACGCGGCGTATCACAGCAGTCATGCGCGGCGTCATCAGCGCGCCGGCCGCCAAGACCTCTTCATGGCTGGCCTCGCTGGCGCTGTCTGGGTCGTCGATGGCCACGTTGCTGACGCCGGAGATGCCCAGCACGCGCAGGCCGCAATGGCGGGCCACCACCGTCTCGGACGTGGTAGACATGCCCACCGCGTCGCCGCCCAGCAGCCGCAGAAAGCGAATCTCGGCTGGCGTCTCGAAGGTTGGCCCAGCCAGCCCGACGTAGACGCCGCGATGCATCGGGATGCCCTCGGCCGCTGCGGCCTCCCAGGCCAGCCGGCCCAGCTCTCGGTCGTAGGCCTTGGACATGTCCAGGAAGCGCGGGCCGAATTCAGGGTCGTTCGGGCCGCGCAGCGGGTTGACGCCGGCCATGCCCACCAGGTTGATGTGGTCCACAATCAGCATCAAGTCGGCGGCCTGGAAGCTCTTGTTGAGGCCGCCGGCCGCGTTGGTCAGAATCAGCGTCTCAACCCCCAGCAGGCTCAGCACGCGGATGGGCAGCGTCACATGCTGGATCGAATAGCCCTCGTAGTAATGGGTGCGGCCCTGCATCACTGCCACGGCCTGCCCCTCCAGCTCGCCCAGCACCAGGCGTCCCCGATGGCCGGGAATGCTGGAGACGGGAAAGTGCGGGATGTCGCCAAAGTCGATCGCGACTGGCTGCTGCACCGCCTCAGCCAGCGCGCTCAGGCCGGACCCCAGCACAATCGCCACCTTGGGCTGCACGGCCGTGGCCTGCCGGATGGCCGCGACCGCCTCGTTGTAGTGCTCGCGTGTCGGGATGAAGTCCACGGCTATGCCCTCGGATGTGCTTCGTTGTAGGCCTCGCGCAGGTGATCGCGCGTGACCTGGGTGTAGACCTGGGTGGTAGAGATGTTGGCGTGGCCCAGCAGCTTCTGCACGTCGCGCAACTTCGCGCCGCCGTGCAGCATGTGCGTCGCAAAAGAGTGGCGCAGGGTATGGGGGGTCACTTCGCTTTCGATGCCGATGGCGTCCACGTAGTGCTTGATGATCAGCCACAGGCCCTGCCGGGTCAGCCGCTCGCCGCGATGGTTGAGGAAGAGCGCTTGTTCGTCCTTGTTGCGCACCAGATGCGGCCGGCCGCCGGCCAGATAGACGCTCAACACCTGGGCGGCATGGTCGTAAATCGGCACCACGCGCTCGCGGTCGCCCTTGCCAATGCAGTAGATCGTGCCTGCCTGCAAGTCCACATCCCGCACGTCCAGCGACACCAGCTCGGTGACCCGCATGCCGGTGGCGTAGAGCGTCTCCAGCAGCGCGCTGTCGCGCAGCGCTTTGGGCGCGTCGGATTGGGTTGGCTCAGCCAGCAGTCGCTCCACATCCTCCTCGCTGATCGCTTTCGGCAGGTGCTTTTTGACCTTAGGCGACTCCAGGGTGAGAGTGGGGTCGTTTTGCACCACACCTTCATCGCGCAGGTAATGAAAGTAGGATTTGATGGCGGCAACCTTGCGCGCAACCGTCGAAGAAGCGTATTCCAGCTCCTTCATGTGCAGAATGTAGCTGACAATCTGCGCTTGGCTGACCTCGACCCAGTTCTCGGCGCCGGCCTGATCGACCACATACTGCGTAAACTGGGTCAGATCGTTGCGATAAGCAGCCAGCGTATTGTCTGAGTAACCTTTTTCAGTGGCCAGATAGTCCAGAAATTGATCAACTTGGTTTTGCATAGCGAGGCCCTTTTGCGCAAGGCAACCAGCAGTCAGGCGCGCTGTAGGGGCGAGATAACCTCGCCCCTACAGCGTACGCAGGATTGGCGGGATGCCTATAGGATGCTGGCTGGCGGCGATGTGGTGTGGGACGCGGTGCAGTGGCAAGCATCGTGTTATGGAAATAGTCAGCCCGTATTGTACCGATGCTTGCCATAAAGTCAAGAGCCAGCCGCGCCGATTCTCAAACAAAACGCTAGCATTTCGCTAATTGTCTTCTCACACGAAACGGGTATGATGAAATAAAAAAGACCGCTCTCTTTGAAAGGATTGAATGGCATGAGAACAGACAAGTTCACTCAAAAGGCTCAGGAAGCCATCCTCGAGGCCCAATCGCGGGCCGAGAGTTATAACCACGCGCAGATCGAGCCGGAGCACCTGCTGTTGGCCCTGTTACAGCAGGCCGACGGCGTCGCGCCGCAGATCGTGCAGGGCTTGGGGCGCAACCCTGGCCAACTGGCCAGCCAGGTCGAGGCCGAGCTCCACCGCCGGCCCAAGGTTTACGGTACGGCCACGCAGGTCGGCGTCAGCCAGGCCTTGCAGCGCGCGCTGCAGGCGGCCCAGGCCGAGGCCGACGCGATGAAGGACGACTACGTCAGCACCGAGCACCAGTTGCTGGCGCTGGCCGGCAAGGAGGGCAACGGCGCGCAGCGGCTGCTGGCCGCGGCCGGCGTCAGCCGCGACGCCATCCTGCACGCGCTGCAGGCCATTCGCGGCAGCCAGCGCGTCACCAGCCAGAACCCGGAGACCACCTACCAGGCGCTGCAAAAATACGGCCGCGATCTGACCGATCTGGCGCGCAAGGGCAAGCTGGATCCAGTGATCGGCCGCGACGAGGAGATCCGCCGCGTGATCCAGATTCTCAGCCGGCGCACCAAGAACAACCCGGTGCTGATCGGTGAGCCGGGCGTGGGCAAGACCGCCATCGCCGAGGGGCTGGCCCTGCGCATCGTGCGCGGCGACGTGCCCACCGGCTTGCAGGACAAGCGCATCGTCGCCTTGGACATGGGCAGCCTGGTCGCGGGCGCCAAGTTCCGCGGCGAGTTCGAAGAGCGGCTCAAGGCCGTGCTGAAGGAGGTCACCGAGAGCGAAGGGCAGGTGATCCTGTTCATCGACGAGCTGCACACCGTGGTCGGCGCGGGCGCGGCCGAGGGTTCGCTGGACGCGGGCAACATGCTCAAGCCGCTGCTGGCGAGGGGCGAGCTGCACACCATCGGCGCCACCACGCTGGACGAATACCGCAAATATATCGAGAAGGACGCGGCCCTGGAGCGGCGCTTCCAGCCGGTGCTGATCGACGAGCCGTCGGTGGAGGACACCATCTCGATCCTGCGCGGCCTGAAGGAGCGCTACGAGGTGCATCACAACGTGCGCATCACCGACCCGGCCGTCATCGCCGCGGCCACCCTGTCGCAGCGCTACATCTCCGACCGCTTCCTGCCCGACAAGGCCATCGACCTGATCGACGAGGCCGCCAGCCGGCTGCGCATGGAGAT
This sequence comes from Anaerolineae bacterium, assembly GCA_049294015.1. GTDB lineage: Bacteria > Chloroflexota > Anaerolineae > JAAEKA01 > JAAEKA01 > JAAEKA01. The sequence continues at coordinate 4,434 of JBAQCH010000327.1, forward strand.
CACCAGCGACCCGGCCGAGCTGGACGAGATCAAGCGCAAGGCCATGCAACTGGAGATCGAGCGCGAGGCGCTGCGGCGCGAGAAGGACAAGGCCAGCAAGGAGCGGCTGGAGGCGCTGGAGCGCGAGCTGGCCGACCTGGGCGAGCAGCGGCGGGCTTTGGATGCCCGTCTGGAGGGCGAGCGCCAGGTGATCCAGCGCAACGCGCAGCTCAAGGAGGAGATCGAACGCACCCGCTTCGAGGTGGAGCAGGCCCAGCGCCAGCAGAACTGGCAGCGGGCCAGCGAGCTGCAATACGGCAAGCTGCGCCAGCAAGAAGCCGAGCTGGCCCGGCTGGAAGGGCAACTGGCCGCCATGCAGGCCAGCGGCATGTTTCTCAAGGAGGAGGTGGACGCCGAGGACATCGCCGACATCGTGGCCCGGTGGACCGGCATCCCGGTGAGCAAGCTGCTGGAGGGCGAGGTGCAGAAGCTGTTGCGCATGGAGCAAAACCTGCACCGCCGCGTGGTGGGCCAGGACGACGCGATCCGCGCCGTGGCCAACGCGGTGCGCCGCGCCCGCGCCGGCCTGCAGGACCCGAACCGGCCTATCGGCAGCTTCATCTTCCTGGGGCCCACCGGCGTTGGCAAGACCGAGCTGGCCCGCGCCTTGGCCGAGTTCCTCTTCGACGACGAGCAGGCCATGGTGCGCATCGACATGAGCGAGTACCAGGAGCGCCACACCGTCAGCCGGCTGGTGGGCGCGCCGCCCGGCTACGTGGGCTACGAGGAGGGCGGCCAACTGACCGAGGCCGTGCGCCGCAAGCCCTACTCGGTGGTGCTGTTCGACGAGATCGAGAAGGCCCACCCGGAGGTCTTCAACACGCTGCTGCAGGTGCTGGACGACGGCCGCCTGACCGACGGCCATGGCCGCACCGTGGACTTCAAGAACACGGTGGTGATCATGACCAGCAACGTCGGAAGTGAAACGTGGCAGGCGGCAGGCGGCAGGTCGGAGCCGGAGGCGCGGCGCTACGTATTGGAGGCGTTGCGGGCGACGTTCCGGCCGGAGTTCCTGAACCGGATCGACGAGATCGTGGTGTTCCATCCGCTGAGCCGGGAGCACCTGGGCCAGATCGTGGAGATCCAGTTGGGGCGGCTGCGCAAGCTGCTGGCGGCGCGCAAGATCACGCTGGAGCTGAACGAGGAAGCGCGCGAGCTGCTGGCCGAGCGCGGCTACGATCCAGTCTACGGCGCGCGGCCGCTGAAGCGGGCCATCCAGCAGCTCGTCCAGGACCCGCTGGCGCTGGCCCTGCTGCGCGGCGACTTCGCCGAGGGCGACACCGTCGTGGCCGACGTGCGCGGCGATCAGATCGTCTTCCACCGACCGGGGGAGGATGAGGTCGTGGACGCTGAGTTCAAGGTGCAGTAATTCAGGGAAGTAATGCGCAAAATGGCGAGTCGTGGGCAAAGGCAGTCCACGGCTCGCTGTTTTCTCCAGAACATGTGACATGGATCACCTTGAGTGCCCTAACGGTCAACGTGGGGACGCAAAGTCATGAGCGGATTCTGCTTCCAGTACGTGATCAGGTCGTTTTGACTGTCGCAGCAGTTGTGGTACACTCAGGCTAGCTATCCGAGAACATGTCGTGGCGATGGAGGTGGCAATGGCAACACATGATGATCGCTTGTGGAGACTACATTTGCGAAGATCGCTCGGTGAAGCGTTGACCGCTGATGAGCAGTCTGATCTTAATGTCTGGTATGCAGAACAGGATCAGGCGGAGACGCTGGCGCTGGGCCTGTCCTCGGAAACGAACGACCTGAGCCCACTCAAACAGCAGGTTGATACTATCCTGGAGCGCATTGTTGCGACCTCGCAAAGTATCCAGGCTATCGCCAGTGAGAACGAAGTTCTGCGTCGTGAGAATATGGCGCTGCGCCAGCAACTGGCCCAGCGTCGCGTGCTTCAACCAGCATGACCATACCCTACGATGTTCGGGAAGCGGTTCGCACACGGGCACAGTTCGCTTGCGAGTACTGCGGCGTTCGTGAAACAGACTCCGGCGACCTGCTGACGATCGACCATTTTCAACCGGTCGGTAAGGGCGGGGATGACAGCTTAGAAAACCTCATCTACTGTTGCATGCGCTGCAACCAGTACAAGGGAGACTATTGGCCCGATTCGCCATCCAGTCCAACGATCTGGAACCCCCGCCAAGAAAGTGCGACTACGCATATCGTCGAGCTGGATGATGGCAGACTGGAAGCGTTGACGCAGACGGGAGTGTTCTCGATCAGCTTGCTCCACCTGAACCGCCCCGCCTTGATGGCCTATCGTCAGGGGAAACGCAAAGCGCTGGATGACGCTCAGTGGTTGGAGCGATTTCGGCAGTTGGCAGCGGTGCTCGATCAATTGGTTGAGCAACAAGCTGGGTTGATCAGAGAACAGCGAGCCCTACTTACCGAGCAACGGACGCTACTTCAACGGTTGTTCGAGAGACGAGAATAGTGTGACGACTTAGCCTAGGGAGACACGCCCTCGGCTGGTTCGTTTGCAGCGTGGGGATTAGATGAACACAGCCGGCGACACATGAAACCGGCTGGCCAGCGCGCGAATTTGGCGGACATTCAACTCGCGCTTGCCGCTGAGGATCTCCGACACCACGCCTTGGGAACCGATCTCGAGCAGGTCGCTGTGGTTCAGGTCGTGCTCTTCCATAAAGAAGCGCAGCATCTCAGCGCCGCTGGCGACCGGCATGGGGTGATGCTGTTGCTCGTAGTCCTGCGTTACCCTCCCTCGATATAGGTAGAAAAGGAGATTTCGATGGGACAAGACAATCGGGTCGTCACAGTCACCATCAATCCCGCGATCGATCAGACGATCAGCATTCCGAACTTCACGGCCGGCACCGTCAATCGCGTCCAGTCCTCGCGCATGGATGCCGGCGGCAAGGGGATCAACGTCGCGTCCTTCCTGGCTGACTACGGTCAGCCGGCGACCGTCACCGGCTTTCTGGGCGCGGACAACGACGAGATCTTTCGTCGTTTGTTCGAGCGCAAAGGCATCGAGGATCGCTGTGTGCGCATCGCCGGCCAGACGCGCATCGGCGTCAAGATCAGCGACGAAGCGTTGAACCAGACCACGGATATCAACTTTCCTGGCGAAACGCCCAGCGCAGGCGATATCGCACGCCTCTTCGACATCCTCGTCGATCTGGCGGCCAGCCACGAGTGGTTCGTGCTCTCGGGCAGTATTCCGCGCGGGGTTTCGACCGGCATCTACCGCGAGATGGTGCAGACGTTGAAGGGCAAGAAGGTGGTGCTGGACACCAGCGGGGCGGGCTTCGCCCAGGCCGTCAGCGCGGGGCCCCGGTTGATCAAACCCAACGTGGATGAGCTGCGGGAGTACACCGGCCAGCCGCTGGACTCGCACGCGGCGATTCTGGCTGCGGCGCGCGAGCTCAGCGCACGCTACGGCATTGCCTCGGTGATCATCTCCATGGGCAAGCTGGGCGCGATCTTCGTCGAGGGCGACGCGGCGTTATGGGCCGTTCCCCCGGCAGTCAAGGTCAAGCGCACGGTTGGGGCTGGCGATGCGATGGTGGCCGGAACGGTGGCCGGCAAGCTACGCGGGCTGTCTCTCGCCGACTGCGCCCGGCTGGCAACGGCGTTTTCGACGACCGCCATCAGCCATGTGGAACACGACCTGCCCTCGGTCGCCGAGGTCGAGGCAACGCAGCAGGTTATCGTCATCCGAGAACTTGGGCAAGGGAAGGGACAGTGACGTCCCCACGTCTACCCCGCGCCTGTCGTTGAAGAATTCCGCTACGCCCTCAGACGGGGCAGCAGAAACGGAGTACGTTCCCGGTAGGCTGCGTATTCCTGGCCGAAGCGTGTCAGCATCTCGGCTTCTTCGACGCGGATCCACGGATCAAGGCTGTGGGAATTAACACCAAAAACACTGGGGCCAGCGCGGCCAGCGCCAGAAGGCGCTGCCAGGGAGCGTATTCTTCCCCCGCCTGCTGCAAGATCTTCTCTTTCATCGCTGCCACCTCCGTGCTACTCAGAGTTGTCGCCCGATTTCATCTGTTGAGCGTAGCGGGCACCCTGCTTGCCTGATACCCTAGACCCAGTATAGCATAGTTCGTCCAAGAGCCGCGCGCAGATTCGCCGGAGAATTACCACAGCCACTGAGGATTTGGGGTAGTACCTGCCTGAACTGGGGCAGAAAGTGGGTATAATGGCTATCATTGGGTCATGTACCCAAAAAAACACGAAGGAGGTAGATTCTGTGAATCGTCACGACATCAGCTTGTTGCAAGCCATCCAGGGTTATCCAGCTCTGTCCATCCTGCTGCCGACGCACCGCACGTCGCCCGACAACCGGCAAGATCCGATCCGCGTCAAGAACCTGGCCACCGAGGCCGCCGACCGCCTGCTGCGGGAGTTCTCCAAGCGCGAGATCCAGCCGCTGCTGGACAACCTGGACGCCATCGTGCGCGAGATCGATTACCGCTACGCGCTGGACGGGCTGGCCATCTTTGTCAACCACGACTTCGCCCGCAAGTTCTACCTGCCCTTCCCGGTCACCGAGCGGGTGATGATCGACGAGAGCTTCGCCACGCGCGATCTGGTCATGGCCATGAATCGCTCACCGCGCTACTGGGTGCTGGCCCTGAGCGAGAAGCCCACACGGCTGTTCGAGGGCGCACGCGATACGTTGGTCGAGATCACCGACTACGGTTTCCCCATGGTGCATGCCGGCCCAGGCGGCGAGGCGGCCCTGCCGGGCGGCTTTGGCGTCAACAAGTCGGCCTACCGCGACGAATACAGCCGCAAGTTCTTCCGCGACGTCGATGCAGCCTTTGCCGAGGTCGCCAAAGACGACCCGCTGCCACTGCTCGTCGTCGGCGTCGACCGCCACATCTCCTTCTTCAACGAAGTGACCAGCCACGGCTCGCTGATCGCCGGATCGTTCCTGGGTAACTATGACCACTTGTCAGCCCACGACCTGGGCAAGCTGCTCTGGCCGTTGGTGCTGGAGGCGAAAGAGGTGCGCCGCCAGGAGTTGTTGCAAGAGCTAGACGCGGCCGTGGGCGCACAGCGCTCCTCCTCCACGCTGGGCGAGGCCTGGCTACAGGCGCAGATGGGCCGCGTGGCGACGTTGCTGGTTGAGGAGGACTATCACCAGCCGGCGCGGCTGAGCGAGAGCGGCATGCTGCTGACCATCGTGGATGAGGCGGGCGGTCCCGACGTGATGGACGATGCCGTTGACGACCTGGTGGAGTTGGTGCTGCAAAAAGGCGGCCAGGCATTCTTCTTCGGCTACGGCGCGCTGGCCCAGCATGGACAGGTCGCAGCCATCTTGCGTTACTAGTCAAGCGTTCACGATCCTCACGTCAAGACTGCCGCTGGAGTACGAGGAGAAGGTGATTGCGTTTTTGGATGGCTACCTGCTCGACATACAATGACCAAGCCGCTGTTCCCCGCCCGCTGTAGTATGCCCACCCTTACCTCCCCAACTCCGCGTCCAACGCCCCCGCCAGATCGACCGCCAGCCCCAGCGCCGCCGCGACGGCCTGCGGGCTGACCGCGCTCAGGACGTCAGCCGGCGTGTGGTAGACGCTGGCGCGCTGCGCGTTGCCCCATGCCATGCCGATCAGAGTCGTGGCCTGCGCGCCGGCGCGTGCCATCTCGCCCGCGTCGGTGCCGCCAGTGAGGAAGGCGATGGGCTTGGCCGGCACGTCACGCCCGCGGTCGGCCAGCAGGCGCTGGCACTGGCCGGCCAGCTCTAGAGAAAGCTGCACCGTGCCGTTGACGTCGCTGGTCAGCAGGAAGAGATCCTGATCGTCGTAGAGGCATTCCAGGTTCAGGTTCCAGGTGGGCAGAGCCAGGCGATCGTCGCCGGCTGCGGCCTTGACCCAGGCTCGCGCGCCCCGCAGCCCGGCCTCCTCCGCGTCCCACCAGGACGACGATGCCCAGCGTGGCCAATAGCGCGGCCAGCCAGAAGACGTCCAGCCAAAGCAGTAGCACGCCGGCGATGTAGAGCAGCACCAGCAGGCGGATCCAGCCCAGGAACGCACCGGGATGGACTGCAAAGTCCTCGCTCCAGGCGCGGTCGGCAAAGGATGCGGCCTCAGCCTTCAGGGCGTCGGCCGCTTGGCGGGAGGCCGCGCTGCCAGAAGGCCGAGGGCCGGTGGCGTCGATCAGGCGGCCAGCCAGCCGCATGGCTGCGCCGGCCGTAGATTCAGGGCAGAAGTTGGTGGTGAGCATTTGCCCATTGTCCATGCCCCTGCGTGGGTTGTCAAGGTTACGACGACGGATACGAAGGCTGCGCAAGCCAATTGCGCGTTGATTGGGAAGTGGCTATAATGGCGTGGGCTTGTTCAGGTTTTTTGTCAGGAGGATTTCAATGGCCGACTACAACGCGACTGTCGCAAAACGTCTTGCCGAAGTCTACACCAACGCCGTCATCGATGACGGTCGCGAGCTGGCTGATCTGCGGTTGATCATCTTCTCTGACCTGCACAAGGGCCAGGGCGACCGCGCCGATGACTTTCGCCATTGTCATCAGACCTACCTGGCCGCGCTGGAGCACTACTGGCAGCAGGCATTCGAGATTTTCTTGCTGGGCGACGTGGAAGAGCTGTGGGAGAACCGGCCCGGCCCTGTGATCCGCCACTATGCCGACGTGCTCAACCAGGAGCTGCTCTTTGCCGAAGCTGCGCACCCCAGCCGCTTCGCCCGTTTCGTGGGCAACCACGACGACCAGTGGTATGACAGCAAGCAGGTAGAGCAGCATCTCGGATCCTATCTGGCCGGCCAGCCGGTGCTGGAAAGCCTGCGCATGGTGGTTCACGACCAAGGGCAGGAGCTAGGCCAGTTGATGTTCCTCCACGGCCACCAGGGCACGCCCGACTCCGAACGCTTTGCCCGCTGGTCAGCTTTGCTGGTGCGCTACGTCTGGCGGCCTGTGCAGCGCGCCTTCAACATTCCATCCAACACGCCCAGCACCAACTATGAGCTACGCCAGAAGCACGAGCTGGCCATGTACAGCTTCGCCGCCAGCCGGCCGGGTCTGGTGCTTTTCGCCGGCCACACCCATCATCCTGTCTGGGAGGGCCTTAGCTTCGAGCAGGCCATGCAGCAGATGCCGATGCAGGTGCTGGCGGCCGGCGTGGATCCCACCTGGGTAGCCGAGCAAGTGGCAGAAGCGGTGACGCTGCCGGGCCGCAAGCCCAGCTATTTCAACAGCGGCTGCTGCGCCTACAGCGACGGCTCCATTACCGGCATCGAGATCGCCGACGGCGAGATTCGCTTGGTGCGCTGGGCGGCCGGCGAGTCTTCCTCCCGCACCCTGCTTTTCAGCGCATCGCTGCGGGATGTGTTGGCCGCTGTGGCTGGTTAAACCTTCCAAGGCATCAGCGCTTTGCGCGATTTGCAGCCATCGTTTATAATGCACTGCGTCATAGCGGCTCCCAAGATTTGACATTTTTCGGAAGAAATGTCAAATCTTCACCAACTCACAACCCAACCCGACTCTTCTCAACGGATCAGTTGATTTTCCGGAGGCATTTCCATGAGTGAACAAGAGAACCCCACCCCGTCGGGCGCTGTGGCCGAGGGGCTGCGCAAGGCCAAGGAACTGACCGGCATGACGGTGCAAGGCGCGCGCTCCACGGTGGACAGCGTGGCTGGCATGGCTGCCGGCGAGGCCAGCGCCACGGCCGAGGCGGCAGCCTCGGCCACGCAGGGCCTGTCTGAAACGCTGGGCGGCGCTACCACCCACGCCTTGCAGGGCATGGCCCACTCCACCGGCGCGCTGCTGGGCGGGGCGAAAGGCACAGCCGGCGGTCTGATCATGGCGGCGCAGATCATGGGCGGGGCCACGGTCGATGCGGCCAAGAGCCTGGCCGGCAGCACGACCAAGGCGGCCGGCGGCCTGGCTGATGGCTTTGCCGTCGCGCTTGACGACCAAGAGCAGGGCGCCGAACAGGTCAAGCACGCAGCCAGGGCCTTCCTCCAGGAGACCTTCGACGCGACGGCCGGTGTTGCCTTTGGCGCGTTGGGCGGCACAACCACCGTGACGGGCGCTGTGCTGGGCGGCGTCAAGGGCGCGACCGTCGGTACGGTCGAGGGCGCCAAGGTGATCGTCGATGCCGGCGCCGATGTGGCCTATGCCGTCACCAAGGAAGCTGCCAAGGGCAGCGCTGAGGTGGCCCGGCGCGCGTTGCGCCGTCCAGAGGATGCTGCCTAGCCGCAACGGCGCAGGTAGTCTGCACGCACGTAAAAACTCCCGCCACAGCGGGAGTTTTTTCTTAAGCTGGCGCGATCGCCTTACACAGACGGGCCCCTGTCCTGGTGTTGGTCGGAGCGATAGAAACTGTGGCTGGCGACCGGCTGCCCGCCGACCAGGTGCTCATCCACGATGCGGTCGATTAGCGCTTCATCCACGCGGTGGTACCAGATCCCGTCGGGGTAGACCACCAGAATCGGTCCTCGCATACAAACGCCGACACAGGGCGTCAGGCTGACTTTGACCCGCTGGGGGTTCATATAGTCGCCCAGCGCGCCCAACCGCTTGGTCAGATACAGCTCCAGGCGGCGGGCCCTTTGCTCGGGATCACAGTAATCGCTGTAATCGCCAGTGCAGATGAAGATGTGACGGCCGTAGGGGGCCAGGTAGGGGGCGTCGTCGTCCATGGTGTTCCTTCAAGAGCTATGGCGATCTACCGATTCGTCCATGGTCAGCTCACCGGCCAGCACTGCGGCTTCATAGGCCTGCGCCCAGCTAAAGAGCTTCGAGCGGGCCTGTTGTAGCTCCAGGAGCATCAGCCGGGCCAGCGCGCCGCCGTCAGCCAGAAAACCCGTGTCGACATAATCTCGCTCGGTCTGTTGCCGGTCGTAGGCCACGCGCACGATGTCGGCCTGCCAGCCGCCGCGCTGCCAGGTCAGTTGGCCGTAGCTGGCGCGCGGGTCGCCGTCGAACGGCATGCCCACAGCGCCGACGTTGACCACCAGCGTGCCGTCCACGCGGCGCACCAGCGGCCAGTGGGTGTGGCCCACCACGAAGAGGGGCGCATGCGGCCGGCCCACCTGCAGGCGCAGCACCTCGTCGGGCGTCTCGGGGAAGATGCCGTCGCGCGTGCCGCGCATCGAGGCGTGGGCGATGCGCACCTCGCTGCCGTCGGGCGCCAGCAGGCTTTGTTGGAAGGGCATGGCCGCCAGGGCGGCCAACTGGCCATTCAACTGCTGGCAGGTCCAGTAAGAGCTGCGGAACATCTCGAACCGCGGGCCGCTGCGGTCAGCCTCCGGTTGCGCCTGGTGCAGCACGTATTCCTCGTGGTTGCCCAGCACTGTCAGCCAACCGACTGCGCGCTGCCGCTGCTGGATGAGCTCCAGGCATTCGGCTGGCCGCGGTCCGCGGTTGACGATGTCGCCGGCGACGACGACCGCGTCCGGCTGCCACGCGTCGATGCTGGCCAGCGCGGCGTGCAGCGCGGCCAGGTTGGCGTGGATGTCGGCGAGAACGGCGAGTTTCATCGCGATTGGCTTGGGGACAAAAGATACGAGCGGCCTGGGAGAGGCCGCTCGCAAGATCAAACGGTTGAGGCGAGTATAGCGCGTTGGGGCGAGATGTCAAGCCTTGGCTGGACGTAGCGAAGGGGGCTCGGTCGGAGACCGGCCCGAGCATCGGACCAGGATGTCAATCCCTGGCTGGACGCAGCGCAGGGGAGGGCTCGGTCGGAGACCGGCCCGAGCATCGGACCAGGATGTCAATCCCTGGCTGGACGCAGCGCTGGGGAGGGCTCGATCGGAGACCGGCCCGAGCGGTGAACCTGGTGATAGCTCAGGGCTGGCGCACCTCGGCCTCAACCTGGAGCGTGGCCCCGCTGGCGAACTGCAAGGTGACGGGGAACTTTTCGCCTGCGTTCAGGTCGCGCGTCAGGCCGATCAGCATAACGTGGTAGCCGCCAGGTTTGAGCTCGACCTGGCCGCCGGCCGGCAGCTCGATGCCGCCCTCGACCTGCCGCATGCGCATCACGTCTCCTTCCATCGTAGTCTCATGGATCTCGACGGCGTTAGAGACATCGGCTTGAGCGGCTACCAGGCGATCGGCTGTGGCGCCGCCGTTGGCCAAAAGCATGAAGACGGCGCTGTTGGCGCCGCCATGCTGCATCTGCTGCTCATCGCCTTCCATGGGCATGCTGCCCATCATCTTGGCTGACCGCGCCCAGACGTTCTGGGCGCTGATGCCAGGGCTGCCGGCCGGCGCGGGCGCTGCCGGGGCTGTGGTGCAGGCTGCCGCCAGCAGGAGCAGAACCAGCAGGACTGTCAGGAGTCCGAAAGAACGAGTGAAAGGTGCGCTGTGAAACGGCATGGGAGTCTCCTCTCAAAGATGCATTTCTGCCTGGAGAAAGGTCAGAGCTTCATCCAGGTTCAGGAGTTGGCCGCCAAATCCGGTCTGGAATCGCTGCGCATCATCGGCGCTCTCGAAAGCCAGCACGGTCGGCGTGCAACAGATGGATACGGCGGGCGCGGCCAGGTAAGCGGCCGTTCGCCCGTTGACTACCCGGCCACGGAGGAAGTCGGTCACCAAAATGGCGGTGACGCTGTCTGGGGAGCGGTTGAGCGCCATTAGGCCGCAGTGGGGGCAGCAGGCGCGACGCTTGCTGCCGTCGACCAGATGGAGCACGACCTGGGTGCGCGGGCTGAGCGGCGCATAGCAGGCCACGCACACGCCGCTGGCTTCAACAGACGGCGTGACCGGCAGGGCGCCGCCGCGCACCTTGCGCAACTGGCCGGCGCGCTCCAGTTGATCCAGATCTCGGTGAACGGTCATCGGCGAAACCTGAAGGATTTCGGCCAGGGCGCCGATGTGGACAGACCCTTGTTGCGTGAGGATGTCGAGAATTGAGCGCTGGCGATCGCTGGTAATCATGGCGTGATAAAAACATGGGATTATCTCATAAACTGCACAGCTTATAGCATTGCTGGCCGATTGTGTCAAATCAAACCAAAAGATTGCCGGTGTATCTTGAGTCATTTCGCATCTTTGCTCGCAAAACATGATCTATATCATTAGCCAAAACGAGAAAACCTGGTATGATAGTGACGTTTGTTTGACAAGCAGCTTTCAGTCTCTGGGCGCCGGCAGGGTGCCCCGAGCTAGAATGATGAGGCGCTTCCATGATTTCATCCACTCACCCGGAGGTCTGGTCATGACCACATGGGGTTATCGCCACAGGGTGGTACTTGTCCTCCTTGCCGCACTGTTGCTTGCAAGCGCGGCCGCCCTGTTGACCGCGCGCCGGGCGTATGCGCAAGAGCCAACGCCCACTGCTTTTCCGATGGAAGAGGTCAATGAGGCCAACAGCGCCTGCCTGACGTGCCACCGGCAGGAGGGCTTGCACCTCACTTTCCCATCAGGCGAGGCGCTGCCCGTGACCGTCGATGCCTCGGTGTTGGCGGGTTCGGTGCATGCGTCGTTGGATTGCCAGGCCTGCCACACCGACATCGCCGGCTATCCCCACGGCCAGCCCCCTGTGCAGAACCCGCGCGACCTGCAGGTTTACTACAGCCAGGGCTGTGCGAACTGCCACGCTGAGCAGGCGCAACAGCAGGTGGACAGCGTGCATGCCCAGGTGCGAGCGGCCGGCGTCAACGAAGCCGCGGTCTGCGCCGACTGTCATGGCAGCCATGACGTGCAACCCATCAGCCGTGCCAAGCATCCCGAAGTGCCGCTAACCGCCTCGGCCGAGATCTGCCAGCAGTGCCACAGCGGCATCTACGAGCAGTTCAAGGCCAGCGTTCACGGCGAGGCGCTGTTGTCGGGCAATCCCGACGTACCCACTTGCATCACCTGCCATCCTGCGCACACGGCAGCCGATCCGCGCACGCTGGCTTTCCGCTTGCAGTCGCCGGAGATGTGCGGCAGTTGCCACGCTGACAAAGCGCTGATGGCCAAGTATGGCATCTCCACCGACGTGTTCGATAGCTACGTGGCTGATTTCCATGGCACGACCGTGATGCTGTTCGAGAAGACGCATCCGGGCCAGGCGACCAACAAGGCCGTGTGCATCGACTGCCACGGCGTGCATGATATCGCACCCGCCACCCACAACAGTGAACAGATCCAGGCCAAGATACTGCCGCGCTGCCAGGAGTGCCATCCTGACGCGACGGCCAACTTCGCCGCCAGTTGGTTGGGTCACTATGCGCCTAACTTCGAGACGGCGCCCATGGTGACGGCGGTAACCTGGTTCTATCGCATCCTAATCCCCATGGTGATCGGGTTCTTCGTGGTCTACATTGCCCTGGACGCCTACCGGCACATCAAGGATCGGCGCGCCAGACGCAAGGAGGTGCAAGCATGAGCGACAGCACGAAACGCCACGTGCGGTTCCTGGTCAGCGATCGGGTGCTGCACCTGCTGCTCCTGGCGTCGTTCACCGTGTTGGCCCTCACGGGCCTGGTGCAAAAGTATGCCGACTTCACCATTTCGGTGAGCTTGATTCGGGCCATTGGCGGCATCGAGCAGACGCGCGTCATCCATCACACGGCCGCGGTCATCCTGATCCTGACCTCGATTGCCCATGCCGTGCAGGTAGGCTACCGCCTCTACGTGCAGCGCAAATCGATGTCGATGCTGCCGACTCTGGGAGACGTGACCGACTTCGTGGCGGCCATCAAGTACAACATCGGGCTGAGCAAGCAACGCCCTCATTTTCCCCGCTTCAACTTCATGGAGAAGGTCGAGTACTGGGCAGTGGTCTGGGGCACGGTGCTGATGACCCTGACCGGCTATGTGCTGTGGAATCCGGTGCTTGTCACCCAATTCCTGCCCGGCGAAGTGGTGCCCGCGGCGAAGATTGCCCACGGCATGGAGGCGGTGCTGGCCGTATTGTCTATTTTGATCTGGCACGTCTACTACGTGCATGTCAAAGTCTTCAACAAGAGCATGTTCACCGGCCATCTGACCGAAGAGCAGATGGAAGAGGAACATCCGCTGGAGTTGGAGCGGATTCGTCAGGGCCGGGTCTGGCGGCCGCCGGCTGCGGAGCGACGCTATAACCGGCTCAAACTCTACGCGCCGCTGGCCACGCTTTTTGTGCTGGTGTCGGTGTTAGGCACCTGGCGCTGGCTGACAGCCGAAACCACAGCCATCACCACCGTGCCGCGCGCGGCGGTCGAAGAACGCGTCTACCAGCCGGTGGGCCTTGCGCCACGCACCGTCAGCCTGACCTCTACGCCGCGGCCCACGCCGCTCAGCGTGCTCAGTGTTGCCGGCAGCCCGACCGATGAAGCGTCAGGGGCAACGACGCCCGCTGCGCCGGCCGCAGGACCCGGCGTGATCCCGCACTCGATCGGGCCAGAGCGCGCCCAGTGCCTGCTCTGTCACGCCACCGACAGCACGATGGGCCCGGCGCCGGCCAGCCATGCGGGCTTCGCCGTCGAGCAGTGT
>JBAQCH010000328.1:0-8461 GCA_049294015.1 Anaerolineae bacterium
GGCAAGTCCAGCAGTCGCCACAAGGGCGTAGCGCGCTGCCGGCCGATGCGGTCGTGCAGGGCCAGGTCCACGGCTGCGCGGGCGGGGGCCGGCCCCTCCTCGCCCACCCATGCGGCGACAGCGGCCGGATCGTCGGGCAGCGGGTCGTCGCGCGTAGCCGTGGCCTGCCAGTAGGCGACCATGGCGGCCTCATCCACGCCGTAGTAGGGCGGGATGGTGCCCTCGCCCCAGCCGGCGTCGCCGGCCAGGCGCAGCCAAAAGGCGCGCCGCGTGGCGCTTTCGCCGTAGGAGACGCGAAATGGGGTGTGCAGGCGCAAGGTGAGCGCCTGCCAGGTCAAGGCAGCAGGCGAGGCAAGCATACCAGAGTTCCTCAATTAGTATCCGATCCGTGCAAATCGTGAGCAAGTCTCAGTACAGACGATGCCCGCGGTGGGTAACGTCTTTGATCTTGGACGCAGATTCGCCTGATAAACGCAGATCAGAGAACAAGAGGGTGTGTTCAAAATGGGTTGAGCCTACGTAGGACGATTTTCTACATCGTCCGCCGCGCGTTGGCGAGCTGGGTGTATGACTGGGCTGGACGTTGAGCCTGCGTAGGACGATTTTCCAAATCGTCCGCCTCACGGCCGCAAGAACGGACGATTTGGAAAATCGTCCTACGAGCCGGAGGGGGACTCAACCTACTTTGAACACACCCAAACCAAAAGCTTGCCCTTGTTCCCCTCTGGTCAGCGCAATCCAGTGCAAATCAGCGTCCAAATATCTTCTGATCAGCGTAAATCAGTGCAGATCAGCGTCCCATTGTCCGCTTTCGCAAGCACGTCGAAGACAGTCGATACCATTATACCACAGTATGCCAGCAAAGCGGGGCAATTTGCCTAATTGCCCGCCCTGTGGTATCCTTGCCAGCACAGCGGAACTGTCCCCCCCCTGACACCTCGTTTTGCTCGCTTGTCGAGCGCTACGCCAGTGCCATCTCAGGAGGTACACCGCAGCCCGGAAGATTTCTTTCCACCTAACACCTCAGAGCCTGGCAAGCTCATTCACTCGCAGCAACGCTGTGTCACAGCGCGTATCGATCTCTGGTGGACCGCGTGCCCTGCCAGGGTCCGTAACGCGACCGTGTAGTCAAACCGGTGGCGCGCATCAACTTACACCCCGTTTCGGAGGAGATAGATGAAGAAGTTCAAGTTGTTCTCCCTGGTGGCCGTTCTGGTCATCGCCTCGCTGGTGCTGGCCGCCTGCCCGCAGCCTGAGCCCCAGGTTGTCGAGAAGGTCGTCACCCAGGTCGTTGAGGTCGAGAAGATCGTCGAGCAGACGGTCGTGACCGAAGTCGAGAAAATCGTCGAGCAGACGGTCGTCGTCCAGGAAGAAGTCCAGGTCGCGACCGAAGACTTCACCACCCCCCACCCGATCCTGAGCGACCTGAAGGTCCGCCAGGCCATCGCCCACTGCATCGACCGCGATGCCCTGATCGCCTCGGTCTATCCCTACGTCGAAGAGCCCGACACCCTGCTGATGGACTCGCCTTGGCCCAAGAGCCACTGGGTCTACACCGGCCCTTACGAGGACATGCCGCAGTACGACCCTGAGGCCGGCGCCGCCCTGCTGGACGAGGCTGGTTGGACCTTGGCCGATGGCGCTTCGGTGCGCAGCAACGCCAACGGCGACGTGCTCGCCCTGAAGTTCACCACCACCAGCGCCCAGTTCCGCCAGACCTGGTCGGCCGTGATGGTGCAGAACCTGGCCGCTTGCGGCATCCAGATCCTGCCCAACTACGTGCCCGCTTCCTGGTGGTTCGGCGACACGACGGGCCTGGCCCGCCGCGACTTCGAGCTGGGCGCCTACGCCTGGGTCGGCCAGACCGAGCCCGCCGGCCGCACGCTCTACGCCTGTAACCAGATCCCGCTGCCCAGCAACAACTGGGAAGGCCAGAACTACATGGGCTGGTGTAACCAGACTGCCAGCGACGCCGTCGTGAAGGCCACCAACACCTTGCTGCGCGAGGACCGCGTCGCGGCCTATGACATCCTGCAGCGGGAATTCGCCAAGGACGTGGTGTCGATCCCGGTCTTCAACCGCGCCGAGGCCGAAGCCTGGAGCGCCAACCTGGAGGGCATCCTGCCCGACGCCACCGAGTACGCGACCACCAACCTGCAAGAGTGGAAGCTGACGGACGGCGGCGACACCATCGTCATCGGCATGACCCAGGAGCCTGACAGCATGTTGGCCCTGGTCTCCAGCATGGCCGCCCAGCGCCTGGTGGATCGCCCGGCCAAGGGTGCGATCACCTCCCAGTACAGCTATGACTTCCAGCCCGTGCTGCAGGATGGCCTTTCGACCCTCGAGAGCGGCCTGGCCACCAACGAAACGGTCGAGGCGGCTGCTGGCGACATGGTCTACGACACGGCCGGTGATACGGTCGAGTTGGCCGCCGGCGTCAGCGTCTTCGACGCCGATGGCAACGTGGTCGAGTACACTGGCGAAGGCACCGTGCCGATGAAGCAACTGGTCGTCACCTACAAGCTGAAGGACTACACCTGGAGCGACGGCGTGGCCGGTTCGGTCGGCGATATGGAGCTCGGCTTCAACTTCGACTGCGATGCCAACTCCGGCGCCACCACCTTCATCACCTGCAACGCCATCAAGGACAAGGCGTTCGCGGCGGATGCTCTGGAAGTGGCCGTGACCTGGGTGCCCGGCTACCAGGATCCGACCTACATGCTGTACCCCTTCAACCTGTACCCCAGCCACCAGGTACTGGCCGATGGCCGCAACCTGGTCGACGTGCCGGCGGCTGAGTGGGCGACTCTGCCCGAGATCGCCGAGACCCCGCTGTCCTTCGGTCCCTACTACGTGACTGAGTGGGTCAAGGGCCAGTCGATGACCCTGGCGCAGAACCCCTACTACGCCGGTGAAGTGGCTACCCCCAACGTGATCTACGTCTTCCTGGCCGACACCAACCAGGCCGTGGCCCAGTTGCTCAACGGCGACGTGGACTACCTGGATGACTCGACCCTGGGCGCGGGCGCTGAGGTCCAGACTGTGATCGACGCCGCGAACTCCACCGGCGCCGTCAAGTACGAGATCAGCGCTTCCTCCACCTGGGAGCACATCGACTTCAACCTCTTCACCAAGTAAGACTCGTGCTATGGCCAGTGTGGGTGAATAGCCTCACACTGGCCATAGTCCCTGCTTGGTGACCGCAACAACGGGCGGGCCACGTCCGCTGGACAAGGCCCGCCCGTTTGTTGTAAAAACCGCTCTCACTGTCATTCTGAACGGGTCGAACAGCCATTGCGGTTAGCACCCAACACCAGTGAAGAACCCCGTGGCGACATGAGCACCGAGACCCTTCGCTGGCGACTCGCCGCAGTGAGAGTCAAGTATACGACCCGCTCAGGGTGACAGCGCAGTCGCCGAGACCCTTCGCTGGCGACTCGCCGCAGTGAGAGTCGAGTATACGACCCGCTCAAGGTGACAGTGTAGTCGCCGAGACCCTTCGCTGGCGACTCGCCGCAGTGAGAGTCAAGTATACGACCCGCTCAAGGTGACAGCGCAGTCGCCGAGACCCTTCGCTGGCGACTCGCCACAGTCAGAGGTGTGTGTACGACCCGCTCAGGGTGACAAGGCGCGACCGTGCAGCGCCGGGGGTTGGAAATCTTCTCAGTCCGGAGGCAGCCGATGACGAACTACCTGATTCGACGCATCATCCAGATGGCCTTTGTCGTTTTCCTGGCCGCTCTCTTCACCTATTTCCTTTTCAATATTTCGCCCGGCGGCCCGCTGGCGGGTATTCAGCAGCAGCAGCGCCGTCTGACGCGCGAGGACCTGGCGCGGCTGCGCGCCCAGTACGACCTGGACTTCTATTGGCCCTTCCGCTTTTCGCGCTGGCTGGTCGGCGTGCCATCGGGTCCCATCGTCATCGCCGGCCAGGAGCGCTTCACCAACTTTGCCGTGGGCTGCTATCTGCCGCGCAGCGAGCAGGTCGTTGTGCAGAACGGTGAAACGGTGGTCATTCCCGCAGGCTGCGACCAATTCGTCCGCCTGGCCGACATTCCTGAGATCCATCCGGAGATCCGGTCCAGCAAGGGCATTTTGCGCGGCGATTTTGGCAACTCCACCGTGATCCGCACAGGCCGGCCGGTGTGGGGCGAGATGATGTCGCGCCTGCCGGCTACGCTGGAGCTGATGCTCATCTCCACATTCCTGTCCTTCCTGATCGGCATCCCCATCGGCATCTACAGCGCCATCAAGCAGTACTCGCGCTTCGACTATACCTTTACCACCATCTCCTTTGTCGGATCGGCCATGCCGACCTTTTTCTTCGGGCTGTTACTGATTCTGGCCTTCACGGTCTTCCCCAACATGTTGCAGGACCAGTTCCCCTGGCTGCCCAAACTGCCGCCCGGTTCAAGGGTGGCGGTGCGCCCCTATACGGTGGCCGAGTGGCTGCCGCGCGTCCAGCCGGGCACGCCGCTCGATCGCTTCCTGCATCTGATCATGCCGGTGGCCGTGTTGACCTTCTTCTACATGGCCACCTGGAGCCGCTATGTGCGCTCCTCGATGCTGGAGGTGATGCGCCAGGACTACGTGCGCACCGCGCGCGCCAAGGGCCTGGTGGAGAAGACGGTCATCATCAAGCACGCGCTGCGCAACGCGCTGATCCCCTTCGTCACCATTGCGGTGCTGACTATCCCCAGCTTCTTCGCCGGCGCGATCATCACCGAGACGGTCTTCGCCTGGCCGGGCATGGGGCGTCTCTACTTCGACGCCCTGACGCGCAGCGACTGGAACATCGCCCTGGCCTTCATCTTCATCACCGCAGTGCTGACGGTGATCGCCACGCTGCTGGGCGATATTTTGTATACGGTGGTGGATCCGCGCATCAAGTACACGTAGTGCGTAACGCGTAACTCGTAACCCGGAACCTGATGCTTGCGGAAGGCTTCTCCGGTTACGAGTTACGCTGGAACACACTTTAGCTATCATCCAACGCATGTCACACAACCCGGAGCATAACTCATGACATCAGTTGCTCAGCCCGTGATCTTGAAGGGCGCCGCGGCGGAGGAGAAGCAGGAGAGCCAGATTCGGGTCATCTGGCGGCGCTTTCGCCGGCACAAGCTGGCGATGATCTCGCTGATCCTGATCAGCATCGTCTTCATCGCCTCGCTGCTGGCGCCGGTCATTGCCCCCTTTGAACGCGATGCGATCGATCTCTCGTCGAACATCCGGCCCGCGCCGCCCGGAACGGTCGACGCCGCAGGACGGGTCCACTACCTGGGCATCGACCACCTGGGGCGCGACCTGTTCACGCGCGTGCTCTACGCCGCGCGCGTCTCGATGAGCATCGCCATCCTGGTGGTGCTGATCTCGGAGAGCTTTGGCGCTCTGCTGGGGGCAATTGCCGGCTACTACGGCGGCAAAGTCGACTCGCTGATCTCGCGTATCATCGAGTTCATGCTGACTATCCCGACTCTGCCCATTCTGCTGATCCTCTCGGCCATCCTGTTGCGGCGTGATGTGGTGATACCACTGCCAGCTTTTGTCAACAACTTCTTGAGCGCGCTGCTGCTGGCGCCGCCGCGCGAGGCGCAGAAGGTGGTCATGTTGGTTTTCATCCTGGTGATCTTTGGCTGGCTGGGCGCGGCCCGTCTGATGCGCGGCATGGCGCTGTCGCTGAGCAAGCAGGACTTCGTCGAGGCCCTGCGCGCGGCCGGCGCCTCCGACGCCCGCATCATCTTCCGCCACATCATCCCCAACGGCTTGGCGCCGATCCTGGTCAGCGCCAGCCTGGCGCTGGGCGGCGTGATCGTCACCGAGTCGGCGCTGAGCTTCCTGGGCCTGGGCGTGCAGGACCCGACACCGACCTGGGGCAACATGCTCTCCACCTCGCAGAGCTACATGTTCCAGAACCCCTGGCTGCCGTTGGTGCCCGGCGTATTCCTGGTGATCGTCTCCATCGGCTTCAACTTCATTGGCGACGGCCTGCGCGATGCTCTCGATCCGCGCCTGAAACGGTAGCATGACTATGAGCGAAACAACCACGAACGGCACACAGCCAAAGATCTTGCTGAATGTCAAGGGGCTGAAGACCTACTTCTTCACCGAGGACGGCGTGGTGCAGGCTGTCAACGGCGTCGACTTTGCCATCGGCGAGGGCCAGGTCATGGGCCTGGTGGGCGAGTCGGGCTGCGGCAAGAGCGTCACCTCGCTGTCGATCATGCGTTTGCTGGGCGGTTCCGGCAAGATCGTCGAGGGCGAGGTCTGGCTGCGAGACAAGAACCTGGTCACCCTGCCCGAGGACGAGATGGTCAAGCTGCGCGGCGGCGCGCTGTCCATGATCTTTCAACAGCCGACGAGCTGCCTCAACCCCATCTTCCGCGTGGGCGACCAGGTGGCTGAGGTGCTGATCCAGCACCAGGATGTGACCAAAGAACAGGCCTGGGAGCGCGCAGTGGAGATGCTCGCCCGGGTCGGCATCCCCGACGCCGGCCGGCGCGCCAAGTCCTTCCCGCACGAGATCTCCGGCGGCCAGGCGCAGCGCGTGATGATCGCCATGGCTCTCTCCTGCTTGCCCGACCTGCTGATCGCCGACGAGCCGACCACGGCGCTGGACGTGACCATCCAGGCGCAGATTCTCGACCTGATGCGCCGCATGCAGAGCGACATGGGCACGACGATCCTGCTGATCACCCACGATCTGGGGGTGATCGCCGAGATGGCCGACCACGTGGCGGTCATGTATGCCGGCCTGATCGTCGAGTACACCGATGTGCGCACGCTCTTCGCCAATCCGCTGCATCCCTACACCGAGGGGCTGATGGCGGCCATTCCGGTGTTGGGCGACGTGCGCGACTCGCTGGCAGTGATCCCCGGCACAGTGCCCGACCTGATCAACCTGCCGCCAGGCTGCAAGTTCTCGCCGCGCTGTCCCTACGTCAAAGAGGTCTGTACCCAGCAAGACCCACCGTTGGTAGAGGCCCAACCGGGACACAAGGTGCGCTGCTTCATCCACGACCCGGCGACCAGCGCGCAGTGGGCTGGTTTCCAAAAGACCGATTGGCGCTTCACTGGCGAAGAAGTCTTCGTCCAGGCTGCCCCCGTCGCCGCAGGAGGGACCGATGGCCAATAATCTAGGTGCGACCCACAAGGACATGCTGGTGGTCGACGACCTGAAGAAATATTTCCCGGTGCGCGCCGGCCTGTTGCAGCGGGTCAAGGCCTGGGTCAAGGCGGTGGATGGCGTCAGCTTCACTATCCGCGAGGGCGAGACCTTCGGACTGGTGGGCGAGTCGGGCTGTGGCAAGACCACGGTGGGCCGCACAATCCTGCGCCTCTTGCCTCCCAACGGCGGCAGCGTCTTCTTCGACGGCGAAGACCTGTTCGCGATGGGCAAGCGCGAGTTCAAGGGCATGCGCCGCAGCATGCAGATCGTCTTCCAGGACCCCTACTCCTCGCTGGACCCGCGCATGCCGGTGGGCGAGATCATCTCTGAAGGCATGATGATCCACGGCATCGGCACGCCCAAGGAGCGCACGGAGACCGTGGCCGAGCTGCTCAAGACGGTGGGCATGAACCCCTACCACGCCCGGCGCTATCCACACGAGTTCTCCGGCGGCCAGCGACAACGCATCGGCATCGCCCGCGCCCTGGCGTTGCGGCCGCGCTTCATCGTCTGCGACGAGCCCGTGTCGGCGCTGGACGTGTCGGTGCAGTCGGCCGTGCTCAACCTGCTGCGCTCCCTGCAAAGCCAGTTCGGCCTGACTTACCTCTTCATTGCCCACAACCTGAGCGTGGTGGAGCACATCAGCGACCGCGTGGGGGTGATGTATCTGGGCAAGATGGTGGAGGTAACGACGCGCGAGGCGCTGTTCCGCAACCCCATGCACCCCTACACCGTGGCGCTGTTGTCGGCCATCCCCATGCCCGATCCCAACTATAAGAAGGAGCGCATCGTGCTGACGGGCGATGTGCCGTCGCCGCTCAACCCGCCCAGCGGCTGCCGGTTCCATCCGCGCTGCCCCCAGGTGATGGACGTGTGCAAGCAGATCGATCCGCCCTTCGAGCAGAAGCACACCGACCACTGGGTGGCGTGCCATCTGTATACCGGCGGGGTGACGTCTGATGTGGCGCCCGTAGCATTCAACGGGGCCGCGAGCTAGGCTAAGCCCATAAGGGTCGCGAGAAAAGACATTTCTTCCGAGAAATGTCTTTTCTGAAACCGCAGCCAACCGCCATCACAAGAAAAGACATTTCTTTCGAGAAATGTCTTTTCTTGTGACTGTTCAGCCGCCGGGTGCGAGCACGTTGATTGAGTAGGCCGCCGTACACCTGCACTTGCGCCGGCCCACTCCGGGGTGCTTCGAAAAGCGCAGCGCAGGTGCAAGTGGCGACGCCGAAGGCGAACGTGCTCGCACCCGGCGGCGGGCCAAACGGTGGTTGAGTAGGCGTCTGC
>JBAQCH010000329.1:0-13690 GCA_049294015.1 Anaerolineae bacterium
GCGCCGCCTGCGGTTGAAACCGCAGGCTGACACACCCGAAGCATGCTAAAGCAAGCTGGTGTGCGCGACTGAGCTTGCTTTAGCATGCTTTGCTGTGTCAGACGCCGAATTCATTCGGCGGCGACGCTCCAGCGCAATTACCGGAACATTTTCTTAACCTCCATAAGTCGCTACTACGAACCTTCCTGCAGGCAAAGAAGATGGACAAGCCTGACCGCGCCAAGCAGGCCGTGCGGGCCTTCTACGACGCGCATCCCTATCCGCCGCCGCTGGACGAGTTGGACGGCTACCGCCGGCGCTGGCAGGATGCAGGCCGGCGGCGGGCGGACTTCCACCTGCACTGGCCGGAGCAGCCCTACCGCGCGGACCTGCGCGTGCTGGTCGCGGGCTGCGGCACCTCGCAAGCGGCCAAACATGCCCTGCGCCAGCCCGAGAGCCAGGTCGTCGGCATCGACCTCAGCGCAGCGAGCGTGCGCCACACCGAGGCGCTGCGCAGCCGCTACAGCCTGGCCAGCCTGGAGGTCCAGCAACTGCCCATCGAACGGGCCGGCGAGCTGGGCCGGCGCTTCGACAAGATCGTCTGCACCGGCGTGCTGCACCACTTGCCCGACCCCGACGCCGGATTGCGGGCCTTGCGGGCGGCGCTGGAGCCGGACGGCGCCCTGCACCTGATGGTCTACGCGCCCTACGGCCGGGCGGGCGTCTATCTCTTGCAGGACTACTGCCGGCGGCTGGGCATCGGCCACAGCGCCCAGGAGATCCGCGACCTGGCCGCCACGCTGACCGCCCTGCCGCGCGCCCATCCGCTGGCCCGCCTGCTGGCCGAGTCGCCCGACTTCCAAAGCCCGGACGGCCTGGCCGATGCGCTGCTCAACCCGCAGGACCGGGCCTACAGCGTGCCGCAGCTCTTCGACTGGCTCGAACGCTGCGGGCTGCGCTTCGGCCGCTGGCTGCGGCAGGCGCCCTACCTGGCGCAGTGCGGCAGCCTGGCAGCGACGCCCCACGCCTCTCGGCTGAGGGCGCTGTCGCCGCTGGAGCAGTACGCCGCCGTCGAGCTATGGCGCGGTACCATGCTGCGCCACAGCCTGATCGCCTACCGCGCCGACCGGCCCGGCGACAGCCATCTGCCGCGCTTCGACGGGGGCGACTGGCAAGGCTATGTGCCGCTGCGCCTGCCGGAGACGGTCAATGTGCGGGAGCGGCTGCCCGCCGGCGCTGCGGCCGCGTTGATCAATCGCAGCCACAGCGACCCGGATCTCGTCTTGTTCGTCGACGCGGTCGAGCTGCGCATGGTCGAAGCCATTGACGGCCGGCGTTCCATCGACGACATCGTCCAACGGCTGGTTGGACCCGCTTCTCAGCACCGCAAGCTGCACAAGCAGGCCCGCAGCCTGTTCCAGCGGCTGTGGTGGTACGATCAGGTCGTGTTCGACACATCAGACTTGCCGCGAATTACGCGAATTTGACGAATTTCAGAAATCTGTTTCGCGAAATTCGCGTCATTCGCGGCAAGAGCATCCGTGTTGCTGCGAATTGAGCAAGGAATCAAGTCGATGAACGACACGCTGCCTAGCTGGCATGACACCCCAACCAAACAGGCGATCCTCGACTTTGTGGCGACGGTCACCGACGAGTCCAGCCCGTGCTACGTGCCGCCGGCTGAGCGCATCGCCGTCTTCGACAACGACGGCACGCTGTGGTGCGAACAGCCGGCACCCGCGCAATTCTTCTTCGGGGTAGACCGCGTGCAGGCCCTTGCACCGCAGCATCCCGAATGGCATGACCAGGAACCATTCGCCTCGATGCTGAAGGGTGATTATGACGCCGTGTTCGCCGGCGGTGAACAGGCGCTCCTCGAACTCGTCATGGCCACGCACGCGGGCATGACCACGGTGGAGTTCGAGCAGATCGTCAGGGACTGGCTCGCGACGGCGAAACATCCAACATTCAACAGGCCCTTCACCGAGTGTGTCTACCGGCCGATGCTTGAGCTGCTGGCCTGCCTGCGCGCCAACGGTTTCAAGAACTACATCATCTCCGCCGGCGGCATCGAGTTCATGCGCGCCTGGTCGGAACAGGTCTATGGCATGCCGCCGGAACAGGTCGTCGGCAGCAGCATCCAGACAAAGTACGAGCTGCGAAACGGTGAGCCTGTCCTGCTGCGCCTGCCCAAGCTAAACTTCCTTGGCGACAAAGCCGCCAAGCCGGTCGCCATCCACCGGCACATTGGCCGCCGGCCCCTCATGGCGTTCGGAAACTCCACGGGCGACCAGCAGATGTTGGAATACACCCAGGGCGGCAGCGGCGCGCGCTTCATGATGTTGATCCTGCACGATGATGCGCAGCGCGAGGTCGCCTACGGTCCGACCCGCGGCTTGCCCGATGTCAAACTGGGCGCCTTCACGCCGGCGCTCAATGAGCAGGCGCAGCGGGACGGTTGGGTCGTCGTCAGCATGAAGGATGACTGGAAACAGATCTTTCCTGCATAAGGAGCCTCGATGCGATCTGGAATCGACAACACTGTGCAGGCGCTGCGGCCTGAGCGCTCCAACCTGAAATCCGACCTGATCGCCGGCCTGACCTTTGCCATCGTCAACGTGCCCCAGGCCATGGGCCACGCGGTGCTGGCCACGGTCAACCCGCTGCTGGGCATCTACACCTTGATGATAGCCCTGCCGATCGGCGCGCTGTTCACCGGCTCGGTGTTCATGAACGTGTCGACCACCGGCGCGCTGTCGGTGGCGGCCGGCTCCGGGCTGTCGAGCGTCCCGCCCGCGGAACGGATGCAGGCGATGGCGGCGCTGGTGCTGTTGGTCGGCGTGATTCAGTTGCTGGCCGGGCTGTTCAAGCTGGGCTTCGTGGTGCGCTTCGTCTCCAACTCGGTGATGACCGGCTTCCTCAACGGCGTGGCCGTGCTGATCATCCTGGGCCAGTTGGGCGACTTGACCGGCTACCAGAGCCCCTTCAACAACAGCGTGGCGCGCGCGCTGGACCTGCTGCTGCGCCTGCCCAGGATCGACCTGCCAACCACCATCATCGGCCTGTTGACGCTGGCGCTGATCGTGCTGCTGCTCCGCACGCGCTGGAACCGCTTCGCCTTTATCATGGCCATCGGTGCCTCGACGCTGGTGTTGACCCTGCTGTCGCTGCCGGTCTGGGGCGCGGAGCAGAGCTGGCAGGCGGTGCAGACGGTAGGCGACGTGGCCGCCATTCCGCGCAGCTTGCCGGAGCTCGTCCTGCCTGCGCCCCGCTGGCTACTGGGCATGGTGCTGCCGGCCATCTCCGTGGCCATCATCGGCCTGATCCAGGGCGCGGGCGTCAGCCAGGCCTACCCCAATCCGGACGGCAAGTTCCCCAACGTGTCGCGCGACTTCTTCGGCCAGGGCGCGGCCAACATCGCCGGCAGCCTGGTCGCCGGCCTGCCGGCTGGCGGGTCGATCTCCGGCACGGCGCTGCTCATGAGCGCGGGCGCTCGCTCGCGCTGGGCCAACATCTCGGCCGGATTCTTTGTGGCGCTGATCGTGCTGCTGGCCGCGCCGCTGGCTGAGCTGGTGCCCATGCCCGCGCTGGCTGCGCTGCTGATCGTGGCCGGCTACCAGGGCCTGCGCCTGGAGGCGGCGCAGACCATCTGGCGCACCAGCCGGGTGTCCGGCGTGGTCATGGCGCTGACCTTCCTGGCCACGCTGTTCATCCCCTTGCAGTATGCCGTCTTTATCGGCGTGGCTTTGAGCATCGTGCTCTATGTGGCCCGCCAGTCCAACAAGGTGATAGTGACGTGGATCGTGCCGGTGGCAGGCGGATTGCCCATCGAGCGCCCGGCGCCCAAAGAGCTGCCCAGCCGCCAGTTTACCATGCTGCAGATCTATGGCAGCCTCTTCTTCGCCGCTGCCAAGAGCCTGGAGGAGATGCTGCCCACCGTGGACAACAGCACGCGCGCGGCCGTCGCCCTGGGGCTGCGCGGCCGGGCTGAGATCGGCAGCACCTTCATCACCGTCTTGCAGCGCTACGCCGAAGCACTGCAGGCCCGCGACAGCAAGCTGATGCTGGTGGGCGTCGATCCGCGCGTGCTGGATCAGCTCGCCCGAACCGGGCTCTTGCAGCGCATTGGCGAGGAGAACGTCTTTCTGGCCACGTCACAGGTGGGCGAGGCCATGAACCAGGCTGCGGCCGCGGCCTATGCCTGGTTGGGCGAGCCGCCGGCCAGCGCTGAACTGCCAGCAGCTTAGTGTCAACGCCTAAGCGTCCTCGGAGGCTTTATGAGCACTGCGCACACCGAACACCCAGCCAGAAACATCGAGCGCTTGAAGGCGCCGCGCGCCGCCGCCATTGCCGGCATTCTCTTTGCCCTGCTGTTCGCCGCTAGCATCAACTTGATTCGCCTCAACATCCCGGCGGACTTCTCCGGGGAAGCGAGCTGGATCAAGAGCGGGTACAGGCCGCTCCAGATTGCCCTGGTGCTGATGCCCTTCGCCGTGATCGCCTTCCTCTGGTTCATCGCCGTGATCCGCGACCGGCTGGGCGAGCAGGAGGACCAGTTCTTCGCAACCGTGTTCTTCGGCAGCAGCCTGCTGTTCCTGGCCATGGTCTGCGTTTCGATGGCCATTGCCGGCGGCATTTTGGTAGTCGCCAACAGTACACTTGACGAGAGTCTGAACCATGACGCCATCGCCTTCGGCCGCGCCGTCATGCTGCAGATCAGCAACGTCTACGCGCTGCGCATGGCCGCAGTCTTCATGATCTCGATCGCGACCATCTGGCTGCGCACCGGTCTGATGCCGCGCTGGCTGACTCTAGCCACCTATATCCTGGCGCTGCTGATGTTGGTGGTCGTCAGCCTCAACCTGTGGGTGGTTCTGGTCTTCCCGGCCTGGGTCTTCACCATTAGCGTGTTCATCCTGACCATGAACGCCCGGTCGCCGCAGCGCAACGGTGGTTGAAACCCCACCGGCCGACAGCGCCGCCTGCGTTTGAAACCGCAGGCTGACACCCTCAAAGCATGCTGAAGCAAGCTGCTGTGCGCGCCTGAGCTTGCTTTAGCATGCTTCAGCTGTGTCAGACGCCGATTTCAATCGGCGGCGACGCCGCAGCGCCGCCTGCGGTTGATGAAGGTTAAGAATTTATCCCGGTAATCTTGCCGTAGCGCCGCCTGCGTTTGAAACCGCAGGCTGACACCCTCAAAGCATGCTGAAGCAAGCTGGTGTGCGCGCCTGAGCTTGCTTTAGCATGCTTCAGCTGTGTCAGACGCCGATTTCAATCGGCGACGACGCCGCAGCGCCGCCTGCGGTTTCAACCGCAGGCTGACACCCTCAAAGCATGCTAAAGCAAGCTGGTGTGCGCGCCTGAGCTTGCTTTAGCATGCTTCAGCTATGTCAGACGCCGATTTCAATCGGCGGCGACTTGCTTTGCGCATTGACAGCTTTCCGTGAGATAATCCCCCTCGCATTTCATCTCATCCTGGTTGGTTAGGAAACCGCTGCATGAACGACGTCCTGATCGAGCTCCTGCCCCTGATCCTGGGCGCGGCGCTGGCGCCGCTGTATCCTATTCTGGTGTTGCTCCTGCTGCTGGGCGAGGGCGGGCTGCGCAGCGCGATCGCCTTCGTGGCCGGCGCGCTGGCTATGCGTCTGGCGCAAGGCGCGCTCTTCGGCTGGGTGTTCGGCGCAGCCGCCGAAGCCCATCCCGACGGCGGCCCGCAGCTCATCGCCTCGACGCTGTTGCTGGTGGTGGGCCTGTTGTTGCTGCTGACCGCCGTCAAGAAATGGCGCAAGCAGCCTGACCCCGATGATCCGCCGCCGCAGTGGATGGCCGCGCTGGGTGGGCTGTCCTCGCTCAAGGCGGTCGGCGCCGGCGCGCTCTTCACGGCCGTCGCGATCAAGCAATGGGTCTTCACGCTGACCGCCATCGACGTGATCCAGGGCGCGGCGCTGGAGAGAGCGGCCGGCGCGGGCCTCTACCTATTCTTCATGCTGGCCACGCAGACGCTGGTGTTGCTGCCTATCCTGGTCTACGCCGTAGCGCCGCAGCGATCGGCCAAGCCGTTGGCTGCGGCCCAAGCCTGGCTGGCGCGCAACGACCGGCCGATCATGATCGGCGTGTCGCTGGTCTTTGGCCTGTGGTTCTTGGTCAAGGGCATCACTGGCTTGATCGGGACTGGGGCATAGAGATCAGGATGCGGCACTATCTTCTCGCCAACAACCAAGCCGTCAGCCCCGTCTTCGATTGGATCGAGCGCGCGGCGGTCTTCATCGAGGTGCTGGCGGTGATCATCATCGTCAGCGCTATCGTCGTGGCGCTGCTGCGCTACCTGGTGGACTTTGCGCTGAACCGCGGGCGCGACCATCTCTACCACCGGCTCAAGGTCAGCTTGGGCAAAGCGCTGCTGCTGGGCCTGGAGGTGCTGGTGGCAGCCGATATCGTCCACACCGTTGCCCTGGAGGCCACCCTGGAGAGCGTCTTCGTGTTGGGCCTGTTGGTGCTCGTGCGCACCTTCCTGAGCTGGGCGCTGGTGGTGGAGATCGAAGGGCGCTGGCCCTGGCAGCCGCGCCACGCGATCTCCGAGGCGTCGCCAGATGAGGCGCAGCTCTAGCAATCAGGCGCATTTGGCAGCCGACAAGAATGTGGATAAAAAAAGCCCGGCAACAAACAGTTGCCGGGTCTCTTCTAGCCTTGGAAGCTGTTTGAAAAGCCCCGGACCGGTGGTTCGAAACCCACCGGCTGACAGCACAAAGGCCCTTCAGGGCCTGGAATCCAGCGGCTGAGGCCGCTTCGTACTTTCAGTCAGATGGTTTCAACCTCTGTCTCTCTTGGGGTGGTGACCGGTCAGCCTGGTGGATCCGGTGGTTTCTCTATCGATGGGAAGATCAGGGCCCTGTCTTCGCCTTGCTGCGCGCCTCGTCGATTACATCCAGCACCTTCTCTGGGTTGGCCACACCGACCAGGGCGAAAGTCTTGCTGCCGGACGAAGCCGTCTGGCAGATCACATCGCCAAAGTTGAACATGGTGTTGAAGACGCCCTTCATGCGGATGTTGATATCCTGCACGTTGGTGAGAGAGGCTGTCGTCACCTGCAGGTTGAAGGGGGTCGAGCGGGTCACGTCTACCAGGCGGCGGTTGGTGATCAGCCACTGGTCGTTGTGGTAGCGATACCAGACCATGAAGCCGGCCAGCAGCGTGCCCACCACCACCAGCGCGAAGGCGATATCGAGCAAGGTGTTAAGGTTGCCTCCATCGCGGCGCAGCCACTGCCACACGACCAAACTAACGATGAGGATCAGCGCGTCCAGCGCCAGCCGTCCCCACAGGCTGGCCGGGTGGCGTTTGATGGTTTTGATGACTTCTTCTCCATCTTGCAGTTGAATAGGTAAGGCCATGATCGATTTCCTTCCGGTGATTGCATTTGCTTGCCACAATGGCCAGCGGGTCAGCCTTGCGGCTGGACCTGTATGCATCAAGTATCTCCGAAGTTGGCGTTCTGTCAAATGACCTGGGTGCAAAAGAGTTTGACTTCTCCGAGAAGTCGAACTTCTGGGCCGGCCAACCAAGGTTGAATACCCTCCAACCACTTGCCAGCCGCTCAGTTCTGTGGATAATTCGGTACCGCACTCCGTTACGCCAAAGTTGCCAACTTTTCCGCAAGGTTGGCAACTTTGGCCCATTCGTTCAACCAGGAAGGGCACCCACATGAAATCTCGCACCCCTCGTCTGCTCTTGGGCAGCGCTCTGATTATGGCGCTGCTGCTGTTGGCTCTGCTGCCGACGCCGTCGCCCAGCGTGGCCCCGGCCAGCTCCAACCCCCCGTCCGCGCTCGATTCCATCGTGCCCGACCTCGACTCCAGCCGTGAGCGCTACATGCCTGAGCCGGGCGAGGACGAGAGCCGGGAGAGTGAGAATCTCCTGGCCATGGGTGACTATTTCTACCACCGGATCAGCTATCCCACCGGCCAGTTCGATCCGGCCTGGTACGTGGAGGCCAAGGCACAGGACGAGCAAGTCCAGCGCAGCGTGCCCGCCGGCGAGGTGACCTACAACCGGGCGGCCAGCCAGTCGCCGCTGGCTCTCGACCCCAACCGCTTTACCTCGCTGGGCCCCAAGCCCTTGCAGAGCAACGGCTGCATCGGCTGCTACAGCTACGGCCTGGTCAGCGGCCGCACCAACGTCATCGCCATCGATCCGGTGGCGCCCAACGTGGCCTATCTGGGCTCCAACGGCGGCGGCGTGTGGAAGACCACCAACTGCTGCTCGGCCAGCACCACCTGGACCTCGGTCACCGACGACCCACTGCTGAGCACCATCGCCATCGGCGACATCGTCATTGATCCCAACGACCACAACACGGTCTACGCCGGCACCGGCGACCTGTGCTTCGGCTCCTTTGCCTTCGGCTCGGCCGGCGTGCTCAAGAGCAGCGACCAAGGCGCCACCTGGCAGGTGCTGGGCGCGGATGTCTTCAACGCGGCCTATAGCCAGCCGGGCGGCGTCTTCCCGCAGTACCAGGCCATCGGCAAGGTGCAGGTCGATCCCAACAACAGCAGCCGGCTGGTGGTGGGTACGAAGACCGGCCTCTTCCTCTCCTACGACGCGGGCGATACGTGGACCGGGCCGTGTCTGACCAACAGCTTCAGCAGCCAGCGCCAGGACACCACCGGCCTGATCCTGCGCGACACCGGCGCTGAGACGCAGATCTATGCCTTCATCGGCACGCGCGGCTTTGCCACCACGGTGCAGGTCGGCCTGGACCAGAACGGGGCCAACGGCGTTTACCGCGCCCTGCTGCCGGCTAGCGGTTGCCCCGCCGGCTGGGAGACGCTGAGCCGGGCCGACAACGGCTGGCCGGCCGGCACGGCGGCCGGCGTGCCGGTCAATACCACCACCGGCGGCGGCAACATCTTGGGCCGACTGGACGCCGCCATCTCGCCCAGCAATCCCGACGTGATCTACGTGGTGGCGCAGGCGATCCTGGCCACCAGCACCAGCCAGCGCGGCGGCCTGCTGGGTATTTGGCGCACCACCGACGGCGGCGTCACCTGGCAGCAGCGCTCCAACCGCACCGGACTGACCGGCTGCTCCGGCGACTACACCCAGAACTGGTACGATCAGAACATCGCCGTCGATCCCAACAACCCTGACGTGACCTATCTGGACACGGTGGACATCTTCCGCTCCACCAACGGCGGCACGACCTACGTCAACCTGACCTGCGGCTACGCCGGCGGCACCACGGTGCATGTGGATCACCACGCGCTGGCCTACCTGCCTGGCTCATCGTCAACCTTGCTGGCTGGCAGCGACGGCGGCGCGTACGTCACCCTCAACGCCAACGCGGCCAATCCGACCTTCAGCCAGCTCAATACCTCGCTGCCAACGCTGGAGTTCTACTCCGGCGACATCACCGCCAACTTTGCCACCTCGGCCCAGCCGGGCATCAACGGCGGCATGCAGGACAACGGCTCGGCCGTCTACGTTTGGAGTTCCGGCAGCCCGGCCCAGGCAGTCTGGCAACTGCGCAAGGGCGGCGATGGCATGTTCGCGCGCATCGAGCCGGTGTTGGGCCAGCGTTGGTACCAGGAGAGCCAGAACGGCGCGCTGGCCGTGAGCACCACCGGCCCCCTCGGCGGCCAGACCTCGGCCACCGGCGCCTGGACGGCCGACCGGCTGAGTTTCATCTTCCCCTACGAGATCCAGAAAAACGGCTGCCCGCCTACCGGCTGTACCCACATGATCGCCGGCTCCTATCGGGTTTTCGAGTCGGTTAACGGCGCGATCGGCGCCAGCGCGGCCGCGCGTTGGCATGTCAACAGCGGCGACCTGACCAAAAACACGCTGGCCGACCGCTCTTTCATCAACCAGCTCAACTACGCCTGGAGCGACAACACGCGCGCGATGGTTGGCACCAACGACGGCAACGTGCAGATGGGCTTCGAGCTGGGCCAGGGCGTGGCCAACAGCGCCTTCTGGGTCAACGTCACCGGCGGCAACGCCGTGCTGCCCAACCGGCCGATCCTGGACGTGTTCCAGGACACAGCCAACCCGCTGATCGGCTACGCGGCCGTGGGCGGCTTCGACCAGAATACCCCCGCCACGCCCGGCCACGTCTTCCAGGTGACCTGTAGCGCGGACTGCGTCTCGTTCACCTGGGCCAACAAGAGCGGCAACCTGCCCAATATCCCGGTCAACTCGATCATGGTCAACCCCAACTTCCCACAGCAGGTCTTTGCGGGCAGCGATTGGGGCCTGTACTACACCAACGACATCCACGCGGCGACGCCGGCGTGGTACCGCTTCCAGGCCGGCCTGCCCAACGTGATGATCTGGGACATGAGCGTCGACAGCGGCGCGACGACCCTCGCGCTGTGGACCCGCAGCCGCGGGGCCTACGCCTGGCCGCTGCCCAACGCGCCGTTCCGCACCTGCCCGGACTTCGACGGCAACGGCAGCATCGACGTGCTGGACATCGGCCAGATCGCGGCCCACTGGGGTGAGACTACGGCCTCGCCCGGCTGGAACAACCGCTACGACCGGGACGGCGACGGCGACGTAGATATCGTGGACATCATGCTGGTGATGGCGGCCTTTGGCAACAGTTGTTAACTGGAATTCATGAACCAACGCGAGATCATCGTGCGCAAGAGCCCGTTTGTCTTTCTCAAACGGGTTGCGGTCCTCGTCTTCTTCTTCGCCCTGCTGCCCACCTTCGCGGCGCTGGCGCTGAACCTGCGCGGCGACTACCAGGAATCGGCCCTGGCCCGGGTGGTGCCAGACTACACGCTGTTCGTGGTGCTGTTGCTGGCGCTGGTTCAGTTCCTGCTGGTGGTTGTCGCCTTCGTGACCTGGTACCTGCCGGTCTACGTGGTGGACAGCCAGCAGATCGTGCAGAAGGGCGGCGGGCTACACGGCGAGAAGAAGTTGGCTGATCTCGCGTCCATCGCCGACAGCGCCGCCAGCCAGGGCCCGCTGGGGCGCCGCCTGGACTACGGCAGTCTGACACTGTGCAGCGCGGACGGTGTCGTCCTGGCTGTGCTGAAGGATATTCCCAACCTGGACGCGACGGCTGAGCAGATCGCCGGGCTGGCTGAGCTGGCTCGGGCGCGCCAGGCTGCGCACGAGCCCCGGCCAGCCGCCCAGTTGATCGCCGCCGGCGAGGGCCAGTACGTCGAGTTCAAGGCCAGCCTGCTGTGGGACTACTACCGCCAGTCGGTCAACAAGGACCTCTACGAGCCGGTGATGAAGAACCTGGCGGCCTTCATGAACACCGCCGGCGGCGTGCTGCTGATCGGCGTCAGTGACCAGGGCGAGGTGTTGGGCCTGGAGCGGGACTTTAGCGCGCTGCCTAAGAAGAACGTGGACGGCTTCGAGAACGCCGTCAACATGGCCTTCACCAGCATGATCGGCGCCGAGTTCCGCCAATACGTCAGCCTGGCTTTCGACGAGATCGACGGCAAGACCATCTGTGTGCTCTCCGTCGCGCCGGCCAGCGCGCCGGCCTATCTGACCTTCAAGGGCAAGGAGGAGTTCTACATCCGCACCGGCAACTCCAGCCAGCCCTTGCCAGTCAGCAAAGCTACGAAGTACGTGCAGACGCGTTTTCCCCGCTCATAGAAGTGCGGTTGCCGCTCGGTGTAGACGCGCAGATTGGTTTCTTTGCCGCCGAGCAAGCGACTCTGAACGCAGCGCCAGACTTTACACCTGAGAAGTCACTGCTGGTGGCCAGCATTGAACTTGGGTACATAGTTGCACGGCAAGTATGCAGCGTGTATAATGGCACTGGACCAACGTAGATGATCGTATCTTTTGACGATGACGCCACTTCCGATCTCTATCATGGGCGTAACACTCATCGTGTTCGGCGCTTTGCACCGGCGCTGCAACGCGTGGCGTTGCGCAAGCTCGACGTTCTCAATGCTGCCCACAAATTGGACGATCTGCGTGAACCGCCTGGTAATCGATTGGAGACCCTTGCGGGTGCCTTGATGGGCTATTACAGCATTCGAGTCAACCAACAGTGGCGACTTGTCTTTCGCTGGCAAGGCAACAATGCCTACAACGTGTCATTGACGGATTATCACTGATCGAAGGATTCACACCATGCTGCCCGAAAACCGAACTACCACGCATCCAGGCGAGGTGCTGAAGGAGGAGTTCCTTGAACCTCTGGGAATCACTCAGCTCGCCTTTGCACAGCACATCGGTGTTCCCATGCAACGGGTCAATGAGATCGTGCGCGGCAAGCGCAGCGTCACTCCTGAAACAGCCTGGCTCTTCTCCCAGGCCTTGGGCACCACCCCTCAGTTCTGGATGAACCTGCAAGACGCCTATGACCTGACCAGCAAGAGACCGACCCGAACGGTCGAGCGCCTGGTCAAGGCCGTATGACCCAAATCAAATGATCGAGAGAGTTGATAGCCCATGTCTGCACCAGGCCGCGTCATTCGCCGTCCCCAAAGTACGCTAATCACCTATGGCAGCCCGCCAACGGTGGTCTACAAACTGAGCCAGCGCGATGTGCCGCGCGTCGAGCAGGCCACTGCGACGGCGCTGGACTTTCTGCCCCAGCCGGCGCTACAGGCCGCCATCGAAAACCTGGGCGTGCCGTTGCTGGCGCTGGACGTCGAGGATCAGGCTGTGCTGGCGCCGCTCGGCTATGCGCCTCCTGCCTCGCCTGTCCGCACGCCCCCCGCCCAGCCGCCCAGGCCAGGCGGCGCGCCCCCTGCTCAGCCGATTCGGCCGGCTGGCGCGCCTCCTGCGCCATCGACCGGGCCTGGTGGCATAGAACCAGATCCGCCAGCCGACGAAGCGCCTGCATCCGGCCTGCGTATGGGCCTGGTGGCAGCCGTGATCGTGCTGGGCGCCGTGGTGCTGGTGATCGTCCTGCTGCTCAGCCGGCTCTTCTCCGGTCCCAGCGGCTCGGGCGGCGGCACAGCCACGCCCGACCCGTCCCTCACCGCTACCGTCACCAGCACGCTGACCCTCACGCCCGGCGCGCCGACGGCGATTGCCCTGAGCAACGTGTCGGTGCGCAGCGGGCCAGGCGAGGCGTTCGAGGTAATCGGCATCCTGCCGGCCGGCGGCAGCGCGGCCATCATCGGCCGCACGGCCGACAGCGCCTGGTGGCAGATCCAGGGCGCCAACATTCAGGGCGGCCAGGGCTGGGCGCCGGCCGATCGCGTCGAAGCGCGCAACGCGGGCGCCGTGCCAGTGGTGGCATCTCCTCCCACGCCCACACCAAGCCCCACGCCGTTGACAACCTTCCGCGGCTGGAAGGGGGAGTACTTCGCCAACCCCAACCTGCTGCCGCCGCCCGCCGCGGTGCAGGACGACGCCACCATCAACTTCAACTGGGGCGGCGGCCCACCCGCGCCCGGCGTGCCCGCGGACAATTTCTCGGTGCGCTGGTCGCGCCAGGCTTTGTTCGAGGATGGCAACTACCGCTTTACGGTCAGCGTGGAGGGCGGCGCGCGGCTCTGGCTCGACGGCCGGCCGTTGATCAACGATTGGCAGAGCGGCGGCCCGCGTGTGCTGGAGGCTGACAGCGGCGTGTTGAGCCGCGGCGACCATAGCGTGGTGGTGGAGTACTTCAAACTGAGCGGCAACGGCCAGATCGCAGCCAGTTGGCAGCTTGTGCAGGCCCAGCCGCCCACGGCCATCATCAGCGGGCCCGGCCAGGGCGTCGCCGGCCAGCCGCTGACCTTCAGCG
>JBAQCH010000330.1:0-6573 GCA_049294015.1 Anaerolineae bacterium
GCTGGCGGGCCTGGCTGGACGGGCGCGGCCGCTGCTGCAGGCGCGCGATCACCTGGCCGACGAGGCGATGCGCATGGGCCGGCTCGTGGTCACCGAGCGCCTGATGACACTGGCCATGCCCGACGGCCAGGTGATTTTCCTGGGGCGCGACCTGCCCGGCAGCTTCCCCGACCTGCTGCGCACCGTCGACCTAACTGAGTTGGCTGCGCTGCTGCGGCAGGTCGACCCCACCCCGGATAGCCCCACCGACGCCGGCGCGGCCGATTGGAGCCGTTTAGCCGACCGCATGCACTTCATCGCCGATCTGTTCCGGGTCTATCATCTGGACCCCCGTTTGTTCGATGCACCGTTCAGCCCTCAGCAGACGGCAGCTCTCACGCAAGGCCGCCGGCCTGAGGGCGAGCTGTGATGCCGCCAGCGCAGCGCGCGTCTGGCGCTCTGTCAATCATTCGATCTTGAAAGTGAGGTTCTCATGAGCACCGGCAAAAAGCTCCTACGTTGGTTCATCATGCTCGTTGCGGTGCTGGTAATGATCGCCAGCATCGCCGGCATTGTCGGCACATGGTGGGCGCACAACACCGCGACCGAAGTGACGCTGCGGGCCTTCGCCATCACCGACACAGCCGTTGGCGTAGTCGACGCTGGCGCTAGCCGCGCGTACGACCTGGTGCAGCGCGGCCGGGCTGAGGTCCAGCAGGTCGAGGAGACCATCGTGACCGTTGGCGGCAACATCGAGGCCAACAATCCCCTGCTGACGGCGTTGTCCAACCGGATCGGTGAGCGGCTGGCGCCGGCCGTGGAACAGATCAGAACGGTCCTGACGCCGGTTACGGGCGCGGTCCGGTCGGTGCGCGCCCTGGTGGACTTCGTCAACGCCATCCCGTTCATCCGCGAGACGCCGCCGGCTGTCGAAGACCTGGAGACTGCGCTCAACCGGCTGGACGAGACCGCAGCCGACGTGCGCCAGATCAACGACACCATCCGATCGGCCGTGACAGGGACAGCAGATCGCCTGACCAACGAGTCGGTGGATACGCTGACCGGGCTGACGGGGCGGGTGGACAGCCGGCTGGCTGAAACGCAGGCCAGCGTGGAAGCGGCGCAGGCTGAGATCAACACCCTGCAGGCGCGCCTGGCTGCCCAGCGCGCGCGGCTGCTGTTGATCTATAACCTCACCGCCATCGTTCTGACGTTGTTCCTGCTGTGGGTGCTCTACTCACAATTCGCGGTCATCCGCCACCAGCGGTTGTTGCTGCGGACGCGCGCCAGCGTCCCCGTAGAGGCGCCCGCCCCTCCTGCGGCTGTTATGGCCGAACCCGCCCCTGCGCCGCCTGAGATTCCCCAGGAGAACCTGCCGCGCGAGGAGTGATCCAGAGCTACACAGAGGGCACAGAGGAGACACAGAGAGCACAGAGAAGAAAGACATATCATATCTCTTCTCTGCGTCCTCTGTGTCTCCTCTGGGATCTATCCCGTGCCCGTGGCAAGTCTCCAAGAACAGCGACTGCTATCAAGGAGGTGGAACATGACTTCTCGCAATATCGACGCAGCGTACTTGAACCGGCTGACCGCTATGATAATCGGCGCCGCCATTGAGGTGCATCGCTATTTGGGGCCGGGTTTGTTGGAGTCGGCCTACGAACTATGTCTCTTATACGAGTTGGAGCGGTTGGGACTGAGGGTCGAGCGGCAAAAGGGCTTGCCGCTGGTGTATAAGGAGATCGGCCTGGAGATCGGCTACCGCGTCGACCTGCTGGTAGAGGGACTGATCGTGGTGGAAATCAAAGCCGTGGAGAATATCCTGCCCGTCCATGAGGCGCAGGTGTTGACCTATCTCAAGCTATCTGGCTGTCCCCTCGGTCTGCTGCTCAACTTCAACGTGCCGCTGATGAAGGACGGCATTCGTCGTTTCCGCATGGGCGAGTAGGAGCGGGACACAGAGGGCACAGAGGAGACACAGAGAGCACAGAGAAGAAAGACTTCTCAGCCTCTTCTCGGCGCCCTCTGCGTCTCCTCTGCGAACTCTGTGTAGCTCTGGAAGGGTGAAGGGACACAGAGGGCACAGAGGAGACACAGAGAGCACAGAGAAGAAGATTTCCAACCCTCTTCTCTGCGCCCTCTGCGTCTCCTCTGCGAACTCTGTGTAGCTCCGGAGTCTGATAATAAACACCCCTTCGATACTTGTGCTCGAAGGGGTGTTTCGCTGGTCCGGTTCGGCTTACTTGCCGTGCTTCAGCGCGGCGTGCGCTGCGGCCAGGCGGGCAATCGGCACGCGGAAGGGGGAGCAGGAGACGTAGTTCAGCCCCAAGCGGTGGCACAGGTCGATGGACTGCGGATCGCCGCCGTGCTCGCCGCAGATGCCCACTTCCAGGTCGGGACGGGTGGCGCGGCCGGCCTTGACGGCCATGTCCATCAGCGCGCCCACACCGGCCTCGTCGATAGTGGCGAAGGGGTTCTCCGGCAGGATCTTCTTGTCGATGTACTCCAACAGGAAGCCCTTCTCCGCGTCGTCGCGCGAGATGCCGAAGGTCATCTGGGTCAGATCGTTGGTGCCGAAGGAGAAGAACTGCGCCATCTCGGCGATCTCGCCCGCGGTCAGGGCCGCGCGCGGGATCTCGATCATAGTGCCGAACTGGTAGTCGATCTCGATGCCCTTCTCGGCCATCACAGCCTTAGCCTCGGCCTCCAGCGCCGACTGCTGCACCTTGAGCTCGTTGATGTGCGCGGTCAGCGGGATCATGATCTTGGGATGGACGTCCACGCCATCCTTGGCGCAGTCACAGGCCGCCTCGAAGATGGCGCGCACCTGCATGCGGGTCAGGCTGGGGAAGTGAATGCCCAAGCGCACGCCGCGCAGCCCCAGCATGGGGTTGGCCTCGTGCATGCCCTCCACGGCCGACAGCAGCGCTTCCCTCTCAGCCAGCTCCGGCGAGCCGGGCTTGGTCAGCCGCAGCTCGGTCACCTCGACCAGCAGCGCCTCCTGCGAGGGCAGGAACTCGTGCATGGGCGGGTCGATCAGGCGGATGGTGACGGGCAAGGTGTCCATGGCCCGGAACAGGCCGTCGAAGTCCTCGCGCTGGAAGGGCAGCAGCACAGCCAGGGCAGCGTCGCGCTCGGCCTCGGTCTTGGCCAGGATCATCTTCTGCACGGTGGGCAGGCGGTGGGTCTCGAAGAACATGTGCTCGGTGCGGGTCAGGCCAATGCCCTCTGCGCCGAAGCGGCGGGCGCGCTGCGCGTCCACCGGGTAGTCGGCGTTGGCCCATACGCCCAGCGTGCGCAGCTCGTCGGCCCAGCTCAGCAGCTTGAGCAGGTAGGGGTCCTCGATGTCGGGCTGCTTGGTGGCGATCTTGCCGGTGAAGATCTCGCCCGTGGTGCCGTCCAGCGAGAACCAGTCGCCTTCCTGGTAGGCTACGCCGTTGACGGTCGCCTTGCGATCCTCGACGTTGACCTCCATCGCGGCCACGCCGACCACGGCCGGGATGCCGAACTGGCGAGCGACCAACGCCGCGTGGCTGGTGCGGCCGCCGCGGCTGGTGAGGATGCCCTTGGCCGCCAACATGCCATGCACGTCGTTGGGGGTCGTCTCAGGGCGCACCATGATCACGTCTTTACCGTCTTCTTTGGACCAGCGCTCGGCCGTGTCGGCGTCGAAGGTGATCTGGCCCACGGCCGCGCCGGGGGAGACGTTCAGGCCGATGGCGACCAGCTCACCGCGGCCGGTGGCGGCCTTCTTGGAGTCCATGTCGAACTGCGGATGCAGATAGAAGTCCACGTCCCAGGGCTGCACGCGCTTGACGGCCTCGGTCTTGCTGATCAGCCCCTCGTCGGCCATATCGACCGCGATGCGGATGGCGGCCTGGGCAGTGCGCTTGGCGTTGCGGGTCTGGAGGATCCACAGCGTGCCGCGCTCGACGGTGAACTCGATATCCTGGGTCTCGCGGTAGTATTTTTCGAGCTGCTGGCAGATGCCCTCGAGCTGCGCGTACATGACCGGCATGATTGCCTTCATGTCGCTCATCTGCATGGTCTGGCGGGTGCCGGAGACCACGTCCTCGCCCTGGGCGTTGATCAGGAAGTCGCCCTCGATGCTGGGGTTGCCGTTGGATACGTCACGGGTGGTCAGCACGCCGGTGCCGCTGTCCTGGCCCATGTTGCCGAAGACCATGGTGCAGATGTTGACGGCCGTGCCCAGGTCGTGGGCGATCTTGGAGGCATTGCGGTAGTCGAAGGCGCGTTTGCCGTTCCAGGACTTGAAGACAGCCTCGGTGGCCAGCTTGAGCTGGTCGTAGACATCGCCAGGAAACTCGCGCCCGGTGTGCTGCTTAACGATCTGTTTGAACTGGGCGGTGATCTCCTTGAGATCGACCACGCTCAGGTCCGAATCGCTGGCAACGCCGGCCTTGTGGCGGTAAGCCTCCAACACCTTTTCGAAGGCTTCCTTGTCGACGTCCATCACCACCGATCCGAACATCTGCACCAGGCGGCGGTAGGAGTCATAGACGAACTTCTCGTTGCCGGTGAGCTGCACCATGCCGGCCACGGTGTCGTCGTTCAGGCCGATGTTGAGCACTGTGTCCATCATGCCGGGCATGGAGAACTTGGCGCCGGAGCGGCAGGAAACCAACAGCGGGTTGCTGGGGTCGCCGAAGACCTTGCCAGTGGCGGCCTCGGTGGCCTTCATCGCAGCCAACTCCTGCTCCCACAGGCCCTCGGGGAACTGCTCGCCGGCCGCCAGGTAGGCGTTGCAGGCTTCGGTGGTGACAGTGAATCCGGGGGGCACCGGTAGCTTGCCGCGGATCATATCGGCCAGACCCGCGCCCTTGCCGCCCAGCAGCGCACGCACGCCGTCCCAACTGCCGCCCATGTACTTCTCGGCCTCGTCCACCTCGGTGAACAGGTAGACCCATTTGTGACTCATCTTGGACTTGCTCCTTTGGGGTTTTGTCAGATCGTTTTCGCCAAATCCGCCGGGCTGGCCGGCAGAAGAATTCGCTACCACAACTGGATATAAGGACTGCCGGCCACTCCGGCAACACAATAGTCAACGACCCGGTTGCGCGCCGGGCGCCAAGCGTGGATTATACGGCTTTGAGGGGGAAAAGGCAAGAAAGAGGGAATGTGGATTCCTTGTGAAACGTGACACGTGACACATGACACCGCGCTCAATTCTTCGATTCAGGTGGCCAGGAGGATTTGTGCATGACTGAGCTTGCTTTAGCATGCTTCGGGTGTGTCAGACGCCGAACACCTGCCCGGTCTACGGGTTCATTCGGCGGCGACGCTGGCGGCCCACCGCCAGAACTGGCTGGCGAACACCGTTGTGCGCAGCAGCCGCTCCAGGCCGGGATCGACGACAGCCAATCCCGCCGGGTCGGCCAGAAACGAACGCACTCCCCAAGCAAAATAGGCCTGCGGCGCGGTCGCTGCTTCGGGCGGCGCATAGCCCAGGCGCCATTGGCGCTGCATGCGGCCACCCACCTCGGCCCAGGCCGGACTGCAGCCCGCGCCGTCGCTCAGGGTAGCGCCGTTTGGCTCGCCATCGCTGCCCAGCAGGTGATCCAGCAGGTCGGCCAGCGGGCTGGTCAGGCCCGGCTCAGTCAGCAGTCGCCGCGCCGCTACCCAGGCCACGCCGTCGAACGCACGTCGGCCTACCGGCTGCACGCCGGGCGCATAGCCGTGGCGCAGCGGATTGATCACAGCCTGGCCGCGCGGGTGCTTCGCCCAAAAGCGCAGCAGCTCCAGCGGCGCGCGATCCAACGGCGCCAGCAGCAGCCGGCCCAAGTCCAACGGGCTGCGCAGCCGCGCCGCCTGGTGGGTCGGCAATCGGGACAGTGTGCCGGGCTGGACATGAACCTTCTCGCGCAGCAAGCTGCGTAGGGCGGTGGTGATTTCGGGGGTGCTCATCGACGGTGTGCGGAACTTTTTCTGGCGTTCTGCGTAAAGAAATCGAAACGACGGGCAGGACTGACAGTCCTGCTTTCGAGTTGGCACGCTACCCTGTTCCAAGTGCAGGACTGTCAGTCCTTTTCCTTATTGACATTGACATGAGAAACCAAACCATGACCGACCAGAACGAACCGATTATCGAAGGAACCGCCAGAGAGATACCCACCAAGAAACGACTCTACCGCTCGACTACCGACCGCGCCGTGGCGGGTGTGGCTGGCGGGCTGGGCGAGTTCTTCGGCGTCGATCCTGGCATCGTGCGGGTGGTGTGGCTGGTGGCCAGCCTGCTGACGCTGGGCATCGCTCTGCTGATCTACACCCTGCTGGCCTGGATCCTGCCCAAGGAACCGCCGGAGTACGCCGCCATCAAGATCACGCCGCGCGGCGACCTGTGGCCGCGATTGAAGAGCAATCCGATGGTGCTGTGGGGCGCCCTGCTGCTGCTGATCGGCGCCCTGCTGCTGGCCGGCAACTTCGGCCTGCTGCCTTGGCGCATCGACGCCCTGTGGCGCAGCTTTATGGGCCTGTTAACGCCTGCGCTGCTGATCGGCCTGGGCCTTTATCTGGTGCTGGTCTTCCTGGGCCGGGCGCCCGATCTGCGCCGTGTTGCCAGGGCCGGCGGCGACC
>JBAQCH010000331.1:0-3773 GCA_049294015.1 Anaerolineae bacterium
GCCGGGCGGCAGGGCAAACTGCTGGCTGGCCTGGGCCTCGAGCGCGTCGGGATCGTAGGCCGCCAGCAGGTCACGGGCGATCTGGCTCAGGCTGGCGCCGCCGGTGAGGGCGGCGACCTGGGCCTGCTCGTCCTCGCTCAGTTGCCGGTCCAGCCGCACTAGCCGGCTGGCCAGGCTGCTGAACAGGTCCTCGTCTTGCGCGCCGAAGGTGACGGCCGCCAGCAGGTCCTTCAGCGGCGCGCCCGGCTGGCGCTCCAGCGGGCGGCTGTCGGTCTTGAGCGATTCGGTCACGCCCACCGCGTCCACGATCACGAAGTGCGTCTTGGCCGACGCCGCCGAAGGGGTGACCTTGACCATGTCGTCGCGGCCAAGCGTGCGCGTGCCGCGGCCCTTCATCTGTTCGAAGTAGTTGCGGCTCTTGACGTCGCGCATGAAGAGCAGGCACTCCAGCGGCTTGACGTCGGTGCCGGTGGCGATCATGTCCACGGTGACTGCGATACGGGGATAATAGCCGGTGCGGAACTGGGCTAGCACCGACTTGGGATCTTCTTCGGCCAGGTAAGTCAACTTCTTGCAGTACTCGTTGCCCTCGCCGAACTCCTGGCGCACGATCTCGATGATGTCTTCGGCGTGGCTGTCGGTCTTGGCGAAGATCAGCGTCTTGGGGACCTCGTCGCGGCCGG
The DNA here is from genome assembly GCA_049294015.1 of Anaerolineae bacterium. Taxonomy (GTDB): domain Bacteria; phylum Chloroflexota; class Anaerolineae; order JAAEKA01; family JAAEKA01; genus JAAEKA01. The sequence goes on from JBAQCH010000331.1 coordinate 684, forward strand.
GAAAGATCTCCGGCCAGTGCTCGCGGAAGGCGCGGATCACGTGGCGGATCTGGCTGGGGTTGACCACCGAGCGGTCCAGCGCCTGGCCGTCGTAGATCAGATCTTCGTCCATCTGCTGCCAGCGGGTGCGCCGGGTCAGCTTCTCGCGCCGGTCCACGTACTGGCCGCGCCAGATTGCGCCGCCATGCTGAGTGATCGCCGTCTCGATGCGGTAGACGTCGCCGGGCACGTTGACGCCGTCCAGCACCGCCTGCTCGTGGGGATATTCGCTGACCACGTTCTCGTCGAAGTAGGCGTAGGTGCGCTTGTCGGGCGTGGCGGTCAGGCCAATCTGGAAGGCGTCGAAATACTCCAGCACCTGCTTCCACAGGTTGTAGATCGAGCGGTGGCACTCGTCGATGATGATGAAGTCGAAGAACTCGATGGGGATGGCTGCGTTGTAGACCACCGGCAGCGGCTCCTTGGGCTGCCAGGCCCGCTCGGCCGGGTGCTCCTCCTCCAGGCTTTCATCCAACTCCTCACCTTTGAGGATCGAGTAAAGCCGCTGGATGGTGCAGATGTAGACCTGGTTGTCGGGCGGGATAGCGCGCGAGCGCAGCCGCTGGACGTTGTACAGCTCGGTGAAGGTGCGGTTGTCGTCGTTGGGCACGTAGGCCATGAACTCTTGCTCGGCCTGCTCGCCCAGGTTCTTGGTGTCCACCAGGAAGAGGACGCGCTGGGCGTTGGCGAACTTGAGCAGGCGGTAGATAGCCGTGATCGCGGTGTAGGTCTTGCCGGAGCCGGTGGCCATCTGCACCAGCGCCCGGGGCCGGTTTTCCCGCAGGGAGCGTTCCAGATTGGTGATGGCCGTGATCTGGCAGCCGCGCAGCCTGGCTGTGGGCAGGTCAGGCAGACCCTGCAGGCGGCTGCGCAACGCTGGCCCCAGGTTTAGCCAGGCATGAAAGGTTTCCGGGCGGTGAAAGGTGAACACGAGACGCGAGCGCGGTTTAGGGTCGCGGTAGTCGGTGAAGCGCGTCAACACGCCTGTGCTCTCGTAGACGAAGGGCAGCGGGTCGTTGCGGAGATAGCGCAGCTGGCTGGTCGCGTATTCGGCCGATTGCTCCTCTACTGCCGTCAGATGGTGGCCTTCCTCCTCCTGCTTGGCCTCGATGATTCCCACCGGCTTGCGGTTCACGAACAGGGTGTAGTCGGTCTCCTTGCCCTCCTGGGTCAGGTAGTGGCGCACAGCCACGCCTGGCCCGGCCTGCCAATCGATACGGTCCTTGTTCTGCACCGACCAACCTGCTTCGCGCAGCTTGCGGTCGATCGTATCGCGGGCTTTTTGTTCGGGGGTTTGGTTGAGGGTGGTCATCAGGAATAGCTCGAACCGCAGTGTTCGCGTCCCTGCTGCTGGGCCAGGAGGCGGTCCCTGTTTCCTTCTTGTTTCGTCAGGGCTGTATCATAGCGTCTATGGTAGCAATCGTCAAGAAGCGTCCGGCTGTGCTAAAATAGCCCTATGCTCAAGACCGATCTTTTCGACCACCGCCGCGACAACCTGATCGAGCAGGAACAGCCCCTGGCCGCGCGCATGCGGCCGCGCACGCTGGACGAGTACATCGGCCAGGAGCACATCGTCGGCCCAGGCCGGCTGTTGCGCCGCGCAATCCAGGCCGACCAGCTCAGCAGCGTGATTTTCTACGGCCCGCCCGGCACCGGCAAGACCACCCTGGCACGCGTCATCGCCAACACCACCCGCGCCCATTTCATCGCCATCAATGCGGTGCTGGCCGGCGTCAAGGACATCCGCGAGGCCACCGAGGCAGCCCAGCAGCAGCGGGGCATGTACGGCCGCAAGACCATCCTCTTCGTCGACGAGGTGCACCGCTTCAACAAGGCCCAGCAGGACGCGCTGCTGCCCTGGGTGGAGAACGGCACGGTGATCCTGATCGGCGCCACCACCGAGAACCCCTATTTCAGCGTCAACCGGCCGCTGGTCAGCCGCAGCCGCATCTTCCAGCTCAAGCCGTTGACCGAGGCCGACCTGTTCGCTGTGGCGCGCCAGGCCATCGCCGACCCGGAGCGCGGCTACGGTAAGCTCGACGTCCAGATCGACGACGACGCGCTGGCGCACCTGGTCAACGTGGCCAACGGCGACGCCCGGGCCCTGCTCAACGCGCTGGAGCTGGCGGTGGAGACGACGGAGCCGGAAGGTGAACGGTTATCGGTAAGCGGTAAACAGTCAGGAGCTACCGATCACCGATCACCGGTCACCGATCACCGGCTCGTCCACATCACCATGGCCGTCGCCGAGGAGAGCATCCAGCGCCGCGCGGTGCTGTACGACAAGGAGGGGGACTACCATTTCGACACCATCAGCGCCTACATCAAGTCGCTGCGCGGCTCGGACCCAGACGCGGCGCTATACTGGCTGGCCAAGATGGTCTACGCCGGCGAGGACCCGCGTTTCATCTTCCGCCGCATGTTGATCTTCGCCGGCGAGGACGTAGGGCTGGCCGACCCCAGCGCGCTGCGCACCGTGGTGGCCGCGGCTGAGGCCTTCGACCGCGTCGGCCTGCCCGAGGGGCGCTTCCACCTGACCCTGGCGACGCTCCACCTGGCGACGGCGCCCAAGTCCAACTCGGCCATGGGCTTCTTCGCGGCGCTGGAGGCGGTGGAACAGGAGCGGGAGGCCGAGGTGCCCACCCATCTGCGCGATGGCAACCGCGACAAGGAGGGCTTCGGCCACGGCGAGGGCTACCTCTACCCGCACGCCTTCCGCGATCACTGGGTGGCGCAGCAGTACCTGCCCGCGGCCATGCAGGGCAAGGTCTTCTACCAGCCGGGCGACACCGGCGCCGAGTCCCGGATCAAGGATGAGGTCGAGCGGCGCCGTGAGGCTCAATTGGCGGCCATGGTCGAGGGCGAAGGCGTCGGCCCGCCTGAAGTGCTGACCTTCACCGGCGATGCGGTTGGCCGGGCGCGCGACCAGTGGCTGCAGCGTACGGTCAGCGGCGCCGGCCAGCGCCTGGCCGTCCAGCGCGAGCGCATCATGCAGGCGGCGCGGCTCCAGCGCCATCATCGGGTGCTGGATCTCAACGCCGGCAGCGGGCT
>JBAQCH010000332.1:0-9279 GCA_049294015.1 Anaerolineae bacterium
TCCATGGACAGGCTGCGCATGGCCGCGCGGCCGGCGCGGGCCGCCAGCAGATAGGCCAACAGGATAGTGAGGAAGGGCACGGTCAGTCCAAACAGCGCCGTGCGTCCTAGCAGGAGCAGCCCCAAGAGACAAAACAGCGCGAGAAGGCTGAACCCTGCGGCCCAGCCCAGAGCCAGCGACTGATCGGCCTTGCGGCCGCGTCCCTGGCGAATGCGTAGCCAAGCCGTGGCCGGCTGGCGGATCATGTAGGCGCTCAGGCCGCCCACCAGCGTCAGCAGCAGGGCCAGACCAGCCAGCGGCGCGTTGACCGGCGCTGCCAGACCGACGGCGGCGCCCACCAGCCATGGCACCAGCAGCCAGGACCAGGCGCCGTGTTCGGTGGGGACGACGAGCGATTTGCGGAAGAAGGCGCGACGGGGTGCTACGGTGGTCATAGATGCTTTCCAGACTTGCGGATAGGTTCTGAACAACCGGGAAGGATGCGAAGGGCAAACAGGCAACGGCGCCTATTCTACCCCATGGGACACCATTCGTCAATGATCGATGGGTTTGATTTGGGTGTGTTTCGATTTGCGGCCATGGCCAGCAGGCGCTAGAATGACGCCGTGCAGTCGGTCGAAACTTTGAAATCATGGAGGCGCTTATGAGCGAACCCAAGCCCATCGAGGCTTTTCCAGCCCAGCATGTCCACGACGAAGGCGCTGTCGGCGCGACCATCCGTTGGGTCATCAGCGAAGCGGACGGCTCTGACACCTATGCCCTGCGGGTGATCGAGCTGGATCCCCACGGCAATACCCCGCACCACACCCACTGGTTCGAGCATCAGAACTACGTCGTCGAAGGGGAGGGCGAGGTGACCATCGGCGATACGGTCTATCCCGTCAAGGCCGGCGACGTGATCTTCGTGCCGGGCGGCGTGCAGCATCAATACCGCAGCACCGGCGCGACGCCGCTCAGATTCTTGTGCGGTATCCCGCAGCCGTGGATCAGGGAGGCGAGAGAAGAGAGGGAAGAGAGGGAAAAGGGGGAAAGCGGCTAGGCGCGGCCGCAGGGCAGCCAGACGGCCAGGGTATTGCCGCCCTCTTGCTGCGTGTCGAAGCAGAAGTGGCCGCCGATCAGCTTGGTGCTGGTCTCCAGGCTGGCCAGGTCAGAGTGGCCCAGGTCGCGCCCCTGGCACTGGCACTGGCCGTCGTCGTGGACGGTCAGCGCCACGAAATGGTCCACCACCGCCAGTCGCAGATGGATGCGCTGCACGTCGGCGTGGTTAGCTACGTGGTTGAGCGCCTGGTCGGCTACGTGGTAGAGGACAATCTCCTGCTGTGCGGTGAGTTCTTTGGGCAGATCGACGGTTTGGACGTCGATCTCCAGGCCGTGGCGCTCGGCCACCATGTCGGCGCGCGTGCGGATGGCTTCCACCAACTCCATGTCGTGCAGCGGAGCGGCCTGCAGTTCCTCGATCATCTCATCAGCGCTGTAGAGCGCCTTGCGGGAATGCTGACGCGCTTTGCGCAGCCGCTCGGCGGCGCTGTCCGGCAGAGCGCCCAACGCGCCGGCCAGGCCCTCCAACTGGTCGTTCAGAGCGCCCAGCGGCTGCATCAGGCTGGCTTGCAGCGACCTGGCGACGCGCTGCCGCTCTCCCTCCACCGCCAGCACCTCAGCCGTGGCGGCATACTCGCGCCATTGGCTGCGCGTCTCGGCCTCGCTGCGTTGTTGCCGGCGCAGGAGGATGCCCAGATAGGCCACCAGCAAGGGGAGAAAATAGAGCACGTCGGGCCGCAGGATAGGGGTCACGGGGGAGAGCTGCGCCATGCCGGGCATCCAGCGGTGCAGCGCCAGACCCACAGCCAGGTGGATTGTGCCGGTGGCGGCAGAGGCCAACAGCGCGCCGATCCAGCCATACTGCCAGGCGATCAGCAGCGGCGGGATCAGCAGCAACACGCCTGGCTCCAGCACAGACACCGGGCCGATCTGCACCATGTCGAAGCGCACCATGGTCCAGTTGTGCAGCAGGCTGCTGAGCAGGCTTTGGCAGGCAAGATAGATACTCAACGTCGCCGACAGAAAATAACCACCTAACTGGTGCTCGATCCAGGGAAGATAGACCACCACGGCCGGAGTCAGCGCCACCAACACCAGCCACAGCACCTGGCCATCGGTCATGGCGGCTTCGTGCCAGTGGTTGGTCAGGCCCAGCAGGAAGATGCTGGCGATGGGCAGCAGCACAGAGATGCGCAGCAACAGGCGCGTGCCCGGCATGGTTCGATCTTGGGTGGCGTTAGACATGGCACATCGATAAGAGGAGCAAAGCCGTTCAGTATTGCCATCAGCTTGCCACAGCTTAGCGTGAAAGTCTGTAGATGCAATACCAGTTGATATGCAGCCTCCGACAGCTCCACCGCGCCAATTGCAGTTCGCCGGGCAATGCTTATAATCGGTTTTCGGATGCTCATCGGACACCGAGACCCTGCGCCGAGCCTCAGGGTGACAGGCATGGACACGCTGTCATGCTGCGGGCCGCCAAAGCATCCCCCGTTCGCATGACTTTAGGAAGCAATCCGTGAACCAAACCCGTTGGTATACTCTCACTGCCATCGTCGCCATCCTGGGCCTGGCCGCCATCGCCTGGGGGCGCGTGCCAGCCGACCGTCCGTCTATGGCGTTGCCGCCCGCACCGGCGATCGGCCATCCCGCCCCGCAGTTCAGCCTGCCGACGTTAGCTGGCGATGCTTTCGACCTGGCCGACCTGCGCGGCCAGCCGGTGGTGCTCAACTTCTGGGCCAGTTGGTGCGGCCCGTGCCGGGCCGAAATGCCTGAGCTGCAGCGGCTGCACGAGCGGCTGGGCGAGGCCGGCGTGGTGGTCCTGGGCGTCAACCAAGGCGAGTCGCCGCAGACAGCGGCCGCTTTCCTGCAGGCGTTGGGCCTTGACTTCCCAGTGGCTCTGGACCAGCGCACCGGCGTCAGCCAACAATACCTCGTCAACTCGCTGCCGACCACCTTCTTCATCGACCGCGACGGCGTGATTCGCAGCACCTTCATCGGCCCCATGAGCGACGCCGTGCTGGCGCAGAACCTGCGCTCGATCTACCCATGAGTTAGAGATCGCACGCCAAGCCGCAAAGACGCAAAGAAACTCCTGGCCTGCGAGTGTGTCTTTTCTGCTTTGCGTTCTTTGCGGCTTGGCGTGCGCCCGGAGATTTGCTTTGTTCCCGACCATTCCCATCGGCCCCTTGCGGCTGCAAACCTATGGTCTGGCGTTGCTGTTCGCCTATATGGCCGGGCTGTGGCTGGCTGCCCGGCAAGCGCGCCGCCACGGCATCGACAGCGACCACGTCTACAACGCGGGCTTGTACGCGCTGCTGGCCGGTATCGTCGCAGCGCGCCTGGGCCACGCCATTGCCTATTTTGCGGTCTACCGCGCCGATCCGCTGCAGTTGCTATCGCTCAGCCCGGGCGCGTTTCTGCCTCTGGCCGGTTTGTTGGGCGCCGCGGCCACATTGGCCGTCTACCTGCACCGCCACCGTTTGTCTGTGGCGTCTATGTTGGATAGCTTCGCGCCCGGCGCGCTGCTGGCGCTGGCCATCGCTGCCCTGGGGGCCTTCCTGGCCGGCCGCGACCTGGGCGCGCTGAGCGAGCTGCCCTGGGCCGTCGAGCTGTTCGGCGTGCGCCGCCATCCGGTCGCGCTCTACCAGGCGCTGGCGCTGTTGCTGCTGCTGGGAGGGCTGCTGTGGGCCGACCGCCGGGCTGTGCTGCGCCCCGGCCAACTGACGTTGATGGCTCTGTTCGGCTGCGCGACCATACGGCTCTTTTTGGAGCCGCTGCGGGCTGAGGGGCTGCTGGTGGGGGATGGCTGGCGGGCCGTTCAGATCGTGGCGCTGGTGGTGGTGCTGGGCAGCGGCTGGCTGCTGGGCCGCATGGCCGGCGGCCCCACAGCCCACCCCGCCAGCGAACCTGACACCTGATACTCGAAACCTGACACCTAACCTTACCCCGTCGTCACCACCCGCCGCCCTTGCTCGCCCCCCTGCGTCCAGCCCAGACGGCGCAGGCCCGCTTCCACGGCTTGGGCCACAGTGGCGAAGCGTTCGATACGGCCCACAACCGGCTGGGCCAGGTCCAGGTGGCCGATGGCGTCGACCGGCGGCCGGGCGATGACCACCGTGCAGTGCGCCGAGCTGACTTCCTCGGCCGCCCGTTCGACAGCGTTCAGGTCATGGCGGCCCATGTCACCGGCCGGCGCCAGGTCCAGCACCATCCAGCGGGGATTATGAATGCGGCGCAGGTCTTGCAGCTCCAGCCGCAGGCTGTCCACATGCACACCACCGACCACCCAATTGAACGGGATTACCATCACCCCGCGCACGACGGTGACTGGCAGGCCCAGCATATCGCGGCTGCCCGATTCAGGCCGCAGCACCCGCGCCATGAACCAGGCCAGCAGCAAGATACTGGCCAGGCTCGCGCCTGCCAGCACAGCGATGGCCAGCGGATCGAACAGCCAGGTTTGGGCGCTTTGCAGCAGCAGAAAGACGCCAAAGACCAGTATGCCGGACGTGATGAGGGCCATCTGCCAGAGCAAGGAGCGGCGGGCCAGCACGAAACCTGCGCCGGCTGGAATGGCAGGGAACAGCACCCACAGCGCCAGACCGCGTGCGCCCAGCGCCAGCGGCGCCAAGGCTAGCAGACCGGCCGAGATAGCAAGCGTGGCGAAGGTCAACAGGGCGGGATTGCGCTTGACGGTACGCAGATAGGGGATGAGCAGCAGCAGATCGATAGCCGGCGCCAACAGCAAGAGGGTCGGCGCGCCGCTCAGATACAGCCCCAGGGCCAGCAGCAGATCGAACAGCACTTTGATGCGGGCCAGCAGATGCGCGCGGCCCTCGACGACGTAACCTGATAGAGACATAGTTGCAATCCGATTCGGCGCGTGGCTGCGCGATAGATGGTTGCGGAAGATGTTTGACAAATGCAGGACGCCAGTGTACCATAGCGCCCTGCTTGCGGCGAAATCATCGCCGCCGATAGCGCACCACCCACGCAGCGCGCTCGGTTTCGTCCGTGCGGGAGCTACCTCTACCTTGTGGTTGCAGCCTGCCCCGCGCACCCGGCGCCTGAACGAGACTTGACACCTGTTGGACCCTCGTTACGTACCCTCCACCTATAATCCCGCCGACTACGATCGTCCGTCAGTGACGGTTGATGTAGCCCTCTTCGCCTACCTTGACAACGACTTGCAGGTTTTGCTGGTGCGGCGCAAGAAATGGCCCTACCAGGATTGTTGGGCCATGCCCGGCGGCTTCATCGCCCTGCACGAGTCGCTGGAGCAGTCGGCGCTGCGCGAGCTGAACGAGGAAACCGGCGTCGGCGACGTCTACCTCGAACAGCTTTACGCCTTCGGCGCGCCCGATCGCGACCCTCGCACGCGCGTCATCAGCGTGGCCTATCTCGCCTTGGCCAGCGCCGACCAGGTACTCCGCGTGCAGGCCGGCGACGATGCGGCCGAGGCGCGCTGGTGGTCGCTGGCCGATCTGCCGCCGCTGGCTTTCGACCATCACCGGATAGTGCGCTATGCCCACCAACGGCTGCGCTCGAAGCTAGAGCACGGCGCGCTGGGCTTCTTGCTGTTGCCTGAAACCTTCACTCTGAGCGAATTGCAGGCGGTCTATGAGGTGGTGTTGGCCGAGCGGCTGGACAAACGCAACTTCCGCCGCAAGATACTCGCGACCGGCGTATTGGAGGAGACTGGACAGTACCGCAACGGCAGCTTGCGCCGGCCGGCGCGGCTGTATCGCTTCACAGCCGCGGCCGTCGAGGCGACCAGGGGATTCGATGATGGTTGAGAAGATGTTCCGGTAGGCGCGCCGCAGCGTCAGCGCCGAATTCTGCTCACCGGGTTTTCAGTGTTCTACCGCAGATAGCTGGCCAGAAATGCCGCTGCCTGGCGCTGCGCCCACATGCGATAGGCCAGCGGCCGGCCCTCGACCCAGCCCACGTGGCCGCCGCGCTTGGTGATGCCAGCAAACAGCACCGGGTTGTACTCGAACAGATCGTAGGGAATGTCGCCGGCCGGGATCAGGGGATCGTCCTCGGCTCGCAGAATCAGCGTGGGAACCTGAACGCCGGGCAGGTAGCGCCGCGAGCTGCTGCGGGCGTAGTAGTCATCGGCGCTGGCAAAGCCGTGCAGCGGCGCAGTCATGGCCTCGTCGATCTCGCGCAGCGTGCGCGCGGCCAGGGCTTGCTCCAGGTCGATCAGAGGGGTGACCAACGCGGCCTTGGCGTGTAACTTGGCCTTGATGCTGGCCAGAAAATGTGCTACATAGCGAGGGCTGAGACCCTGCTCCAACTGCTCTCCGCCCTGCTTGAGATCGAAGGGAGGCGAGATAGCCGCCGCCGCGCGCAGGCGGATCGCCATCTCCGCGCTACGCTCCCCCAGGTATTTGAGCAGCATGTTGCCGCCCAGCGAGACGCCCACCATGCCCTTGGCCACGCCCGGAAAGCGTTTGTCCAGCCAGTTGTGCGCCACGGCTACGTCGTCGGTGGCGCCGGCGTGGTAGGAGCGGGCCGTGCGGTTCATCTCGCCGCTGCACGAGCGGTAGTTCATGCCGACGCTGCGAATGCCCTGTTCGGCCAATCGCCGGTAGAGATCCAGCGCATAGGGCCGGCGCGCGTTGCCCTCCAGCCCGTGCAGCAGCAGCACGACCGGCGCGCCGGCCGGCAAGGTCGCGCCCCTCACCTGGGCCAGGTCGATATCCAGAAAGTCGCCGTCAGGGGTGTCGATGCGCACCCGCTCGAACGTAATCCCGCGGCCGCGCGGCAGTCGCGTGGCCAGCAACGTTTGCACGTGCGGGTTGCTCAAGCCGGCGGCGGGTTGAAAAGGTGGGATCTGGAAGCCATGTGCGCGCAGCGGCTGGCTAGCCTCAGTCCGGGGGAAGAGATAGTCAGGCATAGGGTGGGATCTGCTGTCGCCTTGCTAGCGTGCGCCGCAGGGGGACGTATCCTCCGATCCGCGCTCCTGCGAATCCGCGGTTCTTCCCGCCCCTCATTCCAACCGCCGCACGATGGCGATCACCTTGCCCTGGATTTCCACCTGGTCGGCCGGCGCAAAGATCGGCTGGTAGTTTTCGTTGGCCGGCTGCAGGCGCACCATGCTGCCCTCGCGGAAGAAGTACTTGAGGGTCGTCTCCTCGCGGTCCAGCAGCCAGGCCGCGACCATGTCGCCGTTGTTGGCTGTGTTCTGCGCGTTGAGGATCACCAGGTCGCCGCTGTCCACCAGCGCGTCGATCATCGAATCGCCCTGGACGCGCAGCGCGTAGACCCCTTCGCTGCGGCTGACCACGTCCACGGCCAGGTCCAGCGTGTCGGCCGTCTCCACGCTTTCCGGGAAGACCGTGATCGGCTGGCCGGCGGCGATGTGGCCCAGGATCGGGATGCCGCGGCCGGGCAGGATGCGCGCCATGGCGTCTTGCAGGCGGATGCCGCGCGACACCTCTTTGTTGCGCTCGATCAGGCCGGCGTCCACCAGCTTGTTGAGGTTGTAGTTGACCACCGAGGTGGAGCTGATGCCCACTGCCTCGCCGATCTCGCGAATAGTGGGGGGATACTGGTTCTCCTCGGCGAAGGAGCGGATGAAGTCGTACATGCGCTGCTGGCGGTCTGAGAGTTTCATGGTTGGCCTCGGTTGGTGATTGGTGGACTGGCAGATTGGTAGATTGGTGAGTTGGGTGAGTGGTGGTTTGGCCGGCTGTGCCTGGTTGGTCTAGAATATCTGTTCGCAATTGTATCACGAACGATTGTTCTAGTCAAATTCGCCATCGCGTTTCGCAAGTATCGCAATAAGAAAAAACGGGTTATCCCAAGCAACATGTTTGGCCCCCCGTCATCCCATCATCCCGTCACCCAGTCACCCAGTCACCCAGTCACCCAGTCACCTTGTCACCCCGTCACCCCGTCACCTTGTCACCTTGTCACCCCCTCACCCAGTCATCCCCTCACCCGCCGCGCCAGGTAGTAGATGCGCCGCCCCATGCTGGACAGCTCCAGGTCCCAACAGCCGGTGTAGCGCACGACCTGGCCGCCAAAGCCTTGTTTGAAGCGATAGACGCCCCACAGCCCGCCGTGCTGTTCGGTGAAGTCCTCGGCGTAGGCCGCAGGGTCGACGCCCACCTCATCGGGGATGCCCCACAGATCGTAGGTGGTGCAGCCGCGCTCGGAAGCCCAGGTGATGCCGGCCCACTGCAGGGCGTGGTTGGGCATGCGCTGCCGCTCCAGGCTGCTGCTTGCCCCCCACATGTACCAGCTCTTGCTGCCCACGGCGAAGGCGGCAATCGCAGCCAACGGCTGGCCGTCGAACTCAGCCAGCAGCCAGCGGGCCTGGTCGGGTGGAAACAGTTCGAAGGCGGCATCGTAGTAGCTCGGCTGGTGGACGCCGAAGCCGTCGCGCTGGCCCGTCTCGGCGTTCATGGCGTGCCACACTGGCAGATCGGCCGCGGTCATGACTCGCACCGTCACCCCCTTGCGCTCGGCCAAACGCACGTTGTAGCGCCATTTCTGCTTCATGCCGGCCAGCACTGCCTCTGGCCCCGGCCGCAGATCCAGGTGGATGGTGCTGCGCGGCTGCACCGGATGGCCGCGGCGCAGGCCGTAGCTGGTGAAGATCAGGTCGAGCTGCGGCGAGTCGGGCAGGTCCGGCTCCAGCTTGAGCAGCGCCGGCCGGTGAGGCGCAATCGCCTGCCGCAGCGCCGCCAACAGCTCGCGCGCCTGGGCCGCGTTGCGCCAATCCACCAGCGGGCCCTTGGGTATGTAGGCCAGCGTCTGGCCCCAGGGCAGGCGGCGCAGTAATACCTGGCCGCCGGCCAGGATGCGGCCATTCTCGGCCAGCGCCACCCGCTCCACCTGCCAGCCGACGCGCGCCTTGAGTGCAGCCCAGGCGCTGGTCTGCAAAAGGTGGCCGTCGGGGTGGCTGGCGACGAAGGCATCCCAGACATGGTCAGGTAGGGACCTATCGCGCGTGGAAAGCGGTACGTAGTCAGGCATAGCCCGGAGATGATAGCATAGCCAGACGTTGGCAACAATTTCTGGCGCGACGCATGAACCTTGCTTGGTGTTGGCCATCGAACCGCGGATCAGATGGGAGCGAGGGTCAGTAGGTGTGGTATAATCGAGCTTGTGAGCACTACTCTCCCCGTTCCTACTTACCTCGCCATCTTTGCCGCTGCGCTGCTGCTGGCCGCCGCGCTGACGCCGTTGGCTGGCTGGCTGGGCCGCCGCTGGGGCCTGGTGGAC